>NZ_JBBUTG010000006.1:0-311531 GCF_038066555.1 Ideonella lacteola | reverse complement strand
GGCAATGAACTGATCGAGCAGCACCCCATGCAAGGCCGCCGCGTGTTCGCTGGTGGCCGATGTCTCCAGCCGGCTCAGCGTGGGCGCCGAGGCCAGTTCCTCGGCGCGGCCCACGGCCGTTTGCAGCGCCAGGTCCCGGCGCAGCGTGTTGTGGTCCGACACGTCTTCCCAGCCGCAGCACAGCCCGTACACGCGCTGTGCCAGCAGGCTGTGAATGCTGTGGCGCACGCTCGCGGCGCGGCGACCATCAGCAAACACCCTGGCCGCCGATCGAGTCAGGCCGATGCGCTCGTCGGCCTGGCGCAGCAGCATCACGCCGCCGTCGCTGACGATGTCCCCACCGTCAAAGCCCGCCTGCACCAGCCGGCGCCCCACCTTGCCGATCAGCATCGGCGCATCCGTACGCTTTGGCATTGGCAGTCCTCTTTTCAACAGGCGTCGTTATTGGCGTCAGATACCTCTAACAACGCCTTCGGAATCAGGGCTGCCGACCGCTCACTCGCGAAATATCCAGGCTAGGGCGGGTTCACACTATGCAGCCCCGCAGAGAGCTGATCTGCCAGCGCTTCCGCCCAGCGCCGGTAGCCGATCGGGCCCGGATGGAAGCCATCCTCCGCCACCCAGCCGGAAGGCAGGACGCCCGGTGGCGTCGGCGGCAGCGCCGCCAGGCGCCGATCAGCCCGACCTTCGAGGTGACGGGCCAAGGCGGTGTCCAGGCGCGCGGCTTCTCGTCCCAACACCCAACGCAACGGCTGCGGCAGCAGCGGAAACCGGCCCATCGGCGGCAAGGCGGTGTGCCAGGTGGTGAGAACGCCAGCGCGCTCAACTGCACAGGCGTGCAGGTCGTCCAGCGTGGCGAGCCAAGACCGTGCCGGTGTCATCGCCACCGCATCGTTGACGCCCAGCACCGCCACCATGACATCGGCCGTTGCCAAGCGCTTTGCGCCCCGCAGCGCCTCCAGCGCGTCGGCCGCGCGGTGGCCGGTGGTGGCGATCAGTTGCCATGCCACCGGGCCACCCAGCCGTTGCGCCAGGGCCTGGGCCAGCGGCGCGGCAAGCGCTTCTCGCTGGTGGCCCACACCCACGCCGGCTGCCGACGAATCACCTACCACCAACAGCCGCAGGCGAGGCTGGTCACGACCGCCAGCGGTGCCGCGCCGCGGCCCGCGCGCCTCGGGCAGGCGCAGCGCGCTGCGACGCACCCGCACGCCTTGCCACACCAGCAGCGGGGCGAGCGCCACCTTGGCCGGCAGGCTCATGGTTCGGCTCGGTCAGGAGAATTGGCTGAAGTCGGGCTGGCGCTTCTGGAAGAAGGCCTGGAAGGCCTCCATCGCCTCAGGGCTGCGCAGCCGCTGTGCGAACAGCTCGGCCTCGACCGCCATCGTCTTCATCAGTTGATCGCGCTGAGGGCCGCGCATCAGGCGCTTGCTGTCACGCACGGCACCCGGCGGCAGCGCATTGAAGCGCTCGGCCACGCGGCGCGCGTGAGGCACCACTTCGGCAGCGGGCAGCACGGCATTGGCGATGCCGCACTCGACCGCCTGCTCGCCGGTGAAGGGGTCGCCCAGCAGCAGCTTTTCGGCGGCACGCCGTTGCCCCATCAGTTCGGGCACCACCAGGCTGGACGCGAACTCCGGCACCAAACCGAGGCCGACGAAGGGCATGGCCAGGCGCGATTCGTCGCTCACATAGACAAAGTCGCAATGCAGCAGCAGCGTGGTGCCAATGCCGATGGCCGCGCCGGTGACGGCCGCCACCACCGGCTTGTCGCAGCCCAGCAGGGCCTGCATGAAACGGAAGACCGGCGAATCCATGCTCTGCGGCGGGCGCTGCATGAAGTCCTCGATGTCATTGCCCGACGTGAAGATGCCCGGCTGCCCGGTGATCAGCACCGCGCGCACCGCGGGGTCGTCCTGCGCGGCCACGATGGCGTCGGCCATCGCCTGGTACATCGCCTGCGTGAGGGCGTTCTTCTTCTCGGGGCGGGCGATTTCGATGGTAGCCACGCCATTGAGCGTGGCAGTCTTGATCGACATGGCGTCTCCTGGTTGGATGCGGCCATGGAAAAGGGCCGCAGGAAGTGCCGTCGATTCTGACAGCCCCACTTGCGGCCCTGGCGGTTGCGGCCTGGAGTCAGCACTCCAAAGCCGTCCCGGGTCTACCCCCGATCAGCGTTTCCCATTCGGCGCTGCAGGTGCTGCCGGAGCAGCCCCTGGAATCGGGCTGGCGTAGCGCGTGATCAATTCGTAGGCATCGGCCCCCTTGCGGCGCCAGACATCCACGATGAACAGATCGCGCTCCTTCAGCTTCATGCGGAAGCTGGCGATCGCCAGCTCGCCGCGGTCGTGCACGGCGAGCTCGGTCACCAGGGCTTGCCCGGGCGCCTTGAGCTCGTTGGCCTGCATCCACTCGTCGCGAGGCACCGGCACCGCCGGACTGGCGGCGTTGCGCTGCTCGAAGTCGGCCGCGACCAGGCGATCCAGGTTGCCCTTGTCGCCCGCGCGCACCGCATCGATCAGGTCGTACTCGTGATCATTGAAGATCTTGACGAAGCGGGTCATCGTCACGACCCGCTGACGCGGCGGCGGATCTCCGGCCGGCTCGGCGGCCCCAGCCGCCGAGCTCAACAGCAAAGCACCGGCCACGGCCAGCGCCCAGCAGTCGACACGCATCATCAGGGATATTGCATGGCGCACTTGCCGCCATTCGCGTTGACCCAGTTCTGCTGGATCAGGAACTTACGCGGGCCCCATTGCACGTTGTACTTCGAGCCGTTGGGGGCCGTCTGTTGCGTGCCGAAGGTCCAGGCGCACTTGTCGGCGTTTTCCATGCCGGTCGAGGTCTGCCACCAGGCGTTCAGATCCGGGTCGGTGGCGGCTTCTTCAATCTCGTGCATGATCACGCTGGCCATGCCGTCGACACCCGGGTTGTCGTTCGGGCTGCTGGCCGATTGCGCGGCGCAAGAGCCGATGCAGCGTGCAGCGTCACCCACGAACGAGTACTTGATGTCCACGCCAGAAATCGAAGCGTGCGTGTGCCAGCCGCAGTACTGCGTGCAGAAGCCCGAGGTGGCGTTCACGTCCTTCGTGGTCAGCACCAGGTAGATGCCGTTCTTGTCAGACGGGAGCTTGCCGCCGGTGATGGCGTCCTGAACCAGTTGCTTGATCTGCGCGTCCGACAGGGCCGAGCCCAGCGACTTGCCAGCGTCGTCGATCTGGGTCTTGAGGTTGACCTTGTTCTTGACGTTCTTGGTGGTGTCGTTGTTCTGGTAGTACGTGGTGTTGATGTTGTAGTAAGGCGTACCGGTGATGTTCTTCAACATGTCGGTGATGATCGCCTTGCCGGTCGGGCTTTGCGTGGCCCAGTCACCGTACCAGATGATGTAGATGTTCTGGCCACCCTTGGCCTTCATCACCGGACCACCGTGGTAGTCAATGCCATTGGCCAGAGCAGACTCGACCTGGGGCACGAATTGGCCAGCCTTGGCGGGAACGCCATAGCCCTTGCCGGTGGGAACCATTTGCACGCCTTGAGCCGCTTCCGAGGCCGAAGAGGCCTGGTCGCGCGTAGCGGCGGCGTGCGCGGTGGCGGCCATGCCCAGAGCGAGGGCGGCGGCGAGCCACAGGGTCGAGGGACGTGATTGCATGTTTGCAGTCTCCTGAGGAACATAAAAGCCGGCACTGGCGAATCGCTTGGTGCCGAACGGGCCCCGCCTGCTTGGGCCGGGCTCGTAGCCCAGGCCGGCGGCGGGACCCCGATCCTAGGAAGACCACCACGGTCGGTCAAAGCCGAATGATCAACTTCTGTCTTCTACCCCCTTACCCAAGGGGGGAGGGCCTCAACCAACGGTCGATTTCCGCCCACAGCCTGGGTTCACCCTGAGAGCGGAAGAAGCCAAAGTGGCCTACGCGCTTCATGCCCACCTCGGCGGGGGAGATGCGTTTCATCGCCTTGGGCGCCTGCCGGTAGAAGCCGTGGAGCGACTCGATGTTGCGATGAGACATGAACTCATCGTCGGTGAAGCTCAGACCCAGGATGGGGGTGCGCACCGCGGCATAGCGCTCGCGCAGTTCGCTGCCGCCCTCGCCCATCATGTAGTGTGGCGACAGGCACCAGCGCCGCCATTGGGCCATCACCCCGCGGGGCAAATCGCCCACCTTTTTCAGCCGGCGCCCGGGGAAGTACCCGACGAGCGGCAGCGCCAGCGGCACCACCACGTACCACATCCACCACACCATGCGCTTGAGCTGAGGCGCGTTGTCGCGCCAGTAGCCGCTGCCGGACGCCACGGTGACCGCCCGATCCACCAGATCACGGTTGGGCACCAGGCCCAGGATCTGGCCGCCCAGGCTGTGGCCGATCCAATGGACTGGCCGATCGGCAGCCAGCTGGGCCCGCAACCACGCCAGTGCCGCGGCCGCGTCGCGCTCGGCCCAGGTGTGGATGTCGGCCTCGAAACCCTTCAGCGAGCGGGCATGGCTGGCGGGGCGCGAGGCCCCCATGCCTCGATAGTCGAAGGTGAGTACCAGGTAGCCCAGCCGCGCCAGCCACCCTGCGAAATCGGCGTAGTAGCTCTGGGGCACGCCCATGGCGGGCGCCATCAACACGGCTGCCCGCGCTTCGGCGGGCTGACCATACAAGGTGCCGGCCAGCATGAAGCCGTCGGTGGAAGGGAAACGGATGACTTGCATATCGTCTCCTCGATGCCGGCCGGAGAGAGCGAAAGCCTCTGAGGCTCTCAGCCCGGCGAGAACTCGGCCCAGTGGTTGGCCAAGTGCATCAAGTGCGCCCGGGCGTAGGCCGGCTTGTCGAGCGCACCATAGGCGAAGTGGGCCTGCAAGGCGCCGGAATGCCGTTCAAAGCGGTCAAAGGCGGCCAAGAGCCGCTGCACCGCGTCGGGCACCGATGCATCGGCCGCCAGCGCGGGCGCGCCGGGAATGGGCTGATCCAGCGGGTGGTGCATAGCGCCACGCGCATCGAACAGCGCGAACGCCAGGTGGCCCACCGTGGCCTGGAAAAGCGCAGGCTTCGGTTGGGGAAAGCCATCGAGCGAGTACTCGATGCTTTGGGCAGCGTGGTTCAACACTTGCGCGAGATTCCACGCGCCGGTGGTCTGCAACGGCTTCTCGGCCAGTGGCACCACCGCACGGCGTGCATCGTCGAGGGTCTCGAACCGGCGTTGGCCGGTGGCGATGAACACCCCGATGCCAAGCGCGGTGGCGCCTGCCACGACGCCGCCGGCAGTGATCAGACGGCGGCGCGTGGTCATGGTCAGACGGCCTCGAAGATGCCGGCTGCGCCCTGGCCGGTACCGACGCACATGGTCACCATGCCGTACTTCAGCTTGTGGCGGCGCAGGGCATGCACCACCGTGGCAGCGCGGATGGCACCGGTGGCGCCCAGCGGATGGCCCAGCGCAATGGCGCCACCCATCGGGTTGACCACGTCGGGGTTCAGGCCGACCGTGCGGATGACCGCCAGCGCCTGGGCGGCAAACGCTTCGTTCAGCTCGATCCAACCCATGTCGGCGAGCGACAGGCCGGCCGTCTTCAACGCGGCGGGGATGGCCTCGATCGGCCCGATGCCCATGATCTCCGGCGGCACGCCCTTGGAGGCGAAGCTCACGAAACGCGCCAGCGGCTTCAGGTTGAACTGCTTGACCGCTTTTTCGCTGGCCAGGATCAGCGCACCGGCGCCATCGCTGGTCTGCGAGCTGTTGCCGGCGGTGACGCTGCCTTTGGCGGCGAACACCGGCTTGAGCTTGCCCAGGCCTTCGAGCGAGGTGTCGACACGCGGACCTTCGTCGAGGTTGACGGTGCGGGTCTTCAGCGAGATCTCACCGGTTTCCAGGTTCGGGAAGCGGTCGATCACGTCCACAGAGCAGATTTCGTCGGTGAACTCGCCGGCCGCCTGCGCCTTCAAAGCCTTCTGGTGCGAGGCCAGTGCGAACGCGTCCTGGTCTTCACGGCTGACCTTCCATTGCGCTGCCACCTTCTCGGCCGTGAGGCCCATGCCGTAGGCGATGCCGACGTTCTCGTCTTTCAGGAACACGTTCGGATTGAACGAGGGCTTGACCCCGGTCATCGGGATCATGCTCATGCTCTCGGCGCCGCCGGCGATCATCACATCGGCTTCACCGACGCGGATGCGATCGGCCGCCATCTGCACGGCCGACAGGCCGGAGGCGCAGAAGCGGTTGACCGTGATGCCGCCCACGCTGTTGGGCAGACCGGCCAGCAGCATCGCGATCCGGGCCATGTTGGCACCCTGCTCGCCCTCGGGCATCGCGCAGCCGATGATGGCGTCTTCGATGGCCTTCGGGTCGAGCGACGGCACCTGGGCCAGCGCGGCCTGCACGGCGCGCACCAGCAGGTCGTCGGAACGGGTGTTCTTGAAGTAGCCGCGGCCGGACTTGCCGATCGGGGTGCGGCTGGCGGCGACGATGTAGGCGTCTTGCACTTGCTTGGTCATGTTCGTCGCTCCAATCAGTTGCGCACGGGCTTGCCGGTTTGAAGCATGCCCATGATGCGTTCTTGAGTCTTCGGGTGGTCGAGCAGGCTGCAGAAGTGCTTGCGCTCGAGCGTCATCAGGTATTCCTCGGTCACCACCGTGCCGGCTTCGACTTCGCCGCCGCACACCACATCGGCGATCAGGCTCGCGATGTGGAAATCGTGCTGGCTGATGAAGCCGCCGTCACGCATGCCGACCAGGCTGGCCTTGATGGTGGCGATGCCCATGCGGCCGGCGACCGGGATCTGGGCCTTGGCCGGGGCGCGGTAGCCCGCGTCGGCCATGGCCTTGGCTTGGCTGATCGCGACATGCAGCAACTCGTCCTTGTTCGGCACGATCACGTCGCTGTCGAGCAGGTAGCCCAGCTTGCGCGACTCGATCGCGCTGGTGCCCACCTTCGCCATCGCGGCGCCTTCGAAGCCACCCTTGAGGAAGTTCAGCAGGTCCGAGCCCGGGCCGGCCTGCGCGTTCTCGGCCGCACGACGGGCGATGTAGGTCAAGCCGCCGCCGCCCGGCAACAGGCCGACGCCCACTTCGACCAGGCCAACGTACGTTTCCATCGCGGCCACGCGCTTCGCGCAGGCCACCGCGATTTCGCAGCCACCGCCCAGCGCGATGCCCCGCATGGCGGCCACGACCGGCACGTTGGCGTAGCGCACGCGCAGCAGCGCATCCTGCAGTTTCTTGACCTCGGGAGCGATGCCTTTGCTGCCGCTCTTCATGAAGACCGGCATCAGTGCTTCAAGGTTCGCGCCAGCGGAGAACACATCGTCCGGCGACCAGATCACCAGGCCCTGGTACTTCGCTTCGGCGAGCTCGACCGCCTTCAGCAGGCCTTCGGTGACGGCCGGGCTGATGAGGTGCAGCTTGCAGGTGATGGTGGCGATCAGCACCTCGCCATCCAGCGTCCAGACGCGGATGTCGTCGTTGCGGAACACCTCGGTGCCGGCCTTCAGCGGATCGGCCGCACCGGAACCCACGAGGCTCTCGGGGAAGTGCTGGCGCTGGTAGACGGCCAGGTTCGAGCGAGGGATGTACTTGCCTTGCGAGGCGGACCACGAGCCTTCCGGCGTGTGCACGCCCGTGCGCCCATCGAAGACCCAGGCGGGCAGCGGTGCGTTGCACAGGGCCTTGCCGGCCTCGATGTCTTCCTTCACCCAGCCAGCCACTTGCTGCCAGCCGGCTTCTTGCCACAGCTCGAACGGGCCCTGCTTCATGCCGAAGCCCCAGCGCATCGCGAAGTCCACCTCGCGGGCCGAGTCGGCGATGTCGGCCAGGTGCACGGCGACGTAATGGAACGAATCACGCAGAATCGCCCACAGGAACTGCGCCTGCGGGTTGGTCGATTCGCGCAGCAGCTTCAGGCGCTCGGCGGCAGGCTTCTTGAGGATGCGGTCGACGATCGGGTCGCCCTTGGCACCGGCCACCACGTACTCGCCCTGGGCCGGGTCCAGACGCAGGATGTCCTTGCCCACCTTCTTGTAGAAGCCGGCACCGGCCTTCTGTCCCAAAGCGCCCTGTTCGATCAGCTTGGCCAGCACCGGCGGCGTGGCGTAGCTGGGGAAGAACGGGTCGTCCTTCAGGTTGTCCTGCAGCGTCTTGATGACGTGCGCCATGGTGTCCAGGCCCACGACGTCCGCGGTGCGGAAGGTGCCCGAGCTGGCACGGCCCATCTTCTTGCCGGTCAGGTCGTCGACCACGTCGTAGGTCAGGCCGAACTTCTGCGCCTCATGGATGGTGGCCAGCATGCCGGCGATGCCCACGCGGTTGGCGACGAAGTTCGGCGTGTCCTTCGCCCGCACCACGCCCTTGCCCACGGTGGTGGTGACAAAGGTCTCCAGCTGGTCCAGATAGCCAGCTTCGGTGGTGGGGGTCGGGATCAGTTCCACCAGGTACATGTACCGCGGCGGGTTGAAGAAGTGAATGCCGCAAAAGCGCGGCTTGATGCTCTCGGGCAGCGCCTCGCTCAGCTTGGTGATCGACAGGCCCGAGGTGTTCGAGGCGACGATCGCGTGCGGGGCGATGAACGGTGCGATCTTCTGGTACAGGTCGAGCTTCCAGTCCATCCGCTCGGCAATGGCCTCGATGATCAGGTCGCAGTCCTTCAGCAGATCGAGATGCTCTTCATAGTTCGCCGGCTGGATGCGGGCTGCGTCTTCAGGCACGCCCAACGGAGCCGGCTTGAGCTTCTTGAGGTTGTCGATCGCCTTCAAGGAGATGCCGTTCTTCGGGCCCTCTTTGGCGGGCAGATCGAACAGGACGACCGGCACCTTCACGTTGACCAGATGGGCGGCGATCTGCGCACCCATCACGCCGGCGCCCAACACGGCGACCTTGCGGACCTGGAATCGACTCATCTTCTGTGCTCCTTCAGGCGTCATTCGACGCGAATCCATGTTTGCGAGCGGCCCAGCATCGGCATGCCGATGTAGCCGCGCACCTCGAGGGCCTTGCCGTCCTGCGCCGGCTTCAACCGCACTTTGTAGACCTTGCCGTTGGCCGGGTCGAGGATGTCCCCGCCGTTCCACAAGGCTTTGTCATCGGCATCCTGCTTGACGCCGCGGATGATGGTCAGGCCCACCACCGGCTGGTTCTTGCGATCGTCGCTGCAGAGTTCGCAGACGACGTCGGGCTTCTCGTTCGGATCGAGGAGCTTCTCGATCTTTCCGGTCAGCACGCCGCCACTGTCCACGATGCGCACCAGCGACTTCTCTTTCTTCGAACCGTCGTCGATGGTCTTCCACAGGCCCACCGGCGAGGCCGCATCGGCCCACGCCAGCGATCCGGCGGTGGCCAGCGCGGCCGCCAGCAGGGTATGACGAACGATGTGTTTTTGCATGTCTCCTCCGGTCCGTCTGGTGGCGATCAGAACAACGCTTCGTCCATCGCCATCAGCGGCTGCAGGCCAGCGCGGCAGCTGCGGATCAGGCCTGCGGTCTCGGGCAGCAGCTTGGCGAAGTAGAAGCGCGCGGTGATCAGCTTGGCGGTGTAGAAGGGGTCGGTGTTGCCGGCCTTCTGGGCATCCAGCGCCACCTTGGCCATACGGGCGAAGAAGTAGGCGAAGGTGAGGTGACCGACCACGCGCAGGTAGTCCACCGCGGCGGCGCCCACCTCGTCCGGGTTCTGGAAGGCCTTCATGCCGATTTCGGTGGTCAGCTTGGTGACCTTGTCGCCGATATCGCCCAACGGGTTGATGAATTCCTGCATGTCTTCGCGCACGCCTTCGTCCTCGACGAACTCGGCGATCTTCTTGCCGAAGGCCTTGAGCTTCTTGCCGTTGTCCGACAGGATCTTGCGGCCCAGCAGGTCGAGCGACTGCACGGTGTTCGTGCCTTCGTAGATCATGTTGATGCGGGCATCACGCACGAACTGCTCCATGCCCCATTCATGGATGTAGCCGTGGCCGCCGTACACCTGCATGCAGTGCGAGGTGGCGAGCCAGCCGTTGTCGGTCAGGAAGGCCTTGATGATCGGCGTGAGCAGTGCCACTTCGTCGTCGCACTCCTTGCGCACGGCCTCGTCCGGATGGTGCAGCGCCTTGTCCAACTGCACCACGGTGTGGATCGCCAGCGCGCGGCCGCCTTCGGCAAAGGCGCGGGCCGTCAACAGCATCTTGCGCACGTCGGGATGCACGATGATCGGATCGGCCGGCTTGTCCGGTGCCTTCGGGCCCGACAGCGAACGCATCTGGATGCGGTCCTTCGCGTAGGCCACGGCGTTTTGGTAGGCCACCTCGGTCAGCCCGAGCGACTGGTTGCCCACGCCCAGGCGAGCGGCGTTCATCATCACGAACATGGCCATCAGGCCCTTGTTCGGCTCACCCACCAGCGTGCCGACCGCGTCTTCCAGGATCAGCTGGCAGGTGGCGTTGCCGTGGATGCCCATCTTGTGCTCGAGGGCATTGCAGTGGATGCCGTTGCGCGCTCCCAGCGAGCCGTCGGCGTTCACCTTGAACTTGGGCACGATGAACAGCGAGATGCCCTTCGAGCCTTGCGGCGCATCCGGCAGGCGGGCCAGCACCAAGTGGATGATGTTTTCCGCCAGGTCGTGTTCGCCGGCCGAGATGAAGATCTTCTGGCCGGTGATCTTGTAGGTGCCGTCGCCGAGCGGCTCGGCCTTGGTGCGCAGCAGGCCCAGGTCGGTACCGCAGTGCGGCTCGGTCAGGCACATCGTGCCGGTCCACTCGCCGCTGGTCAGCTTGGGCAGGTAGGTCTTCTTTTGCTCTTCGGTTCCATGCGCCTGCAGCGCCTCGTAGGCGCCGTGGCTCAGGCCGGGGTACATCGTCCAGGCCTGGTTGGCGCTGTTGAGCATTTCGTAGAAGCACTGGTTCACCGTGTGCGGCAAACCCTGGCCGCCATAGGCAGGGTCGCAACTCAGCGCAGGCCAGCCACCTTCAACGTACTTGGCATACGCTTCCTTGAAGCCCTTGGGCGCCTTGACGTCGTGGGTGGTCTTGTCGAGCGTGCAGCCTTCGGCATCACCGCTGATGTTCAACGGGAACAGCACTTCGGAGGCGAACTTGCCGCCCTCTTCGAGCACGGCGTTGATGGTGTCTGCGTCCACCTCGGCGTAAGCCGCGATGTCCTTGAACTCGTTGACCACATCGATCACTTCGTGCAGCACGAACTGCATGTCGCGCAGGGGCGGGTTGTACTGGGCCATCGTGAGCTCCTAAAGACGTATGGACGAGTTATCGGCCGGCTTTTGCAACCGGGGCCGCGGGGGAATGCAACGGCGCCAGCGACACCCGTTCGGTGGCGCCTGGCATCGCGTAGTGAGAAACCGTGCGTGCGAAGCCGATCCGGGCGCGCTCGACGGCACCCGGGCTGCGCAGAAAGCGCGCGTCGTGATGCAGGGCAAGGATCAGGCCGTGCACTTCGAAAAGCATCTGGCCAGGGTCGGTATCGGGCATCAGATCGCGCACCTCGACCGCCAGTTCAATCGCCCGGCTGAGCGCACGATGCCACGCCAGCACCATGTCCGCCAGGGCATCGCGCACCGGGCCGGGCCGGTCGTCGAACTCGACCGCACCGCTGATGTAGATGCAGCCGGAGTCGATTTCGACCGCCACGCGCTTGATCCAGTTCTCGAACAACGCCACCAGCCGGGGCAGGCCGCGCGGCTCGCGGATGGCGGGGAAGAACACCTCTTCCTCGAACTTGGCGTGGTACTCGCGGATCACCGAGATCTGCAACTCTTCGCGCGAGCCGAAGTGGGCGAAGACGCCCGACTTGCTCATCCCGGTCACCTCGGCCAGGGCGCCGATCGACAGGCCCTCGAGCCCCATGTTCGAGGCCAGCGCGAGCGCCGCGTCGAGGATGGCCGCACGGGTGGCTTGACCTTTTTGCAGCGAACGGGCGCTGGGGCTGCGGCGGGTTTCGGAAGGCAGTGACGACACGTCGGGACCTGGCGGTGGCCCGGGGAACCGGGCCAGGGAATGAAACGAACGATCGTTCTATTTTGCAGAAATCGCCGAGCTGCGTGCGTGACGGGTTGCGACTTTTTCTAGGGTCGGTGGCCTAGATGCTGCAGCATGGCCCGCCCGAATACGGGTTTTCCCGATGGTCTGCCGCCTTGCGGTGGAGCGTGCCACTGAACCCCGCAGTTGAGACTTGTCACGCAACAGCGCTATGCTGCGAGTTGAACCCGCTCCGGGTGAAGCGAAGGTGCCCCAGTCATGGAGGTCTTGCAGCTTGATGTGTCCGGCCGCCCCCAGGCATGGATGACGGTACGCGAAGCCGCCGTCCTCTATGCCAGCGACAGCATCGCCTGGACGTTGGGTGATGCGTGCCAGGTCTTGCGGGGCGGCGTGCAGCGCGCCACCGGGCTGCAGTCGCGCATCGAGGTGCATCCCATCATTGCCGTGCGCGGCGCGGTCCCCTCACGGGCCTGGCGCCAATCACCGGCGCTGACGAACCCGAAGCTCTTCGTTCGCGACCGCGGCATGTGCGCCTACTGCGGCCACCGCTTTGCTTTCGACGATCTCACCCGCGAGCACATCGTGCCGGTCTCTCGCGGCGGGCAAGACACCTGGATGAATTGCATCACGGCCTGCCGCGGCTGCAATGGCCGCAAAGGCAACCGTCTGCCAGAAGAGGCGCACATGAGCCTGATCTACCTGCCCTATGTGCCCAGCCTGCACGAAGACATGATCCTGCGCGGTCGGCGCATCCTGTCCGACCAGATGGACTTCCTGCTCGCCAGCGTCCCGCGCAACAGCCGCCTGCACGACTGAAGCGCTGCGGGCCGCGGCCGATTCACAGTTCTTTACCCGCCTGGCGAACTTCCGCCGCCCGGGATACTCAGAATTTGCATCAAGCGGTGTCAACGGCCCTGCCCGTGCTGCCGTTGGCCATGCATCCTTTGCCCACACCTGCTGCCATGAAGCGCTCCTTGCTGTCTGCTGCCACACTGGCCGCCGCGGTCGCCGCCGTCTCGTCACTCACGGGCTGTGTCACCGCGAGCCCGGATGTCGTCCACCCGTACCATGCTCAGCGCATGTCGCGCGTGCAGGAAGCCACCATCCTCACGATGCGTCCGGTGACGGTGGACGGCCAGCAAAGCGGCGCCGGTGCCGTGACCGGTGGTGTGGTCGGCGGCATCGCCGGCTCGTCGATCGGTGGCTACCGGGACGGCGCCGTCGGCGGCGTGATCGGTGCCGTGGCCGGCGCCGTCATCGGCAATGCCATCGAGCGCGACGCCACCCGCGAGCAGGCCTGGGAGATCATCGTCCAGATGCGCAATGGAGAGCAGCGATCGGTCGTCCAGGGCAAAGGCGCCGAAGCGCTGGCACCCGGTGACCGGGTGCTGCTGGTCACCACCGGTGGCCGCACGCGCGTCACGCGCGCCCCGGCCAACATGCCCGAGCACCAGGCCACCGCACCGCGCCTGCCGCCGCCGATCGCCTCGCCGGCGCGTCCGGCCGATGCCACCTCGGCGGCCACCGTGCCGCCCGCATCCACGGCGCCGTCAGCCACGGCCGCGTCGCCCTACCCTTCGAACTCGCCAGCCGCAGCCATGCCGCCGGCCAGCGGCGCCTCGGCCCCCATCTTCACGCCGCGCGCCCCTAACTGAACGGCCTTGCCATGCCCCTTCGAGGGGATGGCAAGCGGTGAGCAGCCGTCTATGCTCGCGCCCACCGTGGCGTGAAGGAGCAGCAGATGGCAGTGGCGGAAGGCAGCAGCAGGGCCCAACCGCCTGGGCGTGAGGCAGACCCGTCTGCGTTTTCGATCGCCCCGCTCGCCTGGCTGGCCTCGGGCGCCGGCATCGTTGCGCTGACGCTCGCCACCCTGCAATTCGCGCTGCGCCTGCCCTCGGGCTACGGCATCGAAGACCTGTTGGGCTGGACGCGTCCGGACAGCGTCTCCGCCGCCGTGAACCTGTGGTGCCAATACGCCCTGCGCTGGCGAAGTGCCGCCGCCTATGTGCTGGCAGACAGCGCCTTGTTCGTGCCCCTGTACGCTGCACTCTTCCTCGCGGCCGGACGCGGCCTGCACGAAGCACTGCAGCCGGGCCCCAGCCTGCTGGCGCGCATTCTGTCGCGCGTGTTGCCGTGGGCCAGCACCGTCAGCGTGGGCCTGCTGGTGCTGGTCGACCTGATCGAGAACTGGGCCGGCGCGGTGCGCCTGGGCGTGAGCAGCGCGGCGGCCGCGGTGAGCCTCGCGGTGGGATTGACCCTGCTGGTCGTGCTGTGGCGATGGGCCCTTGCAGCGCCGATCCAGCGCAACCGCTTGTTCTGTCGCGGGCTCGGCACCGTGGCGGCGGGCCTGGTCTCGACGCTGGCGCTGATCGTGGCGGTGGACGAAACCTCGGCGTGCCGGGCGGCGGCCCAATCGGCACTGGCCGCACCGGCAGCCTGGGCCCATGCCGCGAAGCCCGCGCTGATCGGGCTCGCCCTGCTGCCCATCCTGGCGGGCGCGGTGATCTGGTGGTTCGGGCTCGACCTCGATCTCACGCAAGACCGCCAACGCACTGAGGCCGGCCAGCGGGCCGCTTGGCGGGCCGGTGTGGGTGGCGTCATCGGGCGCAGCCGTTACGTGATCGTGGTGCTGGCGATGTTCGGCACCTTCACACTGGTGCTGGACCAATGCCGCGACGTGCTGCTCGGCCTGGCCTACCCCGACCCGGCTGCCACGGCCGGCGCGCTGTGGTGGCGCAAGCTGGTGCAAGGCCTGTGCGCCGTCTCGGTGGCCATGCTCGCCTACTCGTGCTGGTTGTGGACCCGCCTGGCAGGCATGGTGCAGCGGCCGGGACTGGTACTGGGCGGTGGCCCCGAGGTGGCCGCGAGCGTGGGCGCGTTCGCCCGCGGGTGGGCGCGAGCCCTCTCGCTGGTGCCGCTGGTGATGGTGGCAGGCCTGGTGGCCTACACGGTCGGTGATGCGATCACGGCGGGCCTGCGCACCGCCAAGCCCGGCACCGTCGCCGAGCAGCTGGGCGGCACCTTGCTCGGCTTGATCGGGTTCGGGGGCTTCGCGCTCGCCGCCGGCTTCTTCCTGCTGCAACTGCGCCGACGCCTGCCACTGGCCAGCTTGGCGGCGTACTACAACAGCGAGCCCGACTTCTATCGCCTGCTGTGGGGCGATTCGGCGGTGCTGCAGAAGCGGCAGGCAGATTTCGCCGCCGAAGACAGCGGCCCCCCCTGCCTGAGGCGCAGGCGCCGGACCGTCTCGTGGATGAAGCCCGCCGCTCAGTGGCTGTCGCGTTGGATGTGGCCGCTCGCGCACCCCGTGATCTGGCCACTGGTCGCGCTGCTGCTGATGACCGGGCTGCGCATCGTCATGGCGTGGCGGCCCGACGTGACCGCCCAGGCCCCGGCCACCATCGCCCTGCTGGCGCTGGCGCTCAACTGGTGGCTGGGCGTCGCCGGCCTCTTGACCTTGGTGGAACAACGACGTGCGGTGGCGTGGAGCCTGTTGTTGCTGTTGGTGGTGGCCCTGTTCGCCGCACTGGGCTGGTCGGACAACCACCGGCTGCCGCTCACCGCCCCCCGTTGGGAAGACCTGGTCACATTGCGTTGGCACGGCGTGAACGCCTTGCTGGTGCTGGTGCTGCTGGGGGCGGCTCAGTGGCTGCTCTTTTGCTACCGGCACGACAAGGGCCAGCGGTTTTTCGCCCACTGGAGCACGACACGTTTCAACGTGATGAGAGGCGTGCTCGCGGCGTTGTTGGCTGTTTTCGCCTCCCTGGCGCTGAAGGCGGTGGATGCAAGCAGTGCGCCACTGATGGCGCGCTCTGACAACCGCGTCGCCAGCCCCCGGCCGCCTGCCGGACAGGTGCTCGGAGGCTGGGTGCTGCAACTGCCCGCCGATCCACCGCCCGAACAAGCCGAGGTGCTGCTGATCGCCGCAGAAGGCGGTGGCATCCGAAGCGCCTATTGGACGGCCCAGATCCTGGCCCGCCTGCACGACGCCGACCCGACGATCGACAAGCGCATCGCCGCCTTGAGCGGCGTATCGGGCGGGTCGGTCGGCATCGCGGTGTACCGCGCCTGCCTGGCCCACGTGCGTGACCGGTCGGGCGCCGGCAGCGGCATCGTGCCCGCATCGCCCGTGAACCCGGCACTGCCCACGCAAGGCCCTGCAGACGACACACCGGTCGCACGCAGCTACTCGGTGCGCGAGTGTGTCGAATCCGGCTTCCGCCGGCTCGATGGCCTATCGCCCTTGATCGGCGGCCTGCTGTTCGAAGACGCATTTGCCCGCGTGCTGCCGACGACGATGAAGCTCGGCCCGCTGGACTTGGCCTGCAGCCAGCCAGGCTGCGTGCACCTGAGCCGGGCCCAACCGTTCGAGCGGGAATGGATCCGCCAGTTCGGCCACCTGGGCGATTCGCTCGGCGACGTGCCCAGCAGTGATGGCCATCCCCCGGGGGTACCGCCGATGCTGTTGAACTCGACCTGGGTCGAATCGGGCAATCGAGCGGTGCTGGGCACGCTGGACGGCATGGATCTGCCCAGTTCGCACGATCTGGTGACCGAGCTCGGCGCGTGGCCGCCTTTGATCACGGCGGCCCACACCTCCGCACGCTTTCCATTCATCAACCCGTTGGCCGCCTTGCCACCGGAGCCCGGCCAGGACCGAACGCGCGGCCATCTGGCCGACGGGGGCTACCACGACAACAGCGGCACGGCCACCCTGGCCGATCTGTGGCGCAGCCTTCGCGGCTGGTTGCCGCCGCCTTGGAAGGCGCGGCTCATCCTCATCCGCAATGGTCAGCCCCGCATCGACTGCGAACGTGCGCCGAAAGACGGCCCCCCCGTGCCTTGCCTGGACCCCCGCGTTCACCCCAGTGACGCAGAACTGAAGGCAGACCTGCTTCGCCCGGCCAATCGCCATCGGCTGGATCTGCTGGCCGACCTGCTCGGTCCGGCGGTGGCGTTGGTCAACGTCTCAGGCATCGGTGCACATGGCCGCCAGGCCCCGGCAGCGCTCGCCGCCGAGCTGGCCCAGCAACCTGATGCGCCGGCGCCGCTGTTCTACGACCAGCTCGACAATGGCGATCTGGTGCCGCTGGGTTGGTACCTCTCGCCGGCGGCGCGCGAGTCAATCGAAAGCCAGGCAGCGCTGTACTTTCAGCCGGGGTCACCCAAGCCCTGAGCCAGGCTCAGGCATCCGAGGGTGCGCCGTATCATCGGGCGCCCTCGCATGAACCTCAAGCAACTCGAATACTTCGTCAGCGTCGCCGAGCTCGGCAGCTTCAGCAAGGCCGCGCTGGCGCTCGACATGGCCCAGCCCGCCTTGAGCCGTCAGGTGCGGGCGCTGGAGGTCGAACTGCGTGACACGCTGCTGGTACGCAACGGCCGCGGGGTGACGCTCACCGAAGCCGGGCAGCGGCTGTTCGAGCACAGCGTGGTCATCCTCAACCAGGTGGCCCAGGCCCGTGAAGACATGGGCGCGAGCCGCGATGAGCCGGTCGGCCGCATCACGATCGGGCTGCCCCCCACCATCGGCCGCCAGCTCACACTGCCCTTGATCGATGGCTTCCAGCGTCAGCTGCCCAAAGCCAGGCTGGCCATCGTCGAGGGCCTGTCGTCGCATGTGGCCGAATGGCTGGCCTCAGGGCGGATCGACCTCGGCCTCGTCTACAACCCGGAAGCCGCCGCCCACCTCAGCCTCCAGCCGCTGCTCGAAGAACCTCTGTGCCTGGTGACATCAGCCAAGGGCGAGGCCGGCCGCACCCGTGGCACGGTGCCGATGAAGTCGCTGGCGCGTTACCCACTGGTTCTGCCCGAACGCCAGCATGTGATCCGACGCCTGATCGAATCCCAGGCCACCCTGGCCGGACTGACGCTCAACATCGCCTGGGAGGTTTCGAGCATCGCCGCGATCATCGATCTCGTCTGCGCCGGCTACGGCCATGCGGTGCTGAACGCCAGCGCGGTGCTGGCCTCGGGACGGGCCGATGAGCTGGTGGCACGGCCGATCGTCGAGCCGGCGGTGATCAGTGTGCTGTGCCTGGCCACGCCCGCACACAAGCGCGCAACACCCCTACAGCGGCAGGCCACGCGGTTGCTGTCGGAGCTCGTGCGAAGCCTGCCGCAGGGCAACGCCGCGCAGTCGCAGCCGGGTTGACCGCGAGGCGCGTTCAGAGGCGGCCAGCACTCATTTCCGCAGGCCCGCCGCCGGTCGACCCAGGTGATTCCACCTAGTCACCCGGGTGATCTTTCTTAAGTGGCCGTCCGGCTGGCGCAAAGCAGCGCCCGCCGGGAAGATCTGGCGCCAGATGACCATGCGCCAAGACGACCTCCACACCTCGGATCTCCATACCCACTGCGACGGCGCCGCGTCGGCAGCCGTGGCGCCCGCCTGGACGGCCGCACGGCGCGATCCGGGCTGGCGGCGACACGTCGACGTGCCCGTGGCGTCGCGGCCGGGCGCACTGGCCGCCTGGCAACTGCGCCAGGCCACGGACTGGATGCGCGCCCATCTGGGCCTGTCGATCTCGATCGCCGATGTGGCCGCGCAACTGAAGTTGTCACCCAGCTATTTCGCGCGCGCCTTTCGCGCTGCCACGGGCCAGCCGCCGCACCAGTGGCTGCTGCAGCGGCGCATCGAGCTGGCGCTGCAGTTGCTGGGCCAGCCCAGCTTGCCTCTGGGCGAAATCGCCAGCCTTTGCGGCTTCGCCGATCAAGCGCATTTCTCGCGCGTGTTCTCGGCCCGCCTGGGCATGCCGCCGTCTCATTGGCGGGCACGCCACACCGGCTGAATCGGCCAAGACCCTGCTGTCTCCCCATATGCGCTGAGCGCATACCGTGCCTCACCCGGCACGGCGTATGCTGGCTTTCCCTGCGCGCGATCCGCGCATCCCAGCCAGCCTCGGGGCCACCAGCCCCCAGGCCACAGCACCCCAGGAGACACATGAGACACCCTTCGGACTCCCCCATGGATTCAGGCGCGCGCCCCGCGGTGCTCGACCTGATCGGCAACACCCCACTGCTGGAGGTCAAGCGCTTCGACACTGGTTGCTGCCAGCTCTTTCTGAAGCTGGAATCGCAGAATCCCGGCGGCTCGATCAAAGACCGCATTGGCCTGGCGATGATCGAGGCGGCTGAACGCGACGGTCGCTTGCAGCCGGGCGGCACGGTGATCGAGGCCACCGCCGGCAACACGGGGCTCGGGCTCGCGCTGGTCGCGCGTGCCAAGGGTTACAAGGTCTGCCTGGTCGTGCCGGACAAGATGAGCGCCGAGAAGGTGTTGCACCTGAAGGCGCTTGGCGCCGAGGTGCACATCACCCGATCGGATGTGGGCAAGGGCCACCCCGCCTACTACCAGGACGTGGCAGCACGGCTGGCCCAGGAGATCCCCGGAAGTTGGTACAGCGACCAGTTCAACAACCCCGCCAATCCACTGGCGCACGAAACCACCACCGCCCCCGAGATCTGGCAGCAGATGGGCCACCGTGTCGACGCCATCGTGTGCGGGGTGGGTTCCGGCGGCACCCTGACCGGGCTCAAGCGCTACTTCCATCGCGTCGACCCCGCCACCGAATTTGTGCTGGCCGATCCCAAGGGCTCGGTGCTGTGCGACTACATCGCCACCGGCCAGGTGGGCCAGGCCGGTTCATGGGCGGTGGAAGGCATTGGTGAAGACTTCATCCCCTCGATCGCCGATCTCTCGGGTGTGAAGCATGCCTACACGATCGACGATGCCGAGAGTTTCAGCACCGCACGCGAGTTGCTCAAGCGCGAGGGCATTGCCGCGGGCTCGTCGACCGGCACGCTGGTGGCGGCAGCGCTGCGCCACTGCCGCGCCCAGACGACGCCCCAACGCGTCGTGACCTTCGTGTGCGACACCGGCACGCGGTACTTGTCCAAGGTCTACAACGACGCCTGGATGTTCGACCAAGGCCTGCTGAAGCGATCGGTGGTCGGCGACCTGCGCGACCTCATCTCGCGCCGGATGGAAGACGATGCCGTGATCAGCGTCGCACCGGACGACCTGCTTCTGACCGCCTTCCAGCGCATGCGGGCGGCCGATATTTCTCAACTGCCGGTGCTGGTGGAAGGCAAGCTGGTGGGCCTGCTCGACGAGTCTGACCTGCTGCTGCGGGTGAACTCCGATGCCTCGCAGTTCCGCGAAACCGTGAAGAGCGCAATGAGCGAACGCGTGGAGACACTCGCCCCGAACGCCAGCATCCAGGCTCTGACGGCCACCCTGCGCCAAGGCCTCGTGGCGGTGGTCGCCGACAAGGACCGCTTCTATGGTCTGATCACCCGCTTCGACCTGCTGAACCACCTGCGGAGGAACCTCGCATGAGCAACCAGTCAACGCACTACGACGCCTTCGGCTTCGCCACGCGGGTGATCCACGGGGGCCAGCACCCCGATCCCAGCACCGGCGCCATCATGCCGCCGATCTACGCGACTTCGACCTACGTGCAGTCCAGCCCCGGGGTGCACAAAGGTTACGAGTACTCCCGCTCTCAGAACCCGACCCGGGAGGCCCTGGAGCGCTGCATCGCCAACCTGGAAAACGGCCAGCGCGGCTACGCCTTCGCATCTGGGCTGGCGGCCATGTCCACGGTGCTCGAGCTGCTGGACAGCGGCGCCCACATCATCGCCAGCGACGACCTGTACGGCGGCACATTCCGGCTGTTCGAGCGGGTGCGTCGCCGCACCGCCGCGCACCAGTTCAGCTTCATCGACATGACGGATCCGAACGCGATCCAAGCCGCGATCCGCCCCAACACCAAGATGGTCTGGGTCGAGACACCGTCGAACCCGCTGCTGAAGCTGATCGACCTGGAGGCGGTGGCCGGCATCGCGCGTCAGCACAACCTGCTGGCGGTGGCGGACAACACCTTTGCCAGCCCCTGGGGCCAGCGCCCGCTGGAGCTGGGCTTCGACATCGTCGTTCACTCCACCACCAAGTACCTGAACGGCCACTCGGATGTGGTGGGCGGCGTGGCGGTCGTGGGTCGCGAGCCGCGCCATGCGGCCATAGCGGAGCAGATGGCCTTTCTGCACAATGCGATCGGCTCGATCGCCGGGCCGTTCGACGCCTTCCTGGCACTGCGTGGCGTGAAGACGCTGGCACTGCGAATGGAACGGCATTCGCAAAGTGCGCTGCACCTGGCCCAATGGCTGGAGGCCCAGCCCCAAGTCGCCCGGGTGCACTACCCCGGCCTGGAAAGCCACCCGCAGCATGCCTTGGCGAGGCGGCAAATGCGCTCAGGTGGCGGCATGATCTCGATCGAACTGAAGGGCGACCTCGCCGGAGCGCGTCGCTTTCTGGAGAGCTGCGAGCTCTTCGCGCTGGCCGAAAGCCTGGGGGGTGTCGAGAGCCTCATCGAGCACCCCGCCATCATGACCCACGCCTCCATTCCCGCCGAACAGCGCGCCAAGCTCGGCATCGGCGACACCCTGATCCGCCTGTCTGTCGGCATCGAAGACGTGCAAGACCTCCAGGACGAACTGGCCCGCGCGCTCGCAGCCGTGTGAGTTCCCTCAGCCCGACGCCTGAACTGACCCACGCGGGGGCCACCGCTCCCGCGTTGGCACCGATGTTCACGCTGCGGCCGGCACAGGAAGCGGATGTTCCGTTCCTGCTGCGGCTGCGCGAGATCGCGATGGATCCGCACCATCGGGCGGCTGGCATCGTCCAGACGGCGGCCGAGATGGAAGAGCGGGTGCGCAGCCACTGGGACGAAGCGCAAGTGATCGAGGTGGGCGGCGAGCCCGCCGGCTTGTGGAAGCTCTGGCGTCAGCCCGAGGTGTGGTGGATCTTGCAGGTGCAGTTGATGCCCGCCCACCAGGGGCGGGGCATCGGCGGCGCGCTGGTCAGCCGCTTGATCGACGAGGCCGATCAAGCCGGCGTGGCCCTGAAACTCAAGGTGCTGCAAAACAACCCTGCGCAGCGTCTGTACCGCCGCCTCGGCTTCGTGATCCTCGGCGAGGACGAACACGGCTGGGAGATGGCCGCCCAGCGCCAGGGCTGATGGCGTGGCGGCACCGTGAGGTAGTGCAGTGTTCGACGCCGTGCGGAACACAAAACCGTGCCTTTGGCCGCCTGGCGTCGTTGCAAATCCTCGCGATGCCACCGGGCATCGCTGTGGTTTGCGCCTCGCCAGACGACCAAACCCATCGGTTTTCTTCAGTTCCGCCCAGCATCAAACACTGCACTAGACACGCCGCCTGCCACCTCAACCTCTGAGCCCGTCCGGCAGTTCCTGCAGGCGCAGCACCGGGTAAACGCACCACTCCGGCTCCGCGTAGCGATGGCAGGCGTGGTAGAGGAAGGTCAGCACCGCGTCGCGATCGCCGAGCAGATCGGGATGGGCGAGTTTCCAGGCGTCGAAGCGCTCGCGCAGCCCGGGCTCGTCGGCCAGCAGGCGTTCGGCCTCGTCTTCAAAGACGTAGTCGCTGAAGCCCTCCTTGCGATCGAGCACGCTGTCGAAGAAGGACCAGCGGAAGAAGCTGTCGATGCCCTGGGGCTCGATCACCTCAACGATGAACCGGTCGAGCGCGCCCCCGAGCGGAATCACCCAGTCGCCTTCCACCATGCGGGCCTGCGTCGGCTCGGCATGAACCGAAACCTCGGCGTGCAGATGACGCCCCTCGAAGGGCACCGGCCGCTTGTGAACCCGGGTGACACGATAGGCTTCAGCTCGCGCCGTGCCCGTGCGGGCCACCCGTTGCATCGGCACCCCATGGGCGGCCAGGCGCTGCGCCACATCGTGCCAGGCCTGGGGCAGCAGGTAGGCGCGCGGGGCCTGCACGCTGGCGGTGCTGAGGTAGCGGTCGAAGTACGGGATGTCTTTCTGCCAGGGTGAACTGCGGTCGTAGCGCAGGCGCATGTAGCGGCCCAGACGGCTCGGCTCATACACCGCGCGGAAGCCGCTGAACCGGAAGGGCCGCGGGCGGTTCGTGTCGAGCGTCCAGTCCAGGGCCACCGCGGCACCGGGCTGAAGCGCCGCGCGATCGGCAGCCCGCGCCGTGCGAATGGCCGGCCCATGTGCCACGGTGTAGGCGAGTGCGACCTCCACGATCGCGCGAGTGCTGTGGTAGCGCGCTTCGAAGGGCTTGAGCATGTGCGTCTCGGGCATGAAGCCGATCGTGTGGTGCAGCGCCGCGTAGCCGGTGGAAAACCGTGGCGTGTCCAGGAAATCCGCGATGCCGTCGTCGGGGATCTCTTTCACCGGATTCACATACGGGCACATCGGAAAGCCCCGCTCGGCCATGTCGGCGTACAGCGCCGGCAGCATCTCCTCGCGAAGATGCTGCCCGGTGTGGCCACCCAGCTTGTCAGGCTGCGTGGGGATGAGGGTCATCACATGCTGGTAGTCGGCACCGTTCGAGGTATGGGTGTCGACCATCACGTCCGGGTCCCAGCGGGTGAACACCTTGGCGAACGTGCGGGCGTTCAGGCTGTCGGCCTTGATGAAGTCACGGTTCAGGTCGAGGTGGCGCGCGTTGCCACGAAAGCCGAACGCCTCCGGGCCGTTCTGGCTCACGCGGCTGGTGTTGGCGCGGTTCACTGCCCCGTCGACGTTGTAGACGGGGATGTAGATCAGCACCACCCGCCCCAGGGCCGCACGGCGTGCCGGATCGAGGCACAGATCGCGCACCATCGCCATGCAGGCGTCGATGCCCTCAGGCTCTCCAGGGTGGATGCCGTTGTTGTTGAAAAAGACGGGGCGACCTTCAGCCCGGGCGCGCTCGGGGTCGAAGAGCCCTTCTGGGGAAAAAACGCCCAGATGGATCGGAAGGCCACCGTCCGAGCGGCCCACCTCTTCCAGCTTCAACCACTGCGGGAACGCCGCGGCCAGGCGCTGGTGAAACTCGATGCAGGCCTGCCAGGTGGTGGTCTGGTTGCGGTTGCCCTGCTCGAACGGGGTGGACCAATCGGGTGTCGTCGTGCTGCTCATCCTGACATTGTGGCGGCGGCGTTGCTCGGCATCGGTGGCCCGGGCAAGCCGGGTGAGTTGGGATGAACGCCGCGAGCGGGACGTGTCAGGCGCGGCCTGAGCGCCGACTGCGTGGCTGAAGCTTGTCGAGTTCGGCGATCTGCTGCTTCAGCAGGATCAGCAGGGTGCGCGCGTGTTCCACGGGCAGGCGCACCGAGCTGGTGGGCTGGCCTTCGTCGCGGGCCTGGCGCGGCAGCACGAGCGCGTCGACGCCCAGCTCGATCACGCCCTTGTCATGGCGGGCCGACTTCAGCCGCTGCACTTCAATGTCATAAGTCTTCACGGGTTCTCCTGGAGGGCGGTGAGCGGTGATGATCGGCCACTAGTTGTGAAGCTTCAATGGGTTGTATCCGGTGTTCATCCGGGTTGGGTTTGAGAGACTGGAGTCGCCAAACCACGCGATCAACCCAAGACGCCGCACCAGATGAACACCCATAAGCATGCCCGATTGACGTACGCGCGCCGATTCGAGAAGGTCCACCAGATGCTTGCCGGAGCCAGCGCGAGCCAGGCTTGGGGCGGCGCATGGCGTGACCGCCGCGACGGCCAGGAAGTGGTTTACTCGCTATCTTTGTCAGGGCGAAGAGGGCCTGGCCGACGCCTCTTCGAGGCCTGCGCGTTCGCCGCGAACCATCGCCTCGGCCAAGGCCATGCTCATCGTGGAACTGCGCAAGCGCCGCATGACCCAGGCCCGCATTGCTCGCAGCGTTGGAGTGTCTGAATCCACGGTCAGTCGAGTGTTGGCGCGAGCCGGACTGTCCAAGCTCAGTGACCTTGAGCCCGCAGAACCGGTGGTGCGTTACGAGCATGAAGCGCCGGGCGACTTGCTGCACATCGACACGAAGAAGCTCGGACGTATCGTCCGCCCAAGCCATCGGGTGACCGGCAACCGCAGCGACAGCGTCGATGGCGCCGGCTGGGAGATGCTGTTCGTCGCCGTGGACGATCACGCACGTGTGGCCTTCACGGCCATGCATCCCGACGAGACGAAGGAGCAGGCCGTCGCGTTCCTCAGAAACGCGGTGGCGTACTACGCCAAGTTGGGCGTGAGCGTGAAAAGGCTCTTGACCGACAACGGATCGCCGTTCCGCTCGAAGCTGTTCCGGGCCGCTTGCGAAGAATTGGGCGTGAAACACCGCTTCACGCGCGCCTACCGACCGCAGACCAACGGCAAGGCCGTGCGATTCATCCAATCAGCCCTGCGCGAGTGGGCCTATGGATGGATCTATCAGAACTCCGCCCAGCGCACCGAGGCGCTCGCGCAGTGGCAGCACCACTACAACTGCCATCGCCCTCACAGCGGAATCGGCGGCTTGCCGCCTATCTCCAGACTCAGCTCTTCAGGTCACAACGTCTTGACGCCTCACAACTAGCCACCTCGTCGGCGCCACCTTGTCGGCCGGTCGGCTGACTCCATGCCGAGGCGGACAGGGTGCACAGCGCGACAAGCGTTGCCACCAGGCAAGCCAGGAATGGCGGGCGGGAAGGCATGATGGGTGTCGGTCCCCAGGCCCGCGACGCGCGCCGCCCGTTGGTGGCGTTCAGGCCTGTGCGAACGCGAGCGCGAGCATCAGCCACGCGCCGTGCGGCAACCACTGCTCCGTCCAGCGCCAGGAATGCATCGGGTCGGTTTGCGAGGGCCGGCGGAAGTCGATGTCTTCCTCATCGTCGAGACCGGCGGTGATGCCATTGCACACGCCGCCCGGCGCGTTCCAGTAGCGCGGTTCGTAGCGGGGCGCGGGGCCGTTGCCGGCGCCTTGCATCATGCAGATATCGAACGGGTTGCGGCCGAAGATCCAGTCGAGCGTGGCATCGGCGTAGGCCTGCAGGGGGCCCTCGGGGCGCTGGCGAAGCGCCCGGCGGCTCCACAGTGCCGCCGCTGCCAGCGAGGCCAGGCGGGCGTTTTCGCCCTGCCACCAATAGCCGGTTTCGTTGTCGTGCGGCATGAAGAACTGCACCCGCCCGGGCTGGCCCGGCCGCTGCACGAACTGGCGAGGCACGTGAAAGGGGTTGTTCTCGCCTTCAGCGGTGATCGCCATCTCCCACTTCAGGCCACGGTCGAGCGCGGTGCGAAGGGCATCGTCGTCGGCCACACCCGGGCAGGCTTCCAGCGTGCGCAGCAGCGCCACATACGGCAGCCCAGCCTCCACCGCGTGGGTGAAGCTGCGGGTCTTCGCATCGTCGGCCCAGAACCAGCCATCGGCGTGCTGGCGAGCCAGCAGACGCTCGCTGCGGTGGCGCACTGCCGCGCTGTAGATGGCACGCCCCCCGGTGGCGGCGCACAACTCGGCAGCGGCCAGCAGCGCGCAATAGTCGTCGATGATGTTCTCGCGCCCATCGGGCAAATAGCGCACGTTGTGCTTCACCAGATGCGCGAACGCACGTTCTGCGGCCGCCAGGTAGGCACTGCGATGGAAGGCCCCCGAGCGCGGCAGATCGCTCGCGCGGGCCAACGCGGCGATGGCGCTGCCGGCTCCCTGGCGGAAACCGGCCTGCACGGTGGCCAGCAGGTGGCCCTTCTGGGTGGCGTAGGCGCACAAGCGGCGCTGCGCGGCGTCCTTGCTCCATTGGTCGAACACCGTCTGGCAGAAGTAGCCATCGGGGTGCAGCATGCGGCAGAGGAAGTCGGCGCCGTGCAAGGCTTCATCGACCAAACGATCGGCCATCCACACACCGGGGTCTGCCAGGCGAGACCGCGTTTCGAGCAGGTTCCACACCACCTGGGGGGTCTGCTGCGGGTTCAGGTGGTTGGCGTAAGAGAGGTGGGTCAGGTACTTGCTCGCATCACCGGAAGCGTCGTACCAACCGCCGTGCACGTCCAGCCGCTCGGGCGCTGCGGCATCGTCTCGGTGGATGGGGCAGGCCCGGTCCGCCGCATCGAACATGCCCCCGCAGCGCTGCGACTTGATGTAGTGCAGCAGGTCGGACACGTGCTGGGGGTCGTAAAGCCGTTGCGCGATTGCAAACGGTTGCGATTGCAAGGGCAGATCGGTGCCGGGAACGGCCACCACGTAGCGGCCGGGCACGCGCAGTTCGCCGAACTCAGCGGCCCAGTATTGCCAATCGCGCCAGCGCTGGACGGGGCCCAGGGCCTGCCAGGCGCCCTCGAACACGACACGGCGCTCTTCGGCGTGGTAGACGACGAACCGGTCGCCGGGGAGCGCACTGCTGGCTTGCAACAGCACACGCTTGCTCGGCGCCGCCGCGCGGTAGCCGAGGTGGTTGTGCAGGATCTTCATGGTCAAACTTCATTGCCCTCGCGCGGCCACACGGGGCCGCTGGCGTGAGGCGGCCGTGCCGGGCTCACCGGTAGACGCAGCCTCACCCGGCTGCAAGCGGGCAACCCATGGATTTTCCGGCCGCTTCGTCACCCAGCGCCCGCCACCGCCAGCAACGATGTGCAACAACCGGTGATCCCCTTCGACAGCCGAAGCACCACCCGCCACACCATTCGCCACACCACCCACCGAATCACCCGCGGCCTTCATGCCGCCGCTCTACCCCTTCACCGCACCAGCCGCGAGGCCCTGCACAAAGTAGCGCTGCCCGGCGAAAAACACCAGCATCACCGGCAGCGTCGCCACCGCGCCGGCCGCCATCATCAGATCGACCCGGTTCTGGAACTGGTTGATGAACAGGCGGATGCCCACGGGAATCGTCTGCACCTCGGCCGAGCTCGTCAGCACCCAGGCGAAGAACAGCTCGTCCCAGGCGAGCAAGAAGACAAAGGTGGCGGTGGCGATGAGACCGGGCGCACACAGCGGCAACACCACCCGCACGAACGCACCGAGCCGGGAACACCCATCCAGGATGGCCGCCTCTTCCAGCTCGCGGGGCACCGACACGAAAAAGCCCCGCATGATCCAGATGCTGGCTGGCGTGAACAGCGCCACGTACAGAAACACCAGGCCATGCCGCGTGTCCAGCATCGCCACGCCCCACTCGTCGCCGATGTGACGGTACAGCATGTACAGCGGCAAAAAGAAGAGCATCCCCGGCACCACCTGCGTGGTGGTGATGGACATTGACACCGCCTTGGCCCCGCGGAACTGGAAGCGGGCCAGAGCGTAGGCGGCGCAGGCAGCGAAGGCGGTCGAGATCAAAGTGGCCGCGCCACAGACGATGAGGCTGTTGGCAAAGTAGTTGAAGAAGTCGACCTGGTGCCACAGGTCCACATAGTTGCGCCATCGCCATTCGCCGGCGGAGCCGTCCGCCTCGCCCGCCGACGCCTGCTCGCCCGGCAAGTGCAACGACGCCCACAGCAACCAGCCGATCGGCGCCAGCATCAGGCCGACGATGCACCACGTCGCCGCGTCCATCAGCCACGCGCCGGCAGAGCGGGCCCTCATCGCGGCGCGCCCCTCATGATTCCACCGGCCCCAGGCTGCGACGGAACGCCCGCATCCACAACGCCACGACGCCCAACATCACCGCCATCAGCACGAACGACACCGCGGCGCCCTGGCCGAACAACCAGTAGCTGAACGATTGGCGGGTGAGCAGCGGCATCAGCAGGTCGGCCCAATCACCCGGATGGCCGGCCCCCTGGCCGAACATCATCGAGACGATGTTGTACGAGTAGACGTTGTCGATCACTTGGAACAGCGCCTGGATCGCGATCACCGGTTTGAGCATCGGCAGCGTCAGGTGCACGAAGCGTTGCCACCGCCCCGCGCCGTCGATCTCGGCCGCCTCGTAGGGCTCACGCGGCAGGGCCTGCAGCGCCGCCAGGAAGATCAGCATCAACAACGGCGCATTGCGCCACACCGTGGGGATGACGATGGCCCAGAAGCTGTTCGATCCCAGCAACCAGAAGGGGCGCTCGTCCAGCAGATGCAGGCCATCCACCAGCACGCGATTGACCAGCCCCGTGTCGCGCTGGAACAGTTGGCCCCACAGGCAGCCCACCACGTAGCTGGGCACCACCCACGGCAGCAGCAGCAGGGTGCGGGCGACCGACTGGCCCGCAAAGCGGCGGTTCATCAGCAGCGCCAGGCCGAGGCCCAGGCCGATCGACAGGCTGGACACCACCAACGTGAACAGCACCGTGTTGCGCAGCGCCAGCCCCAGGCCGTGGCGCAAGGGGCTGGACGGGTCCATCAGGACACGGCGGTAGTTGTCGAGCCCGATGAACGGCGCATCCAGGTACTGGCCCAAGGTGTACTG
Source organism: Ideonella lacteola (assembly GCF_038066555.1). Taxonomy (NCBI): domain Bacteria; kingdom Pseudomonadati; phylum Pseudomonadota; class Betaproteobacteria; order Burkholderiales; family Sphaerotilaceae; genus Ideonella; species Ideonella lacteola. The sequence continues at coordinate 282,452 of NZ_JBBUTG010000006.1, read as the reverse complement.
ATTGAGCTTCAACAGCGACATGTAGAAGCCCTGCACGATCGGCAACAGGTTGACAGCCGCCATCAGGCCGATCGCCGGCAACAGCATCAACCACGGGAACGTGTCGCGAAACCGTGTCTGCATCATGTCAAGGCGTGCGCCGCACCGCCGACCATCCTGTGGCGTGCACGGATCCGGCTTCGCCGGTCCGCTGCGCGAGCCCCCTCGGGGGGCAGGGCCTGGGGGCCCGTGGGGGCACCATCAGTTCGACTCTGAGAGGACCTGGTTCGCCTCGACCGCGGTCGCGTCCAGTGCCTGTTTGACCGCCAGCGGCGAGTACTTGCCGCGAACGCCGGCCACCATGTCGAACATGCTGCCCAGGTTCTTCAGGTACACCGATTCCAGCGGGCCCCAACCGGCCACCGAGGGGTAGTGCCGGCCGTTGCGCACCTGGGCCAGAAACTCGGCGTAGTGCGGATCGGCGGTGAGCACCGGGTCATTGGCGGCGTCGAGCCGAGCCGGCAGCATGCCGGACATCTGGCTGTACTTCACCTGCGCATCACGGCCGGCCAGGAAGGCGGCCAGCTTCCAGGCCTCGGCCTTGTGCTTCGACGACTTCATCACCGCCAGGTTCGAGCCGGAGAAGAAGGTTTGGCTGCCCTTCAGGCCCGCCGGGTACGGCGCGATGCCGAAGTTGCGCGCCGCCAGGCTCTCCAACTGACCGCCTTTGGCCTTGGGCGTCTTCATCTGCTTGAGGATCCACGGCCCCGAGAAGATCACCGCGAACTGGCCATTGAAAAAGCCGTTCTCGATCTGGGTCGAATCCTTCTCCAGCGCACTGGCGGGCACCAGCCCTTCAGCGGCCAGGCCGGTGTAGTACAGCGCCGCCTGAACCGCCTCGGTCGAGTTCACCGCCGAGCGCTTGCGGTCACCCGAGAGGAAGTCGCCGCCAGCGTTCCAGATCCACGGTGCCATGTTGTGCACCACGTTCCAATCGTTCTTGCCAGGGTAGCCCAGCGCAGCGATCTTCTTGCCGTTCACCTCGGTGCCGTTGAGTTTCTGCATCGCCTGCTTGAAGCTGCCCCAGTTGGCAAACGCGTCACGCGGCTCGATACCGGCCTTCTTGAACACATCGGTGCGGTAGAAGGCGGCACGCGCATCGGCATACCAAGGCACGGCATACACCTTGGCGTCGTCGTGGCGATGGGTCGTGCCCCACATCACCGGGAAGAAGGCCGAAGCGCCACCCACCTCTTGCTGCTGCGCCTCGCTGAGCGGCTCGAGCGCCCCCATCGACGAGATGGCGGCCACCCACGTGCTGCCGAGCTCCAGCACATCGGGCCCCTGCCCGGAGGCGGCGGCGGCCGTGATCTTGGCCCAGGCCGATTCCCAGTTCAGCACGGTGACGTTGACGCGCAGCTGCGGCTGTTTGGCCAGATGGGGTTTGAGCAGCTCGCGCATGTCCTGCTGCTGCTGCTCGGTGGTGGCCATGACCCACAAATTCAGTTCGGTGACCTGGGCGCGGGCGGGTAGGCAGGCCAGCGCCACGGCGGCCGCGGCCACGCCGCGGGTCAGGAAAGACAGCATCGACATCCTCGATTTCACAGGCCCCATTTCAGGCCATGGCGCGCCGGCGCACAAGACAGAGATGTACCGCCGACCGTTGGTAGAACTACCGGGGCGGCGAAGTACATCTCAGAATGGCCTCGGCGCAGGTGCAAGGCTCCAATGGCAACCGTCGTCGATGAGGGCATCGAAGGAGTTCGCATGAAGTTGGTCCGCAGTCCGCTCACCCCAATGGCTGCCGCCGTGCTGATCGCTCTGGCCGGCCCGGCCGCCTGGGCGCAGCAGGACGGTTCCGCGCCGCCCGCCCCGGCCGAACCACCCAAGGATGCGCCCAAGGCGGAAGAAGCCGCGCAGCGGGTGGAGGTGACGGGCATCCGCGCCTCGCGCCAGCAATCCTTGAATGTCAAGCGGCAGGCCGATTCGGTGGTCGAGGTGATTTCCGCCGAAGACATCGGCAAGCTGCCCGACAAGAACGTGGCCGACGCGATCCAGCGGGTGCCCGGGGTGAACATCAGCTCGTCGTCCGGGGGTGAAGGCGGCTTCGCCGAGAACGACCGCGTCAGCATCCGAGGCCTGTCGCCCAGCCTCACCCAGACACTGATCAACGGCCACGCGGTGGGCAGTGGCGACTGGTTCGTGCTCGCCCAGACGGAAGCGGTGGGGCGCAGCGTCAGCTACTCGCTGCTGCCGTCCGAGATCGTCAGCCGCATCGTCATCAACAAGAGCATGACGGCCGATCTGCCCGAGGGCGGCGTCTCGGGCGCGGTGGACATCCAGACGCGCAATCCGCTGAGCTTCAAGGAGCCATGGACCGTCGAACTGTCGGCGCAGGCCGTCTACGCCGATCTGTCGAAGAAGACCGACCCGCAGTTCAATGCGCTGCTGAACTGGCAGAACGAGGCCGGCAATGCAGGCGTGCTGCTGCAGGTGTTCTCCGAAACGCGCCACGAACGTCGCGATGGGCAGGAGTTCCTGGGCTACAGCGTCATCGAGGCCGACAGTGCCGTGGCCCAAGCCCACCCCGATCTGGCAGGCGTGATCTACCCCTCGCTGATCGGCTCGGCCTACTTCGAGCAGAAGCGGGTGCGCCAGGGGGGGCTGTTCGATGTGGAGTTCAAGCCGGCCGACAACCTGACGCTGGACCTGAACGGCTTCTATTCCCACATGGCAGCCGACAACTACGACAACAACTTCATGGCCGCCCCGCAGGCCTTGATCGATGGCGGCATCGCCCCGACCCACTACCAGGTCAAGAACGGCACCTTGGTGCAGGCGACCTTCCCGACGGTGGCCTACAACCCGGCGGACCCGTTCACCACGCCAGGCATCGTCGACCGCATCTACCGCCCCGGTGCGGCGGCGCAGACCTACTATGTCGATGCGAACGCCCGCTGGCGTCTGAGTGACGACCTCAAGCTCTCAGGCAAGGCCGGCTACACCCACGGCATCGGCGAAACGCCTGGCGACCTGGGTTATGAATCGGCACTGGCGGGGCATGGCATGGCCTACCAGACCCATGGCTTGTCGAAGCCGGCCGATGTGGCGTTTCCCGGCGGAGACCCGACCGACTTCACCCAGGCCTATCCGCTGGGCGCCTGGTACTCCACCGTGAAGGTGATCGACGAGGAGCGCTACGCCCAGGCCGACGCCGAGTGGGCGATGGACATGGGCGCGTTCGAGTCGCTGAAGTTCGGCCTGCGCTGGAACCAGCACCAGCGGACGCTGAACTTCCCCAACAACGGCGGCTGCGGCTGGGCCGATGGTGGCTGCGGCGCCGTGCCCGTGTGGAACGGGGAACAGTACCCTGGCGATTTCGGCAAGGGCCTGGGAGGCGGACCGGGCTTCCTGTCGCGGGTGTGGCACCTGCGCGGCCCGGCGGTGGAAGACTTCGTGCTGACCTACGCAGCCAAGACCACGCCTTACTGGCCCGGTGAACTCGCGGTGGATGAAGCGGTGACCGCCGGCTACGGCATGGCCAACTTCGAAGGCGAGCAGTGGCGAGCCAATGTGGGCCTGCGTCTGGTGGGTACCCGGCAGACCGTGGACTTCAACGAACCCGACGGCCCGGCACCTGTGGACTCGGAATTCGGCCCATTCACCCATGTGGTGGAGACCCGCCGCTATGTCGATGCCCTGCCCAGCGCGAACGTGCGGTTCAACCTCAGCAAGGATCTGGTGCTTCGTGCGGCCGCCTCGCGCACGATGGCCCGCGCCGACTACAGCGCGTTGGCAGGCGCCATCACGAGTCAGGACGATCTCACCCATTCGGGCACCGGCGGCAACTCGAAGCTGAAGCCCGTCCGCTCGAACAACTACGACGCGACGCTGGAGTGGTACTACGCGCCGAAGTCGTTGCTGTCGGTCGGCGTGTTCTACATGGACATGCCCAGCTATGTGAGCTTCGGCACCTCGCGCCACCTGCTGCTGAACAAGACCACCAAGCAGCTGGAGTGGTACGACATCACGTCGCCGGTGAACGTGAGCGCCCGCAACCAAGGCTTCGAGCTGAGCTGGCAGCAGCCCCTGTGGGGTGGCTTCGGCATGCTGGCCAACTACACCTACGCCGACGGCAAAGAGGGCAATGGCGCGAAGCTGATGGGCTCGTCGCGCGACACCTACAACGCCGAGGCCTACTACGAGAACGACAGCTTCAGCGCCCGCGTGGCCTACACCTGGCGTTCCAGCTTCCTGGTCGGCCTCGATCGTTCGACCAATGAGTACATGGACGCCGAGGCCAACCTGGCGGCCAGCCTGAACTACAAGCTGAACGACCGCTTCACCCTCACCTTCGACGCACTGAACCTGAACAACCCGGTGCTGAAGTACTACGCCGACAACAAGGATCAGCCGCGCGCGTTCTACACGAACGGCAGGCAGTTCTACCTCGGCCTGCGGGTCTCGCTGTGAGGGCCCATCTGTGATCGCCACCACCGCCGCGCTGCCGCGCCCTGCCGTGCTGCCCAAGCTGAACACCTTGCCGACCGGGCGCGTGCTGCCCATCGATGCCTTTCGAGGCCTCACCTTCCTGGTGATGGTCTGGGTCAATGAGATGCATGGCGTGAGCGGCATCTCGCCTTGGTGGAAGCACATGCCGGCCGACGCCGACGCGATGAGCTTCGTGGATGCGGTGTTCCCGGCCTTCCTGTTCATCGTCGGCATGTCGATCCCGTTCGCCATCCATGCGCGCATCGCCAAGGGCGACGGCTGGTGGACCCTGCAGGGCCACATCGCCTGGCGGGCCCTGGCCCTGGTGGTCATGGGGGTGTTCATGGTGAACGCGGAAGAGGGTGTGGTGAACCCTGCCGCCATGCCCTGGCCGGTGGAAGCCTGGTCGCTGCTGTTCTACGCGTCAGTCGGCCTCGTCTGGGGGGTGTACCGGGCCCCCAGCCCCGCCGCCGACCGGGCGCTGCGCGGCGTCGGTGTCGGCCTGATGCTGCTGCTGGCCGGCCTGTACCGCGGCGGGCCGGACGGCACGCAGGGGCTGACGCCACAGTGGTGGGGCATCCTCGGCCTGATCGGTTGGGCTTACCTGATCGGCTGCATGATGTACCAGCTCGCACGCGGGCGCGTGTGGGCCCTGTGGTTGATGCTGGCCGCTTGCACGGCCTACTATGCCGGCCACGCGAGCCTCGGGGCCGACGCCCATGGCATCGGGGCGGTGCTGCTGAGCCAGGATGCCCATGCCGCCCACACCAGCATCGTGCTCGCCGGCGTGATCTGCGCACTGATCTACCACGAGCAGGACCTGCTGCTGTCGCTGCCGCAGCGCCACCTGCGCGCCATCGCCGCCGCCCTGGCCATGCTGATCGCCGGGCTGTGGCTCCGGCAGTGGTTCCCGATCTCGAAGATCTACGCCACGCCCAGTTGGTGCCTGCTGAGCGCCTCGGCCTGCATCGGCATCTATGCGCTGCTGCAGTGGTGCATCACCCAGGCCGGTTTCAGCGGGTGGGTCGCCTGGGTGGAGCCCGCCGCGAACAACCCGTTGGTGACCTACCTCCTGCCCTTCGTCGTCGCCGCCGTCATGGGTTGGGCCGGGTGGTCGTGGCCGTCGGCGCTGCGACAAGGCGCCGCCGGCATCCTCTTCTGTGCGCTGTATGCCGCCCTGGTGCTATGGCTCGTGGCCCGGCTGACGCGCTGGAACGTGAAACTGAGACTCTGAACGAAAGCCCACGATGATTCGAGCTGCTCGCTTCGACTGCGCGACCGCCCTGCCCCTGCACGCCCTGCCCCTGCACGCCCTGCCCCTGCACGCCAGCCCCGCCCACCAGCCGCCGCACACCTGGCTGACGTGAAGACGCCCCGCGCGTGACACCACCCACATCACAATGAGGAGACCCATGAGCATGTTCCGCCCCACCTCCCCCATCCTGGCCCGCCTGGCCTGGGCCTGTGCACTGGCCTGTGCCAGCGCGGCCGCTGTCGCCGGCAACCGCCCGTTCCCGCAGCACGTGAGCTACACCGCGGGCGTGATCAAGCCCACGCATGTGACGCAGGCGCAGATGGACCAATCGGTGCGCAACCTCTACACGGCGTGGAAGTCGAGCTATCTGCGCAGCGACGGCGGCGATGGCAGCTGGATCAAGTACGACAACACGAACTCGACCGTCTCCGAGGCACACGGCTATGGCATGGTACTGGCCGCCTACATGGACGACCAGGCCGTGTTCGACGAGATGCTGCGCTACTTCCGCAACCACCCCACCGATCAATCGGCCGACCTGATGGCCTGGAAGCAGACGCTGCAGGGCGGCAAGATGGTGGATGTGGAGGGCCGCGACTCGGCCACCGACGGTGACCTGGACGTCGCCTACTCGCTGCTGTTGGCCCATGTGCAGTGGGGCTCGGGCGGCAGCCACGACTACCTCGCGGAGGCTCGCAAGGTGATGTCGGCCATCCTGAAGTTCGACGTCAACCCGAAGAAGAACAACCTGACCGTGGGCAGCTGGGTCAGCGGCACCGACCGCAAATACACGCGGCCGTCCGATTTCATGGCCAGCCACATCCTCGCGTTCGCCCGCTGGGACAGCGCCAACAGCGCTCGTTGGGACGCGGTGCACCAGTCGATCATCAAGGCGGTGAACGACCAGTTCACCCACGGCAGCCAGGACACCGGCATCGTCCCCGACTTCATGGTGCTCAAGAACGGCCTGTGGAAGCCCGTGCCCGGCAAGTGGCTGGAGACGCAGCACGACGGCGACTACAGCTACAACGCCTGCCGCACGCCGTGGCGGCTGGCCATGTCGTACATCGTCGATGGCCACACCGGCCTGCTGGCCTCGCAGCAGAAGACTGCCAGCTGGATCCGCACCAAGACCAACGGTGTGGCCACGAATGTGGACGCGGGCTACTACGTGCTCAACGGCACCAATGGCGAATCGTTTCGCAGCTACGACGATCTGCCCTTCACCGCGCCGATGGCCGTCAACGCCATGCTGGGCGGTGCCGCGGCGCAGACCTGGCTCAACAGCCTGTGGACGTCGATCAATGGCGGTGACTACGGCACCACCACTGGTTACTACGGCGACGCCATCCGCCTGCAGGTGATGCTCACCGTGTCCGGCAACTGGTGGCGGCCATGAGAGCCAGCGTGCCGCCCCCAGCGGGGCGGCGCGAACGGCCTCGGAGCGCGATCAGCCGATCGCGCTCAGCTCGGCGATGAAGTCGTAGGTGTCGCCGCGGTAGAACGACTGCGAGAGCTCCACCGCTCGGCCATCGCGCAGATAGCCCAGGCGCTCGACCAAGAGGCCGGCATCGCCCGGCTGAGCCTGCAGCAGCGCCGCCTGCTCGTCGTTCAGCAGCAACGCGCGCAGGCGTTGCAGCGCCCGCACCGGGCGGTGACCATTGGCTTCGAGCGCATCGTAGAGCGACTCTTTCACCGCCTCGACCGCCGGCAGGGCCGACGCGATCACGGTCGCGTACTCCAACGCCATCGGCGCGTTGTCGGCGAAGCGCAGGCGATGGAAGCGATAGACGGTCGAACCCGGGCTCAAGGCGAGCTTCAGCGCCTCTTCAGGCGACACGGTGCCGGTGGTGCGCTTGAGCCACTCGCTGCGCGGCGTGCGGCCCCGTGAGCGCATGTCCTCGGAGAACGAGGTGAGCTTGGCGAAATTCTTGTCGATGCGGGCACTGACGAAGTTGCCCGAGCCCTGGCGGCTGACCAGCAGCCCCTCTTCGGCCAGGCCATCGATGGCCTTGCGCACCGTGATGCGCGACACCCCCAGGTCCGCCGCCAGCTGACGCTCCGACGGCAGCGCATCGTCCGCCGCCAGGAACTGGCTTTCGATCGCATCGCGCAGCGCCCGCTGCAGTTGCTGGTACAGCGGCTGGCTGGCCGACGTGTCCAGGGCGGACAGCAGGCGCTCGATCAAGGAGGGGTGGGGACGGTTCATTGAGCGGGATTGTCGCCGGCCGGCCTCAGAAGTCATAGAAGGTATTCACCGTCAGCCGTCCTCGGCGGGGATCGCTGCTCAAGCTGCAGGCCGGATTGATGCAGGCGCTGTGCAGCAGACTCCCGGGATAGACCACCAGCCGGTTGAAGCGCGCAGGCATCATGCCGAGGAAGGTGAACCGCTCGTCCGATCGGTCGAAATACCGGGCGGCCGGGCGGCGGAGGTTGACCTCCTGATGATAGACGTCGAGGTAGCGCTCACGGTCGGCCGCGGTGATGCGCTGCAACCCGGTGGCGTTGTGACGGTAGAAGCCCGTTCCGCCGTGCTGGGAGTCGCACAGGTACAACAGCACCGCCATGTAGTGGGGGCTGCTGGCATCGAAATGGGGCGTGCACTGCAGGGGGCCGAGTGCTTCCGGCGCGGTGGTGGTCAGCGAAAAGGCGCTCAACCCCACCTTGACGGGCAAGTCCGCCGGGATCGGGAAGTTGGCCTTGATCAGCGGATCGGCCAGCGCGGTGAGCGCCTGGGTGTAAGCCAGCGGCGCCGGCGCCCGTACGCCGGGGTACCCCTTTTTCTCAGTGACCGAGCCGGCCGCCTCGAACGCACTGGCGCATGCGGCTTCGACCAGGGCATGTGGCTGCTGCAGGAAGTCGTCGATGAAGACCACGGTGTGCCCGCCGATGTTCACCGACTGGACATCGCAAGGCATTCGGACAGAGAAGGCAGGAATCATGGTGGCTCGGCGCTGGCCCGAGTATCACGAAAAAAAAGCCCGGCCGAGGCCGGGCTGTGTCGGTGGCTGGAGATCCAGCCCGTTGTCAGAACTTGACGCTGAGGCCCACGCGGTAGGTGGTTTCGCCCTCAAACGACCAGGCCGGGAAGCCGTTCTTCAGCGAAGCGCGCTGCGCCGCTGCGTTGCCCGCCCCGTACTGCACGTCGTCTTCGGCGGTCAGGTTGATCGCCTCCAGCGACAGGCGCAGGTTCTGGTTGATGTTCCAGCCCAAGCTCAGATCCAGGCTGCCGATGGCATCGTGCATGCGATTGCCATACCAGCCCGTCTCGCGGACCATGTACTTCGAACGCCAGCTGTAGGCCAGACGGGCCGAGTAGCTCTCGTTCTCGAAGTAGCCGACCAGGTTGGCGGTGTGGCGCGACGACAGCGTGAACAGGTTCAGCTCGTCCTGGTAGCTGCTGGACGGTGCCTTCGCATCGGCGTAGGTGTAGTTCAACGCCATGCCAAACCCGTTGCCGAAGGCATGGTTGCCCTGCAGCTCGAGGCCGGTGATGCGGCCGCCGCCGGCATTGATGTAGCGGTTGATCGTCCAGCTGTCGACCCCGGTATCCGGGCTGATGACGCCGACCTTCTGGTTCAACGAGGTCTGGGTCGTCACGAAGTTGTCGATCCGCTTGTGGAAGATCGACGCCGCCAGCAGGTTGCCACGCCCGTAGTAGTACTCGACGCCCAGGTCAAACTGGGTCGACTTCTGCGGCTTGAGGCCCGGCGTGCCGTAGTTGAACGCGTCGTTGCTCGCGTTGGTGTCGTCGAAGCCGACCACCGACGTGAGGAACATGTCGTTGAAGTTCGGCCGGGTGATGGCCTGCGCCGCGGCGAAGCGCAGCTTGGTGCTGCGGCTCAAGTCATAGACGGCGTTCAGGCTGGGCAGCAACTCGCTGTAGGTCGCGCTCTGCGTCGTCTTGTCGGTGCTCCAGCCGTTGTTCTGGCCGATGTCGGTCGTGGGCGTGCCATCGAACACATAGCCCGTGGCCGACACCTTGGTGCGCACATAACGCAGGCCGAAGTTGCCGTGCAGCGCATCCTTCTCGAAATCGAACATGCCGTAGATGGCGCTGTTCTTCTCTTGCAGCTGCGCGTAGGCGGAACGGTCTTCCACCCAGTCGGTGATGTTGGCCGAGGCCAGCGACAGCATCGCGTCGATGTTGGGGCGCGGCACGCTCCAGCCGCCCACCACGTCCAGCGAACCGCTGTACAGGTCGGGGGTGTCACCCGGGATGGCGGTGGCGGCGTGCACGCCACGCTCGCCGGTGCGGGTGAAGGTGTGCTTGGTCGCCCGTGCGCCGGTCTTGAACGAGGTCAACGGGCCCCAATTCACGTCGAACTCGCCGTCGGCCTGGAAGAAGTCTTCCTTGTCCGAGTTGGGGCCGCGGCCCGAAGCCCAGGTTTCGGGCGACGAGGTGGCGGGCAGATCGCCCACGCCGATGGTCTGGTCGGACGACGGATTCACCTTGATCTGGTGGCCGCGCGCATCGATGGTGCCTGTCCAGTACGGCAGCGAGGCGCCCGCCGTCCAGCTGCCGTAGGCAAAGTTGGCGGTCTGATCGGTGCCGCCTTCCGCCTTGGTCGAGCCGCCCACGGCGGACACCCGGAAGCCATCGCCGCGGTACGAGCCATCCAGCACCACGCTGTCAGACGACATTGACGCCGAGCGCACCCAGTTCTGCAGGAAGACGTTGTCGGTGGCGGGCGTGGCCACGTCACGGCTGTGCAGCACACACAGGCCCGATTCGTTGGTCTGCTGGCAGGTGCCGGAGTTGCCGGTGAAGATGTAGTGGCTCGTGTTCGAGTTGTTCGCGTCGAGGTTCAGGTGCAGGTAGTTCAGGCCCACATCGAAGCCTTGCGCGGGCCGCGCCTGCAGCGTCACGTTCAGCGCCTGGCGCTCACGCTCTTGCACGAAGGTGGTGGGCGCGACATCGCCCGACCAGCGCATGTCGGCTTCCACGCCGCGGCGGATGTAGTCGCCCTTTTCCCAGGCGCCGGCGATCAGCACGCCGAAGGTGCGCGCCTCGTTCTTCCAGCTGTACAGGCCCGAGACATCGAGCGACGGCTCGCTGATCGAGCCATCGCCGTAGTGGATGCTGCCGAAGACGGCGTTCGCCTCCATGTCCAGCGGCTTGCGGGTCTTGACGATCACCGTGCCGCCGATGCCGCCTTCGGTCAGGTCGGCCTGGGAGGACTTGTACACCTCCATGCCGCCGATCAGTTCCGCGGGCAGCAAGGAGTAGTTGAACGAACGGTCGATGGCCTTCTGGTCATACCAGCCGGTGGAGGCCACGGTCTGGCCGTTCAGCGTGGTGTAGGTCATCTGCGGGTCGGTGCCGCGGATCGACACCGAGGCGCCCTGGCCGAAGTCGCGCCCCACCGACACGCCAGGGATGCGACCCAGGCTTTCGCCGACGTCCGAGTCCGGCAGCTTGCCCACGTCTTCGGCGGACACGGCGTCCACCACCGCATTGGCGTTCTTCTTGACGTTGACCGCTGTTTCGAGCGACGCGCGAATGCCCGTCACCACGATCTTGGTGGCGCCTTGATCGGCGGGTTCAGCGGCGGCCGGTGCGGCGGGCGCGGGCGTTTCCGCCTGCTGCGCCTGAGCGGCCAGGGTGGCACCCATCAGCACGAGCGCAACGGCTGAAGCGATGGGGGTGGGTTTACTTTTCATGCTTATCACCTTCGGGTTGGACCTCTGCATGCACCGCGACCGGGCGATATGACTCCCCAGGGCGCCCCTCGCACCCTGACTGGAGCGGGTTGACGGCGACGGCGCACTCACAACCCTCTACCAGCGATGCATGCCACTATGATACCAATAGATGCCACTTTGGTACCACCTAGTAGAAACGAGCGCATGCCTTTGACCTAACGGGCCAAATGCATGAAACACCTCCAGTGGGTCCATCACACCATCCAGGCTCTCCCTGGGCCCGGCAAACAACTTGCTACAAACCCGCCGACGCTCTTCAAGCCGGCGATGCGACAGTGACATCTTCGGAACACCACCGGGCGACCGGCCCACGCCAACCGGTGGTTGACTGCTTCAGGTGCGCGACAGCACCAAATTGAATACCAATCACGTACCAAACCGAATACCAGATGCACCGGTTTGAGCAAACCGCTCCCAATTGCGATGCTTCACTGGCGCAGTCCACATTCCTCCGCCGCTCTCCAATCAGGCATTCCCCTAGTAGAAAGTGGTAGCTAACTGGCATTCATTGGTAGTACATTGGTACGTATCGGATGTTCGCTTGACAGCTCTGGAGGGGTCTATGAAAGCTCAACTGACACCAATTGCCGCCGCGGCGGCTCTGCTCCTGCTTCACACCGCCACGGTGGCGCAATCGGCGGCCCAGCCCACAGCGGCCGCAGACGACAAAGTCGAGCGCGTCGAAGTGATTGGCATCCGCGCCTCACAGCAGAAATCTCTGCAGACCAAGCGTGACGCCGACGGGCACGTGGACGTCATCACCGCCGAGGACATCGGCAAGATGCCGGACAAGAACGTGGCTGACTCACTGCAGCGCGTGCCCGGTGTGACGATCAGCTCGGCCGGTGCGAACGAGGGCGGCTTTGATGAGAACGACCGCGTCAGCATGCGCGGCACCAACCCCAGCCTGACCCAGACCCTGATCAACGGCCACCCGGTGGCCTCGGGCGATTGGTTCGTGTTGAACCAAAGCGACAACGCCGGCCGCAGCGTCAGCTTCTCGATGCTGCCGTCCGAGATCGTGGGCAGCGTGGTGGTGCACAAGTCGTCGCAAGCCAGCGACGTCGAAGGCGGTGTCGTCGGTAACGTCAACATCATCACCCGCAAGCCGCTGGAGTTCAAAAAGCCCTTCACGCTCGAAATGAGCGCAGGCGTGGTCTACGCGGACCTGCCCGAGCAGACCGACCCCCAGTTCAGCGCACTGTTGAACTGGCGCAACGATGGATCGACCCTCGGCGTGATGGCCCAGGTGTTCTCCGAGAAGCGCCACCTGCGGCGCGACGGTGTTGAAGTCCTCGGCTACAACCAGATCGCCGCAGACAGTGAGGTGGCCAAGGCCCACCCCGATCTGGCCGGCGTGTGGTACCCCCGTTCGACGGGCGTGGCGCTGTTCGAGCAGGTGCGCGAGCGCCAGGGCGGCATGGTCGACGTGCAGTTCAAGCCCCTGGAGAACTGGACCACGGACCTCAGCGGCTTCCTCTCCAAGCTGAACGCCACCAACTACAACCGCAACTACCTGCTGCACGCACCGTTCTTCCTGAACGGTGGTGCGGGGCAGTCCCCCGACGCGGGCTACGTGGTGCGCAACAACACGCTGGTGTCGGCCACGTTCTCACCGGCGCTGAAGCCCGATGGCGTCACGCCCTACTCCTACGGCACTTACGACATGTTGTCTCGGCCGAACGAGCGCGCCGAGACCTCGTTCATCAACTGGGACAACAAGGTCCGCGTCTCGGACGACTTCACCTTCAGCACCAAGCTCGGCCAATCGACCGGCATTGGCGAAACACCCGAGCAGAACCAGGCCTCCTGGGACGTGGGCGGCGGTGGCTCATGGCACCTCAACGGTGTCGACAGCGCACCCAGCTTCTCGATCGGCACGCCGGCGAACAGCCCGGCCGGCTCCGTCCTCGACTGGCTGTGGGGCGCACAGAACGTGCGCATCACCGACACCGACACCTGGGCGCAGTTCGACGGCGAATGGTTCATGGATGCCGGCGTGTTCCGCTCGCTCAAGTTCGGCCTGCGCGCCGCCGAGCACAAGCGCGAATCCGACGGCGTCATTGCGCAAGGCCCCAACTGGGCCGCCGACCCGTTCAACCTCGCCAACTGGCCGCTGGACGACTACAAGAACTACCCCGACAACTTCGGCAAGGGCCTGGGCGGCAACTTCCCGCGCAACGTGTGGTACCTGACGCCGGCCCAACTGGCTGACGCGAACGACCGCCTGGCCAACCGCGACCCGATCGTTCGCGCCTACAAAGAGTGGGATTTCGGTCTGAACGAGAAGAGCAACTCGGCCTACGTGCAAGCCAACCTGGAAGGCGACCACTGGCGCGGGGACGTGGGTGTGCGCTTTGTGGAAACCAAGGAGCACGTGCTGAAGTTCCTGAACATCGGTTTCCCGACCACCCCGCTGCCTGACAACGTGATCACCGGTTCGGCCTTCGGCAACTACGTGCCGACGACCACCGACCACACGTACCACGACATCCTGCCGAGCCTGAACCTGCGCTTCGACATCGCCAAGGATCTGGTCGGCCGCGTCGCCGCGTCCAAGACCATGACCCGGCCCGACTACTCGGCGCTGGCCGGCGCACTCAGCCTGTCGCCGCCGGCGAATCAGGGCGACGTCGGTGGCGGCAGCGGCTCGAACCCGGATCTGAAGCCGATCCGATCGACCAACGTCGATGCCAGCCTGGAGTGGTACTTCGCACCGCGCTCCTTGCTGTCGGCCGGTGTGTTCTACATGAACCTGCAGAGCTACGTGGGCCTGGGTCAATCCGCCCACGAGTACCTGACGTTCGACCAGGCCCATCCGGATGGCTACATGGCACCGTATGTGCTGACGGTGCCGGTGAACAGCAGCGGCAAGGTCAGCGGCATCGAGCTGGCCTACGAGCAGCCGTTCTTCAGCAACTTTGGCGTCGCGGCGAACTACACCTACACCGACGCGAAGGACAAGGACGACAAGCCGATCGTTGGCGCCTCGCGCGACACCTACAACCTGTCCGGCTATTTCGAGAACGACATCTTCAATGCCCGTCTCGCCTACAACTACCGCTCTCACTTCTACAGCGGTCTGGATCGGGCGACGGCGTTCAACCAGGCCGACTTCGGGTCCTTGTCGGCATCGCTCGGCTACAAGTTCAGCGAAGACATTTCGCTCAGCTTCGATGCGCGCAACCTGAACAACCCGAAGCTGAAGTACTACGCGGAGAACCAGGACCAGCCGCGCTCGATCTACATGAACGGCCGGCAGTACTACCTGACGCTGCGCTGGAAGCTCTGATCGTCTGGACCATCACTCCTCGCCCGGTTTGCCGCCGGGCATTTCCAAGGGCGGTTCACACCGCCCTTTTTTGTGGGCGGGCCCAGGCCCGGGGGAAACGCCGAGGCACGCTCTCAGTCCTTGGCGAAGTCGTACGGCCCGCCGCGCTGCAGCGCGCGTTGGTACGCCGGCCTGGCATGGATGCGCTTGAGAAACGCGGCCAGCTTGGGGCGGTTGGCGCCCAGGCCGGCGCGCTGCGCGGCGGCTTCGAGTGGGAAGCTCATCTGGATGTCGGCCGCCGTGAACTGCCGGCCGGCAAACCACTCGCTGCGACCGAGCTCTGCCTCCATGTAGTCCAGCTGGCTTTGGATGTTCGGGTCGACAAAGCTCGACAGCACCTTCTTGGCGATGCCCTTGGCGATCGGCTTGGCAAAGAAGGGCATCGGTGCCGTCATGATGCGGTTGAACACCAGCTTCATCAGCAGCGGGTTCATCGCCGAGCCCTCGGCAAAGTGCAACCAGTAGGTGAACCGCAGTCGCTCGCTCGTACCGGCAGCGGGCCTCAACAGCCCTTCCCCATAGCTGTCGAGCAGGTATTCGATGATCGCGCCGGATTCGGCCACGGTCACGCCGCCATCGGTCAGCACCGGTGACTTGCCCAGTGGGTGCACTGCCTTCAATTCGGGCGGTGCCAGCATCGTGTTCGGGTCGCGCTGGTAGTGCCTGATCTCATAGGGCAGCTCCAGCTCTTCGAGCAGCCACAACACACGCTGCGAGCGCGAGTTGTTCAGGTGGTGCACGGTCAAGGTCATTCGGGAAGGTCCTTTCGTCGGTCGTTCTCGGCATTCGCATGGAACGCCTTCTTCTGCCGGTACATCTGGCCGTCTGCGCGGTGCAACGCCGATTCGAGCCGCTCACCGGGCTGCGACACGGAGATGCCCACCGAAAACCGCAGTGGCTCGCCGCTGTGGAACTGGTTGTTCAGGTCGACCAGTTCGTGCAAGGTCGCGACGAAGTCTTCGGCGGCGCGCTCGTCGCCACCAGGGATGAGCACCGCGAATTCGTCGCCGCCGATGCGGGCCACGGTGGCAGGTGGTCGGGTGGCCTTCGCCAACACCTCACCGACTCGGCGCAACAGCATGTCGCCCGCACGGTGGCCCCGTTCGTCGTTGATCTGCTTGAGGCCATTCAGATCGATGACGACCATGGCCACAGGCTGGGTCTGCTTGCGTTCCAGGCGGTTCAGCTCGTCATCGAAGAACGAGCGGTTGCGCAGCTTGGTGAGCGCATCGTGCTTGCCCAGGAACTCCAGATAGCTCTCGGCGCGCCGGCGGGCCGTGATGTCGGTCAACGACACCTGCACCAGCGACCAATCGTGTTCATGGCCGGGCAGCACCGCGAATTGCAGGTGGACGTGGATCATCTCCCCATCCAGCGCGTAGTTCACCGTCTCACGATGCTGCTGGAGCTTGCCAATCCAGAGATCGATCAACTGCTCGGTGAAAGGCCGCCGCATGTCGTCGCGGAAGATGTCGGGCAGGCGCTTGAGCAGGGTGGCCTTGTCGGGCGCGCGGAACATCGACAGCGTCTGGCTGTTGACATCGACGACTCTGACCTCGGAAATGCACCGGTCGACGAACTCGGGGTGCACATCGGTGAAGACGCGGAAGTCGTCGATGCCTTGGTCTCGCACCTCGTCGATCAGTCGCTTGACGGCACTGAAGTCCTGCACCCACAGAGACACCGGCGAATGCTCGAAGAGGATCTGGGCGTAGCGCTCGCTTCGACGCAGCCGGGCTTGCGCCGCTTCGCGCTCGCTCACATCCTCCAGCGACAGCAGCATGCGCTGCCAGTCTTGCTCATGGCCCGGCAGAACGCGCACTTGCAGGTGGAGGTCGAGCCGCCGGCCATCGAGGGTGTAGTTGACGGTGGGGCCGGCGTAGGTCCGTGCGCCGTTCCACAGCTGCACCAGCTCTTCGACGTGATGGTCGAGCATGTCATCTCGGAACACCCGGTGAAGGTTGGCGACCAAGGTGGCCTGGTCGGCCGCACCAAACAGCTCCAGCGTGCGTCGATTGACACGGACGACCTTCAGCTCTCGGCTGCACAGGGCCACGCGACTGCGGTCGGCACGCAAAAAGGCCCGAAGGTCGTTCACCCCTTCGGCCCGCCATTGCGAGAACAGCCGGGCCAGCCCGCTGAAGTCTTCCAGCCACAGGGACACCGGGGCCAGCTCGAACATCGAGGCAAAGTCGTCATCGTCAGGCTTCATCGCCACACATCCCCGGCCGCCAGGCGCTCAACCCGAGTCTCGCACGCAGGTCAGGGTTCCGTGGCCGCGCGAGCATCGCGCGTGGCCAGCAATCCGCGGGCCGCCACCACCGCGCTGGCGAAGCACGCACTCAGCAAATAGCCGCCGGTCGGCGCTTCCCAGTCGAGCATCTCGCCCGCCAGCGCGATGGTCGGCCGGGCCGGCCAACGCAGTTGCTCATCCAGCCCATCCAGCCGCACGCCGCCCGCGGTGCTGATGGCCTCGTCGATGGGCCTGGCCGCCCGCAGCGTGAGCGGCAGAGCCTTGATGCGGCGCGCCAGCCAGTCCGCATCCCGTGAGTGGGCCTGCCAATCCGCGGCGTCCACGCCCTCGCGCAGCAACCCGGACTTCACGCCATGCAGCCCCGCCTGCTCGCGCAGGTGATTGGCCAGCGACCGCGCGCCTCGCCCCTTTTGCAGCGCTGCGGTGAGATCCTCGAGCGTGCGCTCCGGCAGCAGATCCAGGTGCAGGGTGGCCGAACCGTTGGCATCGATCTCGTCGCGCAGCCAGGCTGACGCGGCGTAGACCAGGCTGCCCTCGATGCCCGTGGCGGTGACGACGCACTCACCCTTGCGCCGGAACTGGTGCCCCAGGCGATCGGTGAATTCGATCGCCACGCCCTTCAACGGCGCGCCGGCATGCTTGCTGGCCAGGTGCTCGCTCCAGCCGATGTCGAAGCCGCAGTTCGCCGGCCGCAGCGGCGACACCGCGATGCCCGCGGCCTGCAATGGCTGGGCCCATCGCCCGTCCGATCCCAGGCGGGCCCAACTAGCCCCCCCGAGCGCCAGCAGCACCGCCTCCGCCTCGCATTCACGCTCGCCCATCGGGGTATCGAAACGAAGGCGATGCAGGGCGCCGTCGGCATGCTGCAGGCTCGCTGCCTGCCACCGGTGACGCATGTGAAAGCGCACCCCAGCCCCCCGAAGGCGGTGCAGCCAGGCCCTCAGCAGGGGCGCGGCCTTCATCTCCGCCGGGAACACCCGGCCCGAGCTGCCGACAAAGGTCGAGATGCCCAGCCCGGCCGCCCAGTCGCGCAGCGCATCGGGGCCAAAGCGGTCCAGCCAGCGCCGCACCTCGTCGGCACGCTCGCCATAGCGCCCGCCGAACGCCGGCAGCGGCTCAGAGTGGGTCAGGTTCAATCCACCTTTGCCCGCCAGCAGAAACTTGCGCCCGACCGAAGGCATGGCATCGAAAAGATCGACGCTCGCCCCGCCGGCCGCCAGCACTTCCGCCGCCATCAAGCCCGCGGGGCCGCCGCCCACCACCGCCACCCGCCAGGGCGCCAGCGTGGACAAATGTGTATTCGTGTGCACTGTCATCAGGGGCGGCAGTCTATGCGCCACGGGCGCCGGCGTCACAATGATTCGATCCTTTGCCCCAGGCCCGAGCCTTGCTGTTGTTCCTCGATGCCTCCACGACCACCGCCCTGCCCGCGGGGCTGGAGGGTGCCGGCGCGGCGGTCGAACGCTGGCCGCTGGCCGACATCTCCGCTGGCGACGCGGGATCGCTGACGGCGGTAGCCGGCCGCCTCAGCCGGCCGGGCGCCGTGATGGTGCTGGACATCACCAACGTCGAGCAGGCCCAAGCCGCGTTGCGTCAGCTGGCCCTCACTCTGGCGCGCCCTGCGCTGTGGCTGGCCTTGTTGCCCGCCGGCCGCGACCACGAGGCCGAGGCCTGGTGGCACCAGGGCGCGTTTGACGCCGTGGCGCGGGATGACACGGCGGCGTTCCTCAGGGCACTGCGCCGCACCCGCGCCCGGCTTCAAGACCCCGTGACCGACGGGCCCGAGTTGGCCACGCTGACCCGGCTGAAGGCGCAGATCCACGCGATGCAGGCCAGCCTCGACAACATTCCCGCCCCGATCTTCGCGAAGGACGCCGACGGGGTGTACACCGGCTGCAACCAGGCCTTTGTGGACTACCTGGGCTTGCCCCGCGAGCAAATCATTGGCAAGACCGTCTTTGACGTGGCCCCGCCTCATCTGGCCGACGTGTACGACCAGGCGGACCGACAGCTACTGGCGAGCGGGGGAAGGCAGGTCTACGAAGCCCAGGTGAAGTGGGCCGACGGCAACCTGCGCGACGTGATCTTTCACAAGGCGGTGTTCCACGATGCCCACGGCGCCGTGGCGGGGCAGGCCGGGGCGATCTTCGACATCACCGAGCGCAAACGGCTCGAATCGGGGTTGCGTGAGCTGGCCCAGACCGACCCATTGACCGGCCTGTTGAATCGCCGCTGCTTCATCGAGCGGGCCGGTGTGCAGCTGGCCGAAGCCCGGCACCTGCGCGAAGCCGTGGCGGTGCTGCTGTTCGACATCGATCACTTCAAGCAGATCAACGACATCCACGGCCACGCGGCCGGCGATGCGATGCTGCGCCACCTCGCGAACCTGGGCCGCCAGCACCTGCGCGGCAACGATCTCTTCGCCCGCATCGGGGGCGACGAGTTCGCCATCGTGCTGGGCGGCGCAAATGACGTGCGTGCGGTGGCGGCCCGACTGCCATCACGGGTGGCGGCCACCCCGCTGTCGTTCGACGGGCGCGAGCTGGCCTGCGGCATCAGCCTTGGCGCGGCCGTGGTCATGGCCGACGACCACGACATCGATTCGGCTTTGCGTCGCGCCGATGCCGCGCTCTACGAAGCCAAGCGCCAGGGCCGCGGCCGGTCGGTGGTGTTCGACGGCCACCGCTGAGTCGGTCTCGCAGGGGCCTGCGGCGCGCCGGCCCTCAGGTGCCGCGCAGGCGGGCCAGCCAAGCGGGCGCCCCGCGGGGCACCTCGGCGACGGCGCCCGGCACCAGCATCACCACCGCGCGCTCACCAGACAGTCGCGGCTCAGCCTCGATCAGCACGCCCTCCACAGTGGCCAGCGGGCTGTTCCAGACCGGCTCCGGCAGCCAGATGCTCTGCCCGGCACGCAAAAAGAGGTCGTCTTCGCACCCCGGCCAGGTGACCCACGCTCCGCCGCGCAGCACCTTGAGCTGGAGGCGTGGGCGTCGGCGAGCCGGCCACCACCGGTGCATCGTCCGGCCAGGTTCACCGTGGGCGGGAGACAAACGCAGCGCACGCCCCGGTGGCAGATGCACGGGCCGCTGCAATGGCGTGGGATCAAACGGGTTCATGGCGCCACGGTAGGCCGGCGGCTGCGGGCCGCCAAGGCACAGAACCGCACAGATGGCGCGCACAGCGGTCACGCCGCCGAGCCTGTACCGGTCGCTCGTGGGGACATCTGTACTGGTCGGGCGGGCGCCGTCCGCCCCACAATCGAGCGATGGAGTTGCCGCCACCTGCCCCATCGGACGCCCCGCTCTATCGCCAATTGGTCGATCGCATCGCGCGCTTGATTCAGGCTGGCGCGCTGCACCGCGGGGACAGGCTGCCCTCGGTGCGGGACATGGCGCAGCAGCAAGGGGTGTCGCTAGCCACCGTGCTGGCCGCCTACCGGGAGCTCGAGGCCCAACGGCTGCTCGAAGCCCGGCCACGCTCAGGCTACTTTGTCGCCGCGCAGTTGCCCCCGCCTGCCCGCAAACGTCCGATGCTCTCGCTGGCGGTGCCCGAGATCACCCAGCCTCCGGCGGAATCCCAAGCTGTGGATGTGACCAGCCTGGTCGAGCGGGTGATGGGCGCCGCGTCAGATCCGAGCATCGTGTCGTTCGGTGCAGCCTGCCCCGGCGGCGACCTGTTCCCCACCGATCGTTTGCGGCGGGCCGTGGTACGCGCCACCCAGCGCCACCAGGCTTCGCTGGCGCGCTATCCCTTCCCGCCCGGTGTGGCGCCGCTGCGAGACGCGATCGCTCTTCGGGCGCTGAATCTCGGTTGCAGCCTGGACCCGAGCCAGATCCTGGTCACCAACGGCTGCCTGGAGTCGATCAGCCTGTGCCTGCGCGCCGTGACCCAGCCGGGCGACGTGGTGGCACTCGAATCGCCCACCTACTTCGGCCTGCTGCAGGCGCTGGAGAGCCTGCACCTGCGGGCACTGGAGATCCCGACCCATCCACGCACCGGCCTCTCGCTGCCGGCGCTGGAGCTGGCGCTCGACACCCAGCCGGTGAAGGCCCTGCTCACCGTGCCGACGTTGTCCAACCCGCTGGGTGCGACGATGCCGCTCGCGGCACGCCGCGCGCTGGTGCAACTGGCGCGCGCCCGGCAGTTGCCGATCATCGAAGACGTGCTCTACAACGAGCTGCACGAGCGGGCCGAGCACCGGCGGGCGTTGAAGTCGTTCGACACCACCGGGCAGGTCATGATCTGCGGATCGTTCTCGAAGACGATCGCACCCGGCCTTCGGCTCGGCTGGGTCGAAGCCGGCCGGTGGTCGGCTCAGGTGCGGCGGCTGAAAGGCGCGCTGAGCGGCGGCCACACCGAGCTGATCGAACACGCGATGACCGAAGCCTTGAGCCAGCCAGGGCTGGAGCAGGCGCTGCGGCAACTGCGCGCCACCATCGGGCACCGCATCCAGCAGGCACGGCGCCTGGTGGCTGCCAGCTTCCCGGCAGGCACGAAGGTGACCTCACCGGAAGGCGGTTTCATCCTGTGGCTGGAGATGCCGGCGGCGCTGAACGCGGTCGAGCTGTTCGAGGCTGCCCTGCGCGAAGGCATCTGCATCGCCCCCGGCCCGATGTTCAGCACCAGCCAGCGCTATCACCACTGCGTTCGGTTGGGCCTGGGCCGCAGTTGGGGCCCCGCCGAGCAGCAGGCGCTGCAACGAGTGGGCGAGCTGGCGCGGCGCATGCTGGAGCAGTCGCGCCCGCCGCTGGGCGACAGCGAGCCCTTGCGCCGCGCGGCGTGAGCGTGGCCTGGGTGGGGCGCCGCCTCTCACCACATCTCGACCCCTCAACTCGCCGCCGCCCGCACCCGGGGGTGCTGCGCCCACGCCGGCATGCGGGCCATGTAGGCCAGCGTGCGCTGCTCGGCCGTCGGTCGGTCGAGTGCGGCGTCTTCACGCAAGGCCCACTGCACCATCCGCTCGAAGCGGGTCTCGAAATCCTGCAGTTGCCCGTGGCTGTCGACGCAATAGGAACAATAACGGCCAGTGTCGATCGACATGCCGCAGCTCTCACACGAATGGCTCATGGTTCAGGGTCTCCGAGGGGTGGGACGAGGGGCACCGGCCGCGCTGCGCTCGAAGGCGGTGGCATGGCCTGAATCAAGTGCTGCATCGCCTGCAGCAGCAGATCGCGCTGCGCCGCGTCGAGCGTCGCGGCGGCGGTGGCCAGGCGGGGCGTGTCGAGCACCTCGATGGCCTCGTCGAGCATCTGCCGTCCCGCAGCGCTGAGCCAGATCTCGGCACGCCGCGCATCGGCAGGGTCGATCTGCCGCGCCAGCCAGCCCTGCGCCTCCAGCGCCGCCACCTTGGCGCTCAAGGTGGACAAGGCCCGGCCAAAGTGCTGAGCCATGTCCGACAGGGTCATGGGCCCGGCCTGCGCCAGGTGCAACAACAGCGCCGTGGTTTCGGGCGAGAGCTTGTCCCGCCCATCGTCGATACGCCGCACGGCCACCCGGTACAGCTCACGGTACAGCGCACCGAACTGCCGCGCAAAACGTTGTTCGTCCATGTCGCGAGTATCGCGACAGCGAATTGCTTCGAACAGACCGAAGCATCGACCGGCGTCGGTGGAAGCACCGACGCCTTTCATCGTCTATCAATCAGCAATGCTATATCCAACGATCGTCGAATGCGACAGCACCATAGAGCCCTTGGTGGCCGTCCATTCAACTTCGACGAGGCAAACGGCCTGGCTTATGGTCGGGGTCCCGGACAGCTGACCGGTCTCCGCATTGATCGTGAAGGGACTGAAGCCACTGCAGGAGCTGCGCGTGTGATCCATCTCGAAGTGCATGACGTATCCGCCATCGCGCAATGCCGTCGGCAGGCTCGGCATCTGAACAAAGGGTTGCCCCACCTTGCCGTTCACGTCGGGATAGACGACCAACGGTGCATCGAACCAGTAGCTGTAGACCGCTCCGACCTCGACCGCCTGACCGGCGTGAGTAATCCGGCCGATAACCGTAACATTGCCGCTTAGGTTGTTGTCGTCAACGGCCATGCCGGAAATCTCGCCGGTCGCTGAATTCAGACTCAACCCGGCTGGCAATTCGTCATTGCCGTACAAGGAGTACTGAATCGAGTCACCGGCCTTCGGCGAATAGCCCGTCCAAGTCGGAGTTACGGGCATCATCGGCTCGCCCCATGCTTGTTGGTCGGTATTCAACTCGTACTTCAGTTCGGGGGGAACCACACGAAACGCCAGGCTGTTCGAAACCGAGCCGTCGAACCCGGACACGCTCAGCTCGATGCCGACGAAGTAGTCTCCCGTTTCCATCGGAACGCCTGACACGACACAACTATGGCGGTCGAGGCTCAGACCGGCAGGCAAGGTTCCGCTGCGAAGCTTGCACGTCGGCTCGTTCCCCTCGAGACCTGAAATGTTCGGACGCATCGTGGTGTCGGACCACAGGTACGCGTCGGACTGCGCAGAATAGCCAAAGTCGACTTGAAGGTCTTGGCTGGCACCGCCACCGCATCCCGACAACCAAAGACCAGAAAAGGAAGTGACAGCAGCCAACGCTGCCCACCGGCGAAAAGAAGGAAACATGCTTGAGAGATGGACATTGCCCTGTCCAGTCCTCTTCCCGAGGACTGCGTGCCGGTGCGCATGGTTCGGCGCACAGACTTGCCTGGCAGGGATTCGCGCGACCGAGATTCTCCCCTGAGCACGACTCAAATGTGACAGATCGTCTGTCGAGAACCGTGAACAGATTGGCCGCCCGCAGGCCGCATGCACAACGATCCAGGGCTTCGTCAGCACCAGCGACAGCGCGTGGGCAAAGCCATCGTTGTAGCTGCCGGCCAGGCGGGTCCTCATCAGCACGACGCACGCTGAGCGTGTACCCGCCGGCGCGGCGGCCACGGCATTGCGCTTGAGCGAGCCAGTCATGCCGCCACCCAAGTAGCCCGACAGCGTGCCACGCACGGTAGCGGCATCGATGTCAGCCGCCAGCGACTTCAGACTCAGCTTGCGGCTCATTGACGACAGGGGGTTGTTTGGCCCGCAGGCAACGAACTGCAGGCCCCGCTCGGCCGGGCCTGGACCGTCGAGCGTGAGGAAATCAGGGGCACCGTAGAGCCCGACCGGGAAGCAGCGGTGCGCGACTTCAGATCGACATCAACGCCCGAACGCCGTTGGCCTCCATCTCGCTGCCACGGCCGCGGGCGATGATCTCGCCGCGCTCCATCACGAGGTACTGGTCGGCCAGCTCGGCGGCGAAGTCGTAGTACTGCTCGACCAGCACGATGGCCATGGTCCGGCGGTCGGCCAGCCAGCGGATGACGCGGCCAATGTCCTTGATGATGCTGGGCTGGATGCCTTCAGTGGGCTCGTCCAGGATGAGCAGCTTCGGGCCCGCCGCCAAAGCGCGGGCGATGGCAAGCTGCTGTTGCTGGCCGCCCGACAGATCGCCTCCGCGTCGGCCGAGCATCTGCTTGAGCACCGGAAACAGCTCGAACAACTCCGCCGGGATCGGTGTGTGGCCCGGCTTGGTGGCCAGGCCCATGCGCAGGTTGTCTTCGACCGTGAGGCGACCGAAGATTTCTCGGCCTTGCGGCACATAGCCGATGCCCCGACGTGCCCGCTCGTAGGAAGTGGCGCGCGTGATGTCGGAGCCGTCGAGCTTGATGCTGCCGCTCTTGACCGGCACCACGCCCATCAGGCTCTTGAGCAGCGTGGTCTTGCCGACGCCGTTGCGACCGAGCACGACGGTGACTTCGCCGAGCTTGGCTTCGAAACTCAGGCCCCGCAGGATGTGCGAGCCACCGTAGTACTGGTTCAGAGAGTCGACACTCAGCACGTCAATGCTCCAGGCCTGCGCAAGCCGATGGTGCCGTGGGACCGGCTCCGTTCATGTCCCCCGCCGCCATCGCCCACCACCGAAGAAGGCCTTGCGTTGAATGGGCACCACCGCGCCGGATCAGGGCAGCGGGGTGCTCTGCGCAGCGAAGTAGAGGAGGAGCTGGCAGCCGAAGGCTGGCGGCGGGGGACACGAGCGGAGCAGAGTGCCCCGCTGCCCCGATCTCGCTGCCACCGCTGCCCACGCCGACTGGCCGGACGCACCCCAGGCGCATGTGCTTTGTCTTCATCTCATCGCCCAAGGTACACCTCGACCACCTGCTGATTCGCCTGCACGTCAGACAAGGTGCCCTCGGCCAGCACACGACCCTCGTGCAGCACCGTCACCTTCTTCCAACCTTCGGTGAGCTGCTCGACGAACTTCATGTCGTGCTCGACCACCACCAGCGAGTGCTGGCCTTCCAGCGAAAGAAAAAGCTCCGCGGTGCGCTCGGTTTCTTCGTCGGTCATGCCGGCCACCGGCTCATCGAGCAGCAGCAGCTTCGGGTCCTGCATCAGCAGCATGCCGATCTCCAGCCACTGCTTCTGGCCGTGGCTGAGCAAGCCCGCGGTGCGCTGCGCCTGCGCGGTGAGGTGGATCAGTGCCATCACCTCGCCGATGCGATCGAGCTGCTCGCCACTCAGCCGAGAAAACAGGCTGGCTCGCACCCGGCGATCGGCGGCGAGCGCCAGCTCCAGGTTCTCGAAGACGCTCAGTTGCTCGTAGACGGTGGGCTTCTGGAACTTGCGGCCGATCCCGATCTGGGCGATGGCGTTTTCGCGCAGGCGCAGCAGATCGATGTTCTGGCCGAAGGTGGCGCTGCCGGCGTCGGGCCGGGTCTTGCCGGTGATGACATCCATCATCGTTGTCTTGCCGGCACCGTTGGGCCCGATGATGCAGCGCAACTCGCCCACGTTGATCGCCAGGCTCAAGGCGTTCAGCGCGCGAAACCCATCGAAGCTGACGGTGATGTCGTCCAGG
The DNA here is from genome assembly GCF_038066555.1 of Ideonella lacteola. Classification (NCBI taxonomy): domain Bacteria; kingdom Pseudomonadati; phylum Pseudomonadota; class Betaproteobacteria; order Burkholderiales; family Sphaerotilaceae; genus Ideonella; species Ideonella lacteola. The sequence goes on along the minus strand of NZ_JBBUTG010000006.1, from coordinate 256,574 downwards.
TAGAGCGCCACGCCGTGCGCGAAGTCGGGCTCGTCGCCCCGCACCGGCCGGCCAAACGAGGCCGAACGGCCGCCCGAGCCACCGCGCGTCTGCTCGTGCTCGCGCCAATGCTGAAGGCGCTCGGCGCCCGCCGTCTGAAGATCGGGGGTCATGCGCCCTCCTCCCCGCGGCGGCCACGAAGCCGCGCTGCCAGACCGATCAGCCCTTGGGGCAGGAACAGCGTCACGGCGATGAACAGCGCACCGAGGAAGTAGAGCCAGAACTCCGGCACCACCTGGGTGAACCAGCTCTTGGCCCCGTTGACGAAGAAGGCCCCGATGATCGGGCCGATCAGCGTGCCACGGCCGCCGACCGCCGCCCAGATCGCCATCTCGATCGACGCCGCGGGGCTCATTTCACTGGGGTTAATGATGCCCACCTGCGGCACGTACAGCGCGCCGGCCACGCCACACATCACCGCCGAGAGCGTCCAGATGGCCAGCTTGTAGGCCAGCGGGTCGTAGCCGGTGAACATGACGCGGCTCTCGGCATCACGAATGGCCTGCAGCACCCGCCCGAACTTGCTCGCCACGATGGCGCGCGCCATGAGAAAGAAACCGATGAGCGTGAGGCCGGTCAGAACGAACAACCCCATGCGCATGCCCGGCGTGGCGATGGGCTGACCCAGGATGCGCTTGAAATCGGTGAAGCCGTTGTTGCCCCCGAAGCCGGTTTCGTTGCGGAAGAACAGCAGCATCGCGGCGAAGGTCATCGCCTGGGTGATGATCGAGAAGTACACCCCCTTGATGCGCGAGCGGAACGCGAAGAAGCCGAACACGAAAGCCAGCAGGCCAGGGACCAAGACCACCAGCAGCATCTGCGCGACGAAGTTGTCCGAGACCGTCCAATGCCAGGGCAGCGTCTTCCAGTCGAGAAACACCATGAAATCGGGCAGGTCGCTGGCGTAGTTGCCATCGCGGCCGATCTGGCGCATCAGGTACATGCCCATCGCATAGCCGCCGAGTGCAAAGAACAGGCCATGGCCCAGCGAGAGGATGCCGGTGTAGCCCCACACCAAGTCCATCGCGAGGGCACAAATGGCGTAGCACATGATCTTGCCGGTGAGGCCAACGGCGTAGTCGCTCAGGTGCAGCGGATGGCCTTCAGGCACCAGCAGATTGGCGATCGGCACCAGCACGGCCACCACCAACATCGCCGCCAGCACGCCCGCCCAGCCCCGCGTCGTCAGCAGCCGCGTGCGGCCGGCGGGCCACGCCACCGGGCCGGGTGTCGGCGTGGCAGCGGGGGCAGCGGGAGCAGCGGCCGCGGTGGGCGTCATCGCGTCGGGCCTCATGCTTCGGCACTCCGGCCCTTCATCGCGAAGAGACCTTGCGGCCGCTTCTGGATGAACACGACGATGAACACCAGCACCATGATCTTAGCCAGCACGGCGCCGGCCCATCCTTCCAGCAACTTGTTCAGCACACCCAGCCCGAGCGCCGCCAGCACGGTGCCGGCGAGTTGGCCCACGCCGCCCAGCACGACGACCATGAACGAATCGACGATGTAGTTCTGCCCCAGGTCCGGGCCCACGTTGCCCACCTGGCTGAGTGCGCAGCCGGCGAGACCGGCGATGCCGGCGCCGAGCGAGAAGGCGTAGGTGTCGATGCGGGCGGTGTTGACGCCCACGCACGCAGCCATGCGGCGGTTCTGGGTGACGCTGCGAACGAACAACCCGAGGCGCGTGCGCGCGATCAGCAGCGCCACGCCCGCCAGCACGAGCAGTGCGAAGACGATGATGGCCAGCCGGTTGAACGGCAGGGTCAGGTTGCTCGTGACGGCCACGCCACCAGACAGCCATGCCGGGTTCTCCACCGGCACGTTCTGCGCGCCAAAGACGGACCGCACGGTTTGCATCAGCACCAGGCTGATGCCCCAGGTGGCCAGCAGCGTCTCCAGCGGCCGACCGTACAGCCAGCGGATCACGCCACGCTCCATCACCGCACCCACCAGCGCCGCCACGGCGAACGAGGTCGGCACGGCGAGCCAAAGATAGTGGTCGAACCACCCGGGGGCGTGCGCCTTGAACAAGTTCTGCACCACGTAGGTGGCATAGGCGCCGACCATCATCAACTCGCCGTGCGCCATGTTGATCACGCCCATCAAGCCGTACGTGATGGCCAGGCCCAGCGCCACCAGCAGCAGGATCGAGCCGAGGCTCAGGCCGGTGAACACCACCCCCAGTCGCTCACCCCATGTGAGGCGGCTCGACACCTGGTCGAGCGATTGGCGCAACACGGCGCGCACATTCGGATCAGGCTCCACGCCATCGATCAGGCGCTCGGCCAGCAGCGCCTTCACGGCCGGCTCGTCGCTGCGGCCCAGCGCACTGGCTGCCTCGATGCGCTTGACCGCGTCGACCGAGGCGACGAGCACGCCGGCCCGCATCAAGCCCAGCCGGGCCTTGAGCGCCGGGTCCGCCTCGCCGGCCCAAGCCTTGTCGAGCAGCGGCAGCTGGCTCTCGTCCAGCGATTGGCGCGCCAGCTCGGCGATGGCCGCCGCCCTCGTCTCGCGCTCGGGCGACAGCAGCTGCAGCGATGCCAGGGCCCCTTGCAGCGCACCGCGCATGCGGTTGTTGTTGACCACGTCTTCGGCATCGGCCGGCACCGGCGCGCCGGCCCCGGTGACGGCATCGACCGCGTGGTCTCCCTCCACGATCAGCACCTGATTCGGCGTCAGCTTGACGGCATCGTCCAGCAGCGCGCGGACGAACCGGGCCAGCGCGCTGTCGCCACTGGCCGCGGCCTCGTTCAGCGCCGCGATGCGTTCGTCCGTCTCACCCGCGGCGATGGCCCGCGCCTGGGGCTGGGTCAAGGCGTGGGCCAGAGGCACCGCCCAGGCCAGCCACAGGCACAGAAGAACACGCAAACCTCTCATGAACACGAGTTCGTTCTTTCATCAGGCCACGCTCGACGCGTGAGACCGACAGCAACGGCAGACAAACGCCCCGGGCGCCAGCAGGGAGGGCTCGCCCCGACGTCTGCCCGAAGGTTGCCCGACGGCGGGATCGGGGGTGCCGAGACCCCCGACCAGATCACTTCGTCGGGACGTTCTTCTTGCCCTTGTTCTCGGGGATGTAGTCGCTCCACGGGTCGGCCTGCACCGGGCCCGGCGTCTTCCACACCACGTTGAACTGGCCGTCGGCGCGCACTTCACCAATGAAGACCGGCTTCCAGAGGTGATGGTTTTCCTTGTCCATCGTGCTGGTGAAGCCACCGGGCGCCTTGAAGGTCTGGCCCGCCATCGCGGCAATGACCTTGTCGGTGTCGGTGGACTTGGCCTTGGCCACGGCCTGGGCCCACATGTTGATGCCGATGTAGGTGGCTTCCATCGGGTCGTTGGTCAGCGGCTTGTCCTTGTGGCCGGCGATGCTCTTGGCCTTGGCGTAGTCGCTCCACTTCTTCACGAACTCGGTGTTGGCCGGGCTCTTGATCGACATGAAGTAGTTCCAGGCGGCCAGGTGGCCCACCAGCGGCTTGGTGTCCACGCCGCGCAGCTCTTCTTCGCCCACCGAGAACGCCACCACCGGCACATCGGTGGCCTTCAGGCCCTGGTTGCCCAGCTCTTTGTAGAAGGGCACGTTCGAGTCGCCGTTGATGGTGGACACGACGGCCGTCTTCTTGCCCTCGCCGGAGAACTTCTTGATCTTGGCGATGATGCTCTGGTAGTCGGAGTGGCCGAAGGGCGTGTACTCCTCCATGATGTCGGCGTCGGCGATGCCCTTGCTGTGCAGGAAGGCGCGCAGGATCTTGTTCGTCGTGCGCGGGTAGACGTAGTCAGTGCCCAGCAGCACGAAGCGCTTGGCCGATCCGCCGTCCTTGCTCATCAGGTATTCCACCGCGGGGATGGCCTGTTGGTTCGGCGCCGCACCGGTGTAGAACACGTTCTTGCTCAGCTCTTCACCTTCGTACTGCACGGGGTAGAACAGCAGGGAGTTGGTCTCTTCGAACACCGGCAGCACCGACTTGCGGCTGACCGACGTCCAGCAGCCGAAGACCACGGCGACCTTGTCCTGGGTGATCAGTTGCTTGGCCTTCTCGGCGAACAGGGGCCAGTTGGAGGCCGGGTCGACGACGACCGGCTCCAGCTTCTTGCCCAGCACGCCGCCCTTGGCATTGATCTCGTCGATCGCCATCAGCACGGTGTCTTTCAGCACCGATTCAGAAATCGCCATCGTGCCCGACAGGCTGTGCAGCACGCCCACCTTGATGGTGTCGGCCGCTTGCGCCCACATCGGCAGGCCGGTGACGGCGGCGGCCAGGGCCACCGCCCCCAGTTGGCGGGCGAATTGGCGGCGAGGACGGGCGAAGGGGCGAGACGTGCTCATGTCGGTGGTACTCCTGCGGGGTTGAACGGGACACCGGCAGGTTAGGTGGGGGGCGCCGACCGTGAAATACGCCGGATGGCGTACAGCCGCGGTTGGGAGTAGCGTCAGGGGTCGGCGGCTGCGGGCCCGAATCGGCGGGCCGCCCGGGGCGAGTGCGAGGGCAGATGCCGGCATCGCCGGCCAATTGACCCTCAAGCCGGACGACAAAGCGGCCGATACCGCGACATGGCCCGGTCGTGTAGGGCCCCATCGAATGCCAAGAATGTCACGTATCCGCTCGAATCACTGCCGTCCCGGCGAGCCGGGAGCCCACCGCGCCCGGCGAATGGCCGGGCCGGATCGTCCGACGGAGCACTCCAGCCGCCGCTTCGGAGGACGAACATGAGCCCAGTCACAAGCACGGTGGGCAGCCGACGGGTGCTGGTGGTGGACGACAGCCGCGCGATGCAGGCCATCATTCGCCGCGTGCTGGAGAGCCAGTCCGGCTACCACACCGAGATCGAGACCGTCGCCTCCGGCGAAGCCGCGCTCGACGCGCTGGAGCGGTTCGCGCCCAACCTCATCGTGTCCGACTGGCACATGCCCGGCATGAGCGGGATCGAGCTGCTGCAAACGCTGCGGCAAATGGGCCATTCCAACCTCGCCGTGGGATTCGTCACGACCGAGACCACCCCGTCGCTGCTGCAGCAGGCGCTGACCAACGGCGCCGCCTTCATCGTTCACAAGCCCTTCCACGACCAGGAACTGCTGGCGGCCGTGGGCAATGTGCTGAGCCGCCCGGCCGTCGGGCAGGCCAACCCGCCCGGGCAGCCGCCTCAAGAGCCGTTGCAGGGCGTGCGCGCCTTGCGCAAGTTCATCCAGGCGTGGATGCCGGGCGTGCCCTTCCGCGTCATCGAGGGCGAGAAGTTCGACAGCACGCACCTGACCTCGCAGAACCTGCTGGCCGTCTATTCGCCCACCCACAGCAACAGCCTGTGCGCCCTGGCGGCCGCCAACATGCCGGCCCTGTGCATGATCGGTGGCAGCGCCATCCAGGCTGACCCGAAGGACATCCGCCGCGCGATCCAGGACGGCATGCCCAACCAGGACATGGTCGACAGCGCCGTGCTCTTCTTCCGTGAGTTGACCCCGCTGCTGCTCAGCCAGGTGGGCGTGGACGACGCCAAGTTCAAGGGCGCCAACATGGTGGCGCGCGACTTCGCCAAACTGCGCGCCGCGGTGGACAGCTCGGTCGGCCGCGCCGACTACCGGCTCTCGATCCCAGGCTACGGCGACGGACGGCTCGTCATCATCCGGGCTTGAGATGTACACCGCTGCGCTGCTTCTGTTCGGTGTGGGGCCTCGGGCCCCCCATGGCATGCCATGCCCGATGGCCGGCGTGCCTGCCATCGGCGGGAGGCCCGCGTGAGCGCGACCGATTTCGGCATCCTCGCCGTTGTCATCTGCAACGTGCTGTTCCTGGTGCTGTGCACCTACATGGCCTGGCGCATGATGACGTACATGCGGGACAGCCAGGCCGATCTTTCGGCCTTCGCCAACAGCCTGAAGGCGCACGCGGGCCGGCTCAACCGCACGGCCGACAACACCCTCGAAGTGTTCGCCGACATGAAGCGCGAACTCGGCAAGCTGATCGAGACGGCGCGTGGTGCCGCCAGCAGCGGTAGCCGAGGCCGGCCTTCTGACCCGTACCACCAGTGGGCACAACGGGACCCGAAGGCCCTCAACCGCCTGATCGACCAGCAAGGCGACATGCTCGACGAGGTGTCGCGCGTCGATGCCAAGCAGTTTGAAGAGTGGCGGCGCGTCAAGCAGGTCGAACTCGACCGACTGCTGCAGCAGAAACAGCATGTGCAGCAGGAGTTCCAGCGCCTGCGGCAGGCCCACGACGATGCTGTGCACAAGTTGCGCGAGCATGAGCTGCGCAGCCGCCAGTACATGAAGGCCAATGCCGAAGCCAGCGCCTTGCGCGGCGAAGTGGCGGCCCTGAAGCAACAGTTGCAGCAAGCGGTGTACGCCCGAGCCACCCAGCCCGAACCCCAACCGTGGGATGCGGACGCCGACCAGATCCACCAGGCCCAGGCGCCATCACCGAAGGTCAAGGAGTTGGCCGCGCAGCTGGCCGAGGCCGAGGCCGACCGCCAGCGCCTGCGCCGGCAGCTCGAGCAGATCCAGGACAACCTGAAGCGCACGCTCACCGAGAAGGAATTCATCGAAGACCGCTTCATGCAGCTCGACGCCGACCGGCAAGAGCCCGCGCCCAGTGCCCCGGCGGCGCCTGCCGCGCCCGCCGCCGCCCCGGCGGAGGACTCGACCATGGTGGTGCTGCCGGCCTGATCGCGGCCGCCGGTGCGGCCCCAGTGCCGCCCAGGGCTGCCGGCCCGCCGCCGGGGCCCCCAGCCCGGCCCTCCCCCGCGGTAGTAGACTGTCGGGTTTTCCCAACTGTGCCTTTGCCGACCGCATGACGCGAGGGACACCGCGCCTAAGTCTCACCGGCTCGCCGCTCATTCGACTGCTCGTTCGCCTCGCCGAGGTCGACGCGCCCGACTCCAAACAAGCCTTCGCCGAACGGCTGAGCCATTGGCTCAGCTGGACCGACGCCATTTCGCTGTCGGCGGCCCTGAAGAGCTCGGAGTCGAGCGCGCACCCGGCGCCCAGGCCGGGCGGCGCAGCTGCGTCCGGCTCGCCGGCTCAGCGTCCAGCGGCAAGCCCCGAGGTGCTGGAGGCCAACCGCCAGCGCGCTGCGCTGGAAAAGACTTTGCCTTTCGAGCCGACCGAAGCCCGGCCCCGCTCCTCGCGCCCGGGCCACCGGCCTGAGCCGGCGCCCGAGGCCGCCGTTGATTTCCCCAGCCACCGCCGCCACTACTTCGCGCGGCAGCAGGCGATGGACATGACGGTGACGGCGCTGCGGTCGCACCTGCGCAGCCTGCTGGCCCAGCGCTCGCCGGAGATGGCGCGCCTGGCCGCCGTCGACGCGGTGATGGAGCAAGCCCTGGGCGAGCGCGAACGCAGCCTGTTGTCGGCCGTGCCCGTGCTGCTGGAGCGCCGCTTCGAACAACTGCGCCGCGCCGCGCTCGTGGAGGCCGAGACGGCCGAATCCTCAGACCTGGCGTCATCGCCCACCCCTTCCATCGTCAGCGACGCCGCCTTCCCGGGCGCGTGGCTCACGACCTTCCGACAAGACATGCACAGCGTGCTGCTGGCCGAGTTGGATCTTCGTTGGCAGCCGATCGACGGCCTGCTCGAAGCGCTCCGTGCCCAGCCCTTGCCCTAGAACCGCCATGATCCGTTTGCTTCAAATCGTCGCCTTCATCACCGGCCTGGCCCTCGTGGGCTGGATCGCCGCGGGCTACCTCGGCAGCCATCCCGTGGCGCTGATCGTCACGTTGATGGTGGCTGCCTTCTACCTGATGGGCGTCAGCGAGCTGTGGCGCTTCCAGCGCGCCACCGCGGCACTGGCGCAGGCGCTGCACGGCCTGTCGACCACGCCGGCACAGCTCGGCCCCTGGCTCGGCAGCCTGCCGCCCGGTCTGCAAAACGCTGTGCGCCTGCGCATCGAAGGCGAGCGGGTCGCCCTGCCCGGCCCGACGCTCACCCCCTACCTGGCCGGCCTGCTGGTGCTGCTGGGCATGCTCGGCACCTTCCTGGGCATGGTCGTCACCTTGAACGGCACCGGGCTGGCGCTGGACAACGCCGCCGACCTGCAGGCGCTGCGGGCTTCGCTGTCGGCACCGGTCAAGGGCCTGGGCCTCGCCTTCGGCACCTCAGTGGCTGGCATCACCGCCTCGGCCGCGCTGGGCCTGATCTCGGCGTTGTGCCGCCGCGAGCGGGTGCTGCTGGGCCAGGTGCTCGATGCCAAGGTGGCCACCGTGCTGCGCCCCTTCTCACGCATCCACCAGCGCGACGAATCGTTCAAGCTGCTGCAGCAGCAGGCCCAGTCGATGCCGGTGCTGGTCGACCGGTTGCAGACGATGATGGACACGCTCGAACGCCACAGCCAGGCACTGGGCGAACGCCTGGCCGCCGACCAGCAGCGATTCCACCAGCAGGCCGAGGTGGCTTACCAGGCCCTCGCCACCTCGGTGGGCCAATCGCTGCAGGCCAGTCTGGGCGAGAGCGCACGGGTGGCCGGTGCCACCATCCGACCAGCGGTGGAAGCGGCCATGGCCGGCATCGCACAGGAGACGGCCGCCCTGCACGACACGATCGCACGCACCGCGCAGGAGCAGCTCGATGGCCTGGCCAGCCGCTTCGATGCCAGCACCAGTGCCACCGCAGCCTTGTGGCAGACGGCGCTGCAAGAGCACCGTGAAGCCCATGCCCATCAGTCGACCGCGCTGCGGGCGACCCTGGATCAGTTCGCCGAGACCTTCGCCCAGCGCTCGGCCACCCTCGTCGACGAGGTCTCTGGCCGCTTGACCGACAGCGTGGGCCAGGTGTCAGCCACCTGGCAAGCCTCTTTGGCGCTGCAGGAGCACCACAGCCAGAGCCTGGTGGAGCAGACGGGGCAGGCCATGGCGCGCGCAGCGGCGACCATCGAACAGCATTCCGCGTCCCTGTTGAAAACGGTGGGCGAGTCGCACGAGCAGTGGCAGGCCCGCGTGGCCGCGGGCGAGCAAGAGCGCCTGCAGCAATGGACCGCCCGGCTCGAATCGATCGCCGCGACGCTCGACCAATCGTGGCAGCGCACCAGCGCCGATGCGGTGGCCCGGCAGCTGCAGATGGCCGACGAACTCGCGCAGATCGCCCGCGACATCGCCAGCCGCACCGAAGCCCAGGCCCACAGCGCCATCACCGAGGTGCAGCGGATCGCAGAGCGCGACGATGCGCGCACCGTCGCCTGGAGCCAGACGCTCGAATCGATGGCCTCGTCGCTCAAGGCCGAGTGGCAGCGCACCAGCACCGATGCGGTAGCCCGGCAGCAGCAGATGGCCGACGAACTCGCGCAGATCGCCCGCGACATCGCCAGCCGCACCGAAGCCCAGGCCCACAGCGCCATCACCGAAGTGCAGCGGATCGCAGAGCGCGACGATGCGCGCACCGTCGCCTGGAGCCAGACGCTCGAATCGATGGCCTCGTCGCTCAAGGCCGAATGGCAACAGGCCGGTGCCCAGACGCTGGCCCAGCAGCAGCAGATCTGCCAGACCTTGGCGCAAACCGCCAACGAGATGGTCGCGCAAGCCGAATCGCATGCCAAGGCGACCATCGCCGAGATCAGCCGCCTGGTGCAGGCCGCTTCCGAAGCGCCGCGCGCGGCCGCCGAGGTGGTGGCGGAGCTGCGTCAGAAGCTGTCGGACAGCATGGCGCGCGACAACACCATGCTGGAAGAACGCAGCCGCATCCTCGACACGCTGGCCACCCTGCTCGACGCGGTGAACCATGCGTCGACCGAGCAGCGCGCCGCCATCGACGCTTTGGTGGGCAGCTCAGCCGAGCTGCTGGAACGGGTGGGCTCGCGTTTCACCGAGCAGATCGACGGCGAGACCGGCAAGATGGCCGAAGTGGCCGCCCAGATCACCGGCAGCGCCATCGAGGTGGCCAGCTTGGGCGAGGCCTTCGGCTTCGCGGTGCAGATGTTCAGCCAGTCCAACGACAAGTTGCTCACCCAATTGCAGCGCATCGAAGCCGCCCTGGCCAAGTCGATGGCGCGCAGCGACGAGCAACTGGCCTACTACGTGGCCCAGGCCCGAGAGGTGATCGACCTCAGCATCATGTCGCAGCAGCAGATCGTCGAAGATCTGCAGCAACTGGCCGGACGCTCGGCCCCGGTGGTGAGCGAGGCCTGACATGCTGGACGACATGGATGCGGGCGCCGAAGCCGCCCTCGACGGCGCTTCGGAATCGGGCGTGCCGGTCTGGGCGGTGTTCGGCGATCTGATGTCGGGCTTGCTGGGCGCGTTCGTGCTGATCCTCGCCTGCGTGTTGGGTGTGCAATTCGAACTGGCTTCGCGGCTGGAGTCCGAGGTGAAGCAGCGGCAGGCCGAAGCCCAGCGCCGCGAAGCCCTCGAAAAGGCGCTTGCGGGCCCCTTGGCCGCCGGGCGCGTCACCCTGAACAACGGGCGCATCGGCATCAGCGGCAGCGTGCTGTTTGCCTTCAACTCCGACGATCTGCAGCCCGAAGGCCGGCAGGTGCTGCGCAGCCTCGCCGCGCCACTCACCGCCTACCTGCAGTCGCGCGACGAAGTGTTGATGGTCAGCGGCTTCACCGACGACCGGCAGGTGCGCAACGGCGGCAAAGGCCGGTTCGCCGACAACTGGGAGCTCTCGGCGCAGCGGGCCCTGACGGTGACCCGGGCACTGATCGAGGAAGGCGTGCCGTCGTCGTCCGTCTTCGCAGCCGCCTTCGGCTCAGAACAGCCCGTGGCGTCGAACGCCGATGCCGAGGGCCGCTCGAAGAACCGCCGGGTCGAGATGGCCCCGACACCGCGCCCCTCTCGCGGTGAAGCCCGGCCCTCATCCAGCCCCCCGGCGCCATGACCGACACCGCCGGATCGCCGGCCGACCTCGAAGCGACGTTGGCCGATTGGCGCCTTCGCGGGGCCGACCAGCGCGACCCCGTGCGTTTTCGCTTCATCGAAGCCATGGCACAGCGGGCAGCCGCTCAGCAAGGGCCGGTTCGCCGCATGCTGGACGCCCGGTTGGCGAGCCTGATGCAGGCCTACGAGGCCGATGCCGGCCGCGCCAGCCCGGCACCGGAAGGCGCAGAGCCGGACGCCAGTGAATCGCCGGCGACGGCCGAGCCACTCGCCGAAGCCAGGGCGGAGCCACAGCCCCTCGCAGAGCACGTCCCCGAAGACGCCGCGGCGCCCACCACGCAGGCCACGGGCCAGCCCGCCGCCGAGACCGCCCCGGAACCCAAGGCCCAGCCGCCGATCGCGCCGGCCCATCCGAAGACCACTCGCCGCGCCCCGCCGTCGAAGTCGCGGGCGGCCGAAACGGCAGGGCACGCCCCGGCCACGCCCACCCGCATGGGAACCGCCTCGCCCCTCACACCCACCCTGCCCACCTTGCCCGCGCGGCCCGCCTCGCCGGGCGCGACATCCGGCAAGGCCGGCGAGGCCGGCGCCTTGGGGGACCTGCTGGCGCATTTGGCCCAACGCCAGATGCCCCTGGCGCCACCCCACCGGCCCGGCGCACCCGCGGCGCCCGGCATGCACTCGACACCCGCTGCGCGCGGCACCGCCCCGCTCGCCGCATCGGCACCGCCAGAGCTCAAGGCCCTGCAGTACTTCCGCAGCACCTGGTCGCGGCTCAGCACCGAGCAGCGCCTGGCGCAATCCGCCGCCAAGTTGCCCGAGAACGCGGGCCCCTTGAACTCGCAGCACCTGGTGCATCAATCGCTGGTGCTGATGCGCGAACTCTCCCCGGGCTACCTCGAGCGCTTCATCGCGCATGTTGACGCGCTGCTGTGGCTGGACCAGGTGACCCACAGCGCCGGCCCTCGCTGACGCGCAGAGCACCCGCAGCCACGCACTCCCGGCTGAACCCCTGCGGCCCCTCCGGTGCGTCGGTGAATTGAACACGGCGCGGTGCGGCTGTGCCACGATGGCGGCATGCCTTCGAACCCCATCAGCACGTCCACCGCCCCACTGAAGCTGCTGGTGCTCGGTGGCACGGTGTTCCTCGGTCGGCACGTGGTCTCGGCAGCGCTCGCCGCGGGGCACGACGTCACCGTGTTCAACCGGGGCCGGCGCGCGATGGAGTTCCATCGCCCGGTCTCAGCGCTGATCGGCGACCGCGATGCCGACACGTCCGCCTTGCGGGGCCACCCCTTCGATGCCGTGATCGATTGCAGCGGCTACCGGCCCGCGCAAATCAGCCGCGTGGCCGAGGCGCTGGAAACACCCTGGCCACATTGGGTGTTCGTGTCGACGATCTCCGTGCTCGAGCGCTTCGCACCGGGACAGGCCTACGACGAATCCGCCCCGGTCACCGCCGCCAGCACCGGTTACGGCGGCGAAAAGGCCCGCGCCGAGGAAACACTGCAGGCCTTGACTGGCGGGCAATGCACCATCGTGCGCCCCGGCCTCATCGTCGGGCGCCACGACCCCACCGGCCGCTTCAGCTACTGGCCGTGGCGCGTCGCCCAAGGGGGCTCGGTGCTGGCGCCGGGCCGGCCTGCGCGCCTGGTGCAGGTGATCGATGCGCGCGACCTGGCCGAATGGTGCGTGCAGCTCGCGGTCGCGCGCACGCCAGGCACCTTCCACGCCGTCGGCCCGACGCAGAGCATGCAATCGGTGCTGGACACCTGCCGCGAGGCCTGCGGCGCGCCGGCTCGCTGGGTGTGGCGCACCGACGCCGAGTTGCTGGCCGCTGGCGTCACCCCGTGGACCGGCCTGCCGCTGTGGCTGCCCGAGGACGACGCCGACTTCGGCGGCATGCTGTTGGGCCGCCGGGACAAAGCCGAGCAGGCCGGCCTGCGCAGCCGCCCTTTGATCGACACGGTACGCGACATCCTGAGCGAGCAGCGCGACGACCCGACCCGCGCCACCTTCGCCCAGACCTTGACGCGCGACGCACAGACGCGCCTGATCGAATCGGCCTCAAGCTCGCATTGAAACTGTCTCAACCTCAGTCGGCTTCCAGCGACGGAATGCCGCCAGTAGAGTCGACGAGCGCAAGGTCGCGCACACGGAGAGACGATGAAAGCCGCTTGGTACGAACGAAATGGGCCCGCGCGTGAGGTGTTGGTAGTCGGTGAGTGGGACACGCCGAGCCCCGGGGCAGGCGAAGTATTGGTGCGGATCCACGCCTCGGGTGTCAACCCATCGGACGTGAAATCCCGCGCCGGACGGCCCCTGGTCGGGCCGCGGGTCATTCCGCACAGTGACGGCGCGGGGGTGATCGTCGACGTGGGGCCAGGCGTGCCGCGCGAGCGCGTGGGCGAACGGGTATGGCTGTGGAACGGCCAGTGGAAGCGCCCGATGGGCACGGCCGCCGAGTTCATCGCCGTGCCGCAGCATCAAGCGGTGCACCTGCCCGATGGCACCGGCTTCGAAGAAGGCGCATGCCTGGGCATCCCGGCCCTGACGGCATTGAACGCCTTGACCACCGACGGGCCGGTGTGGGGCCAGACGGTGCTGGTGGCCGGCGGTGCGGGTGCGGTGGGCGCCTATGCCGTTCAGTTCGCCAAGCTTCTGGGCGCTGGCCAGGTGGTGGCCACGGTGAGCTCTGACGAAAAAGCTGCGCTCGCCCGGGCCTATGGCGCCGATCACACCATCAACTACCGGGAGGGTCGTCTGGTGGAAGCCGTGCGAGAGCTCACGGGCGGCCGTGGCATCGACCGGATCATCGAAGTCGACGCTGCCGCGAACATCAAAGACCTTCCGCAGATCGTCGCCCGCGACGGCCTCTGCGTGGTCTACGGTTCGGGTGCACCGGACATCCCTGTGCCCTTCGGGCCGATGATCCTCATCGGCGCGGCCATGCGGTTTTTCGTCGTCTACGAGTTGACGCCACCGGTGCGCGACAGGCTCGTCGCGAGCCTGAACGCCTACCTTCAAGCCCAGAGGCTCCAGCACAGCGTGGCGGCACGCTACCCGCTGGACCAGATCGCAGCCGCCCATGAGGCCGTGGAGAGTGGCAAGGTGGTCGGCAACGTCGTGCTGACGCTTCAGCCATCTGGCCCGTCGGCCTGACGGCCGCCCGCGGGGGCTGCGGCGCCGACGCTGGCCCCCGCTGCCCCACGCCGCTGGCTACCCCCGCCTCTCAGCAGCGTCAGAGGTCGACACCGGCGGCGATGCCTCTCCGCTCGCCGGCCGGCCTTCGACCAGAATGGCCCGGTAGTCCGCGCCAGCGAACCGGTGCCGCGCGGCAGACTGATAGGCCGGACTGCGGTACCAATCCTCGGCCTCGGCCCAGCTCGGGAACTCCAGCACGACCACGCCTTCGGCAGGGGCTCCTTCGAGCACCTGCTGCCGGCCATAGGTGACGTGGAACCTCACCTCCCGACCGTCAAACGAGCGGCCCACTTGCGCGCTGTAACGGCCGAGTTCAACGGCGTCGCTCGTCTTTTCCTTGATGAACACGATGTACGCGGCGGTCATGGCTTTCCCCCGCTCGAATCGCTGCGGTCAGCCGGCGAGGAAAAGTGGATGTGCCGGATCTTCCAGCCGTCGCCCTGGTGCTGCCAGACCATCGTGAACGGCAGCTGGGCCACGACAGCGGCCGCTTGTGGCGGGGCGATGTAGCCCACGCGGATGCCGGTGACGATGACGGCGGCGTCGCCCACCTGTTGAGCGCGTGCATCGCCCACCCGCAGATCGATGCGGCGCCCGGCGGCAAAGAGCGACTTGAAGGCCTTCATGTCGAGTTGAAGCAGCCGCGGCGACTCGGGCGTCAGTTCGCTGAACCCCTGCTCGGGAACGAAGCGGGAGACGGCGGCGGTGTCCTGCGCCGACATGCTGGCAAAGAAGGCGTGGGTGGCCCGCACGGCATCGTCTTCGACCATGCCGGCCGGCACGCCGACACAGACGGCCAGCAGCGCAGCGGCCACGGACGAAGCGCGCCGGACCGCACGAATGCTCGAGAGGGTCATGACGGGGCCACCTCGAAACCGAGCGACTTCAGCGCCGTGATGGCGGCGTCGTGGTCTTGCTGCGCCGTCCCGCCCGAAATGCCGATGGCGCCGACCACCTGCCCCTGCGCCACGATGGGGCAGCCGCCCGCCACCGCCACCAGGCGCGGCCGGTGCGCCAACTGGGCGATCTGGCCATCCTGGAGGATCCGGTTCCAGACATCGGTTCCGACACCGAACGATGCGGCCGTCCAGGCCTTGTCGATGGCCACCTCCGCCGTCAACAGCCCGGCCCGGTCGGACCGCTCGAATGCCTTGAGGTGGCCGGCCGCATCGGTGATGGCGATCGAGACGTCGATGCCCATGGCCTGGCTGGCGGCACGGGCGGCGCTGGCCAGCGACAAGGCGGCGTCACGAGTCAGCGCGATGGTGGAGTAGGTGAGTGCAGAAGTGGTTGGGTTCATGATGCGCAGAGTCAAGAAGAACGGTTGCAGTGGTGTGCGTGATTTCAGAATCCGACGAGGACGACCTTGCCCTGGGCCGATCCGCTCTCGATCAGCGCATGGGCCTGTCGAAGGTTGGCGGCATGGATGGGCGCCAGCGTGGTGTGGACCGTCGTGCGCAGTTGCCCTGCGTCCACCAGCCGGGCGACTTCAGCCAACAGTTGTCCCTGCTGATCCATGTCCGGCGTTTCGAACAAGGAACGGGTGAACATCAGCTCCCAGTGCAGCGCGATGGACTTGGTCTTCAGTTTCATCACGTCGAGCCCGTGCATGTCGTCGATGACGGCCAGGCTGCCTTGAGGCTTCAGGCTGTCGATGATCTGGTCGTAGTGATCCTGGGTATGGGTCAGCGCGGCCACGTAGTCCACGCCCTCGATGCCCGCGGCCTTCAGACCGGCCGACAGGGGCTGGCGATGGTCGATCACCGCATGCGCGCCCAGATCAAGGCACCACTGACGCGTCTCGGGCCGCGAAGCGGTGGCGACGACCTTCAGCTGGGTCAAGCGGCGCGCCAGCTGGATCAGGATCGATCCGACACCGCCCGCCCCACCCACGACCAGCAGCGTCTGCCCCGCGCCGCCGTTCTTGGGAATGCGCAGGCGGTCGAACAACAGCTCGTAAGCGGTGATGGTCGTCAACGGCAGGGCCGCCGCCTGGCCATCGTCGAGCGTTGCAGGCGCGAGTGCGGCGATGCGCTCGTCGACCGCATGCAGTTCGCTGTTGGCGCCGGGCCGGTTGATGGCGCCGGCGTAGTAGACCCGGTCGCCCACCTTGAACATCGTGGCTTGGGCGCCGGTCTGCACCACCGTGCCGACGGCGTCCCAGCCGAGCACTTCAGCCTGGCCCGCTGCCGGCACGCGGCTGCGGCGCACCTTGGTGTCCACGGGGTTCACGGAGATGGCGCCGACGCGGACGATGATGTCGCGCGGCTTGGGCACCGGCGCCGGCAGCTCAAGATCGACAAGCGCCCGGTCGTCGTCGACCGGCAGGTTCTGGTGGTAGCCAATGGCTTTCATGGTGCGTCCTCGTGAAGAGATGAGTGGTCGGTGTCAGCACTGTAGAAAATGCAGCCTCGTTTGATAATTGGTCAACCGATAGCAACTAATTCAAATGAAGATTGAAAATATCGCGGACCTGCGGGTGCTGGTCCACACCGCGCGGGCCGGGAGCCTGACGGGGGCCGCGACCGCGCTCGGCATCACGCCGGCCGCCGCCAGCGCCACCCTCAAACGGGTCGAAACGCAGCTGGGCGTGCGCCTGTTCGAACGCTCGACGCGGGCGATGCGCCTGACGGCCCCGGGGCAGACCCTGCTGAACTACGCCAGCCGCGCCTTCGACCTCATCGCCGAGGGCGAGGCCCAGGTCTCGGCCGACCGCACCGAGCTGATCGGGCTGGTTCGCATGGCCGCACCGTCCGATCTGGCGCGCTCGGTCTTGCTGCCGTGGCTGGACGAGTTCGTTGCCGCCCATCCCGGCGTGCAACTCGCGTTGTCGGTCGGCGATCGGGTGCTCGACGTGGTGCGCGACGAGCTCGATTTCGCGGTGCGCTACGGCACCCTTGCCGATTCGCGACTGGTGGCGAGGCGCCTGGCCCTCACCGCCCCGGTCGTGGTTGCCGCCCCGGCCTACCTGGCCCGCCGCGGCGTGCCCTTGTCACCGATGGATTTGAGCCAGCACAACTGCCTGGCCTACGACCGCGCCGGGCGGCCCCACCGAACGTGGCGTTTCTTGCGGCAGGGGCAATGGACCGAGGTCCGTGTGCAGGGAGACCGCAGCGTCGATGATGCGTCGCTGGCACGGCAGTGGGCGCTCAGTGGCGCCGGCGTCCTGCTCAAGTCACCCCTCGAACAATTGCCAGACATGGCCGAGGGGCGCCTCGTGCAGCTGTTGCAGGATTGGCAGACCGAGTCTTACCCCCTGCATGCGTTGTTGCCCAGCGGCCGCTTCGTTCCCACCCGGGTGCGGGCGCTGGTGGATTTTCTGGCGCTGAAGTTCGAAGACCTGGTCAAGACACCTCCGCTGATCCCGCCCGATGCAACCCGCCAGACCCCCTCATGAGGCTCGCTGACCCATGACCATCGACACCGACACCCTCGATGCCATCGCGAGCGCGTATGTGGTCGGCATGCCGTCGATCCGCGGGCGCCGGGTGCGCCGCCTGTTGATGCGCGAGTGGGCGCTTTTCGACCACGTGCTGCGCGTCACGACGGACGATGGCTCGGTGGCCCTCCTGGCGCTGGGCGACGATGGCGCGGCGGCCGCGTGCCGCACCGACGGCCGCGGCGCCTCGGTCACACTCGAAGCCTGGGCCAGCCTGCAGGGCGCACGCGTATCAACCTCGTTCGATCTCAGCAAGGACTCATTGCCCGTGCTGGGCTGGACGCTGGAACACCCGGGCCTCGCTCGCCTGGGCGGCGCGTTGATGATCCACGCGGCCGACGTGCCCGCGAACGAGCACGGGCCCGTCACGGCGCTGCTGCGCCGGCTCGGCCAATAGCGGTTCGGCCAGCACCAGCGTGGCCGCGCGGACGGCAACCGTCAGCCACGGGCCTTGCTCATCGCCAGGCTGGCCGCTGCTGTGCGCGTCTCGACGCCCAGCTTGCCGAACACCCGTTCAAGGTGCTTCTTCACCGTGGCCGGGCTGGCGCCGAGGATGTCGCCGATGTCGCGGTTCGTCTTGCCCTGGATCACCCAGTACAGCACCTCGGCCTCGCGGGTGGTGAGTGCGAATGCCTGCACCCACGAGGCGAGCATGGCCGCCTCGGAGGCCTCGCGCAGCACCACCAGCCACTGCCCTTCACTGGGAGCGGCGTCTTCGAGCGGGTGCAGCGAGCACGTCAAGCGGCCGGCGCCGCGGTGGATGGTGATGGTCTGCGGTTCGGCACCGGCGCGATGTCGAATGGCCTGGCGGCCGACCCACGCCATCAGCTCGGGCGGGGTCTGGTGGTCGGGCATCTCGCCAAAGTAGCGCAGCAGCAGGTCACGCGCGAGGGCGGTCTGCCAGCCCCGCCGCCCATCACGCTCTCGCACCACCAAGGTGGCGTGGCCAAAGGCATCCAGCGCCTGGCGGGCCTGGCGCTGGCTGCGGGCGATGCCCAGGTGGGCCGCGATGCGGGCCAGCACTTCGCGCGGGCGAATCGGCTTGGTCACATAGTCGGCCCCACCCGCGCCGAAGCCCTCAAGCACATGCTCGGTTTCGGTCAGGCCGGTCATGAAGATGATCGGGATCGCCGCAGTGGCCGGTTCCGATTTCAGGCGGCGTGCCACTTCAAAGCCATTCAGGCCCGGCATCAGCGCATCCAGCAGCACGATGTCAGGCGGCGCCTTCGCGGCCAGCGCGAGCGCGGCCTCACCCGAAGTGGCGACGAGCACGGTGTAGCCCGATTCATCGAGCGCGTCGTGCAAGACGGCCAGGTTGTCGGGCACGTCGTCCACGATGAGCACGACATCGCTCGCATCGGCCAGTTGCGGCGTGAGAACGGGTAAGAGCGCGTCAGGCACGGGCTTGTTCATCGAGGGTCTGGCTGAGCAGCCGGTTCATCGCATCGAGCTGGATCTCACGCGCCATCGTGCGCAAGCGGCCCACGAAGTCGGCGCAATCCGGCTCGGCACGCTCGATCTCGTCGAGCTGGCGCTTGATGCCGCGCAGGTAGCCGATGCCCACCAAGTCCAGCAGGGCCTGCAGCCGCTCTCGGCTCGGCAAGGTCCAGCGCGCGGGGGTGTCCGCCACCACGGGCACCACGGGCGGTGGCGTGCGGGTGTCTTCCAGCCAGTCGATGTCCAGGCGGCGGCCCAGCCAATCGAGCAGTGCGGGCAGGCGCACGGGCTTGACGAGGAAATCGGCCGCCGGCAGGCCCACGTCGTTGTCCAGCCCCTGATCGAAGGCGTTGGCCGACACCACCGCCACCGGCACGCGAGACAGGGCTGGCGATTCGCTGTCACGCATGCGGCGAATGGTCTCCCAGCCGTCGATGCCGGGCATCGCCAGATCCATGAAGATCGCGTCGGGCTTCAGCTCGGCCGCACGCACCAGGCCGTCTTCGCCGCACGCCGCGCCCTCGATCACGAAGCCCAGCGGCTGCAGCAGGTCGGCCAGCAGTTGGCGGTCCGCCTCTTCGTTGTCGACCACGAGGATGGTTCTGCGCGCGCCGGTGTAGCCACGGCGGCGCCTGGGCAGCAGCGCATCGCGGGCCGCCTCGGTGCGCAATTCGGGCAGGAACAGCCGCAGCGTGAAGGTGCTGCCCACGCCCGGGGTGCTGGCCACACGCATCTCACCGCCCATCAGGTCGGTGAGCATCTTGCTGATCGTCAGGCCCAGGCCGGTGCCGCCGGCGGTGGACGCGCCGGTGCCCCGCGCGAAGGGCTCGAACACGCGCTCCAGCTCGTCTTCGCTCATGCCGGGGCCCGAGTCGATGATTTCGACCAGCGCCATCTCGCGCGCATACCGCAGGCGAAAACGCACCCCACCTTCGGTGGTGAACTTGACCGCATTGCCCAACAGGTTGATGAGGATCTGGCGCAGCCGCCGCTCGTCCGCCCGCACCACCTCGGGCAGGGCCCCCTCGGTCTCGAACGCGAAGCTGATGCCCTTGGAGGCCGCCTGTAGCTCGAACAGGCCGGCGATCTCTTCGATGCTTTCGCGAAAGCGCATCGGCTTCTGATCGAGGCGCAACTTGCCGGCTTCGATGCGCGCCAGGTCAAGCGTGCCCTCGATCAGCCCGAGCAGATGGTCGCCCCCGCGCCGGATCACGCTCACCGCATGGCGCCGGTGGGCCGGCATCGACGGGTCGTCTTCCAGCAGTTGCGCATAGCCGAGGATGCTGTTGAGCGGCGTGCGCAGCTCGTGGCTGACGGTGGTGATGTAGCGCGTCTTGGCCCGGTTGGCCGCATCGGCGCGGCGTGTGGCCTGCTGCAGTGCCAGGTCGGTCTGGGCGTGCGAATCGATCTCGCGCTGCAAGGCCTCGGTCTGGCGCAGCGACTCTTCCTGCGCCACGCGTCGGCTCTGCTGGGCCAGCACCAGCCACCAGGCCCCGATCGCCGAGACCAGCAAGAGCGCGGCATAAGCCTTGAGAAAGCCGGCTCGCAAGGCCGGCTCCAGCCAGGCGGCCGCCTCCGGCCCGCGCTGCTCCATCGCACGCAGCTCCTGGTGGTAGAGCATGCCGAACAAGGCGGCGAGCAGCGGCACGATGAGGGCCATCAGCAGCAGATACTGGCCAAGGCCCGAATCGACCTGCGGCGCAAAACGCCGAGGCAGCAGCCGATGCAGCAACGTGGCCCAGCCGGCCCACAGGCCATCGATGAACCGAGGGACAGGCTTGCAGCGGTCGCCACAGCGCGCATCGAGCGTGCAGCACAGCGAGCAGATCGGCCCGCCGTAGGCCGGGCAGCCGGCCATGTCGTCAGCCTCGTACTGCCGCCCGCACACCACGCAGCTGAGCGGCGCCGTGGACTGCCGCGCCGCCGGGCGCCAGCGCCGGTAGTGGCCATCGCTGTCATCCACCGGGCGGGCCAGGTAGTAGCGGCCACGCGTGGCCCAGGCGATCAGCGGCGAGGCGACAAAGGCGGTGACCAGCGCGATCATGGCCGAGAAGGCCTGCGCCAAGGGGCCGAATGCGCCCAGGTGCGCGGCGACCGACAGCACCGACGCCAGTGCCGTGGCCCCGACGCCGACCGGGTTCACATCGTGCAGATAGGCGCGGCGGAACTCGATGCCGGGCGGGCTGAAGCCCAGCGGCTTGTTGATGACGAGGTCGGCCACCACCGCCATGATCCAGCTGATCGCCACGTTGGCGAACAGGCCCAGCACGCCACCCAGCGCCTGGAACACATCCAGCTCCATCAGCATCAGCGCGATGAGCAGGTTGAACACCATCCACACCACCCGGCCCGGGTGGCTGTGCGTCAAACGCGAAAAGAAGTTCGACCAGGCGAGCGAGCCGGCGTACGCGTTGGTGACGTTGATCTTCAGCTGAGAGACGACGACGAACAGCGCCGTCACCGCCACCGCCCAACCGTAGCTGGGCATCAGGGGCTCCCAGGCGGCGAGGTACATCTGGTTGGGGTCGACCGCGCGGTCGGGCGAGACCATGTGGCTGAGCGCCAGGTGCGCCAACAGGGCGCCCCCCAACATCTTGAGCACCCCGGGGATCACCCAGCCCGGCCCGCCCGCGAGCACCGCCACCCACCAGCGGCGCCGGTTGTCGGCCCGCTGCTCGGGCATGAAGCGAAGGTAGTCGACCTGTTCGCCCATCTGGGTAATGAGGGCGATGCCCACCGTCAAGGCGGCCCCAAAGCCCGCGAGCGTGAAATCGGCCGTGCCCTGCTCGCCTGCATGGCCCACCAACTGCGCGGGCAGGCCCGGGTTCATCCACAGCACCGCGACATAGGGCACCACCAGCAACACCAGCCACAGCGGCTGCGTCCAGACCTGAAGCCGGCTGATCCAGGTGACGCCGTAGGTCACCAGCGGAATCACCGCCAAGGCGCACAGCAGATAGCCCCAGGCGGGCGGGATGTCGAAGGCCAGCTCCAGCGCGTAGGCCATCACGGCCGCCTCGAGCGCGAAAAAGATGAAGGTGAAGCTGGCGTAGATGAGCGAGGTCAGTGTCGAGCCCAGGTACCCGAACCCGGCGCCTCGGGTGAGCAAGTCCATATCCACGCCATGGCGCGCGGCATACACACTGATCGGCCAGCCGGCCAGGAAGATGATCAGGCCGGTGGCCAGCACCGCCCAGAAGGCGTTCGCGAAGCCATAACGCAGCAGCAGCGTGGCCCCGACCGCTTCAAGCACCAGGAACGAGGCCGCACCGAACGCGGTGTTGGCCACCCGCCACTCCGACCACTTGCGGAACGCGCGTGGGGTGAAGCGCAAGGCGTAGTCTTCGATCGACTCGCTGGCGACCCAGGCGTTGTAGTCGCGCCGGATCTTGATCACCCGCTGCGGCCGTGGGCCACCCGGAGCCGGCGCCGGGGCGGCGGTGCCGTCGTGCGGCTCGGCACGCTCGGCCCGCACGGAAGCATCGGCGGCGGAGGCAGCAGTGGTGGCGGTGGCGGTGGCGGGCGGGGTGAGCGAAGGCATGGCGATGGCGGTGCGTCATCGTCGTTTCAAGATCCGCACCCACTCGGCGCACACGCGCCGCACCATGACGGGCCGTTTTGGCTCTTTCCACCACAGGGCCCGCCCCACGTCTCACCGCCACCGTGCGGGGCTGCACCACCCGGGTGCAGCTCGACCGACTCGCCGAGGCCTCAGCCCCGGTCGTCTGGAACGGGGTAGATCGACCCGGCGATGGCGACGAATCCGTCGGCGGCGCCCTGCTCATCCTGCAGCGGCAGGCAGCGCAGGCGCAGCCAACGGGCGGCGCCTGGCGCCGCGGCCACAGGCGCGAACGTCAGCTCTTCGCCAGCATTGGCGCGCTCGATCCAGTTTGGGCCGGGGGCCGACGGTCCGGCCGGCACCATCACCTCGCTGGCCAGGCGCCCCAGCAGGCCATCGCGCGGCGTTCCCGCCCAGGCCTCGAACGCCGGGTTCAGGTCCACACAGCGGCCATCACGATCAACGACCAGCACGGCCATCGGCACCGCGTCGGTCAAGGCGCGCAGCAGCGCCTCGCTGCGATGCGAGGCCTGCTGCGCCGCCCGCTGGACGCTGATGTCGCGCAGAACCGCCGAGAACGCTTCGACCTGGCCATGGCGGTCTTTGTGCGCCACCAGCAGGTGGTGGGTGAGCATCGCGCGGCGCTGCGCATCCCACTGCAGGGTCTCACCCGCCCAAAAGCCCTTCTCCAGCGCCTGGGGCACGATCTCCACGCCGTGGCGTGCTTCCGTTTCCGGCGGCAGCAGCGACAAGGCCTTCAGGTGCTGGATAGGCGCATCGGGCGCCAGCCCGGCCAGCCGCCGCGCGGCCGGGTTCATGTAGATCAGCCGGCCCCAGCGGTCGGTCTGCACCACCACATCGGTCGTCGCCTCGAAAAGGGCCGCCTGCATGCGCAGCGCGCGCTCGCCCTCGATGCGGTCGGTGATGTCGGCCACCGTGCCCACATGCCCCTGCACCCGGCCATCGATCATCACCGGCGCGCTTCTCACCACGAGCACCAATGGCTTGCCATCGGTGCGATGCAGCTTGCGGGTGACGTGCATGCCCACAGGCTCGGTGACGATCTTCTGCCAGGCTCGCCGAGCCTCTGCCTGCCGATCGATCGGCAGCAGGCTCAACCAGCCTTCGGCGGCGTCGGCACGGTGGCTGAAACCGTGAATGCGCAGGTAAGCCTCGTTGACATCGGTGAGGCGGCCATCGAGCGCGGCGCGGAACACGCCGAGCGGCGAGGTGTCGTACACCGCCGCCATCTCGGCGCGCTGCACACGCAGGTCACGCAGCAGGCTTTCAAAGGCGCCCGCCAGGCGGTCCCACTCGTCACCTTCGTCACCTTCGCCACCTTCGTCGACTGCGGCAGGCCTTGGCTTTGATGCCGGCGCCTGCGCAGCGCCGGCTGCCCGTTGCTGCCGCAGGATGAGCGTCAGGCGCTCCAGCGGGCGCATCAGGCGCCCGACACCCGCACTCACGGCCACCGCGCTGATCAGCCCAGTCATCACCAACACCCACAACAAGGCGCGATGGGCGCGCACCAGCGGGCCA
The DNA here is from genome assembly GCF_038066555.1 of Ideonella lacteola. Classification (NCBI taxonomy): domain Bacteria; kingdom Pseudomonadati; phylum Pseudomonadota; class Betaproteobacteria; order Burkholderiales; family Sphaerotilaceae; genus Ideonella; species Ideonella lacteola. The sequence goes on along the minus strand of NZ_JBBUTG010000006.1, from coordinate 232,557 downwards.
TGCGCCTCGGTCGCGGGGATCACCACGCGCAGCTCCCACGGCACGCTGCGAAGCGAGCGCCGGGTGATGAAGTCACGCGAGGTATCGAAGTCGTCGAGCGTGGCGGGGTTGGCGGCCGGCGCCAGCAGCATCGATGGATCGGGGTGCATCACATAGACGGGCGTGGTGCCGCGCGTGCTGATCTCGTAGCGTCCCGTCGCGCCCACCCGGCTGCGCCCCCACTGGCTCAGGGCGTTGTCGCTCACCAGATCCAAGCCCCCCACCAGCGCGCCGATGAAGCGATGATCGGCGTCGAACAGCGGCACGGTCATCAGCACCGACGGGTGGCCATTGGCGCGCGATTTCACCGGCAGCGAGATCGTCGGCTGCCCGGTGACGCGGGCTTGCCGAAAGTAGTCGCGGTCACTGATGTTCGCCGGGCCCGCGTTGGGCGTGTCGTTGTAGACCACGATGCCGTCGGCCGACACGATGGCGGCCCCATTGAACGGCGGCTTGAGTGCGCTCAGCTCGAAGAAGCGAACCCGGGCCTCGGGGTAGGCGAGCACGTCCGCATCCACACGCTTGGCCGCACGCACCAGCACGCTCAGGATGCTGGCGAGCTGTTCGTCCAGGTCGTCGGCCACCTCGCTGGCCAGCGTGTCCTGCTGGCCGCGCAGCAGCGCCACGTGGTCGCGCGCCTGCTGGCGGTACAACCAGGCACCGGCGAGCGACACAGTGGCCAGCACGGCCCCGGTCGTCACCAGGGCAGCCTTGAACTTCAGCGTCAGGTTCATGCGAAAGCACGCCCTGCCCCGATGCAAGGGGAAGTGGGAACAAGGCCCCGAGCATAGCGGCGCCGGCGCGCCGCAACGTACGGGTTAGGCCGGAGCGAGTTCGCCGTCCAGCGCCGCGACCAGGTCGGGGATCAGCTGCCGCAGCTCGCCGGTGGCGATCGCGGCGTCGGCATCGAAGCCTTCGTCGCCCCGGGCACTGCCGGCATCGAACAAGCCATCGTCAACGCTGAGCTTCTTGATCTGCAGGGTGTCGGTCAGCACGAACGAGACCCTGCCTTTCCAGGTCAGCGCCAAACGGGTGGGCTGCTTGCCACCGGTCAAGACGTGAGCACGGACCTCCTCCGTGTCCAGAGGATGGCGCGCATAGCGCACGACCGATTTCATTTCATCGGCGGACTTCAGTTCGCATTCGCGGTCGACACTGAATCCGGCTGGGGGCTCGCCCTCGGCCAGCCACGCCGTCATCGCCGCGGCGGGCGACAGCTGCGTCTGCACGAGGCGCAGGGCCAAGCCTTCGAGCGACTGCACCAGCATGGTCGCCGCCTCCTCGGCGCGCTTGGCGCTGCCTGCGTCCACCATCAGCAGCTGCGACCGGGTGTCTATCCACACATTCACCGAGGCCCGCTTGGTGAATGCCTGCGGCAGCAGCGTTAGCACCGCTTCTTCCTTCAGCTCCTTGGCATGCCGTTTGCCGGGTTTGCGCCCAGTGGCTTGTTCTGACTTCTTTGCCAACTCTTCCACGCAACGCTTGACCACCGATGACGGTAAAACCTTCTGCTCGATCATCAAGCGCATCAGCCATTGGCCACCCACCGATTCGACCAGCGGGGCCGCGGCGCCTTCCGGTTCGTCGCCATGGCGCGGCGACACCCAACCCGCGGACAGTGGCTGCGTGGCCGCGCACGGCACGAATCGCGCCTTGGCCAGGCCATCCTCCACCGCCTCCAGCGTCGCCTCCCAGGGCTCGCCGCCCGAGGCGCTGATCCGGTACACCACCAGATTCTTGAACATCAACAAGGCCACTGGGCCCCCTTTTCATGCGTCACGTTGTTTCACCATCTACACGAGCCGTTGCGCAAGCGCATCAACCCGGCGCGGGATTGTCTGTCATACCATCATGGACATAAGAAGCCTCAGAACTAGCCTGTTAGGCTCGGCTACACTCAAAGACACCGGGGGGTTCAACAGCTGTATCGGGGAATCTCAATGAAATACCGCGAAGTCGTGATCTTCAACGGTGACAAGTACACCGTTCCGCAAAACATCCAGCGCATCGACCATCTGGCCACACACGGCTGGCAGTTGCGTTATGGCGGCACCAAGCTCTTCTCGGACCACACCAGTGATGGCAGCGGCGCGGCCGCCTCGCTGGAGGCGGCCACCAAAGAGCTGCTCAAACGCATCGCCAAGCTGCCCGCGCCATCGCGGCTGCAGCAAAAGCCCAACCACAACAAGTCCAGCGACCTGCCGGTGGGTATCTCCGGCCCGATCGTGCGGCAGCGCCGTGGCGGGCGGGTGCGTGATTGCAGCCTCGCCGTGCTGCTACCTCGTTATGGGCAACCGGCTCGGCGGGTGAACGTCTACATCGGCACCGAGAACACCTACACGGTCGAGCGCTTCCAGGAGGCCTTGAGCAAGGCGGTGGAGATGCGCCAGCAGGCGGTGGCGGCCTACGAGGCGGCGACCACCAAGGCCATGCGCGCCGCGGGCCGTGAGCTGAAAGCCGCACTGCGTTGACCGCCCCGGCTTCCAATGCGGCGGCGGCCTCGAAACGGCCGCCCGCCGTGAGACGGGCGCGGCCGGACGACTTCGAGGCGCTGGCTGACTTGTTCGACGCCTACCGCGTCTTTTACGAGCAGCCCTCCGACCCGGGCTTGGCCCGGCGCTTTCTCGCCGAGCGGCTCGAGCGTGGCGAGGCCATTGTCTTCGTCGCGCCCAGCGCCGAAGGCGAAGGCCTGGACGGCTTTTGCCTGATGTACCCGACCTTCTGCTCGGTGGTGGCGCGGCCGTTCCGCTGGTTCAATGACCTCTACGTTCGCCCACAGGCGCGCGACCGCGGCGTGGCTGATGCCTTGATGCAAGCGGCCGAAGACGATGCGCGCGACGCTGGTTGCGCCCGCCTGGACCTGCAGACGGCACACACCAACTTGAGGGCGCAAGGCCTGTACGAGTCGCGGGGCTGGAAGCTCGACGAGGTGTTCCGCGTCTACAGCCTGGCGTTGCCTTGAGGCCGCTGAACGCCCTCAAGTCGGTTCAACGCTGAGGGGTTGAAAGGCGGCCGCTGAGGCGTGCCGCCCCCTTGTGGCGGCAGCGGCAGCTGAGAGGCATGCCGCCCTTCCTTTTGTGACGTCAGCGGCCGAGGTCGCGCGCGGGCAGCACCGTGCCTCGGCATTCCCCAAAGCCAATTCGGCGGGCACCCGCCCGTTCGCAGTAGGCTTTCAAGATCACGGTGTCGCCGTCTTCAAGGAAGCTGCGTTGCTCGCCGTTGGACAGCGTCAACGCCTGCTTGCCCCCTTGGCTCAGTTCGAGCAACGAGCCGCCCTGCTCCGGCTTCGGCCCGCTGAGGGTGCCGCTGCCCAGCAGGTCGCCCGACTGCAGATTGCAGCCATTGACGGTGTGGTGCGCCACCAACTGGGCCACCGTCCAGTACGCGTCGGCATAGTTCGAGGTGGACAGGCGGTCGCCTGCATGGCCGGCCTCGCGCATGGCCGCCGTCTGAAGCCACACCTCGAGCGTGATGTCGATCGCGCCCTGGTCTCGATTGGCGGACGAATCCAGGTAGGGCAGCGGGGCGGGGTCGCCTTCCGGGCGGCGGAAGGGCAGCCGGAACGGCGCCAGCGCATCGAGGGTGACGATCCACGGCGACACCGTGCTGGCGAAGTTCTTGGCCAGAAACGGCCCGAGCGGCTGGTATTCCCAACCCTGGATGTCGCGGGCACTCCAATCGTTGAACAGCGAAAGGCCAAAGACGTGCTCTTCGGCTTGTTCCACGCTGACGGGCTCGCCCAGCGCATTGGGCTGTCCCATGAAGATGCCCAGCTCCAGCTCATAGTCCAGCCGGCGCGACGGGCCGAAATTCGGTGCGCTGCCTTCGGGCGCGGTCGCCGGTCTCGTCTGTCCCCAGGGGCGGTGAAAGTGCTGGCCACTGACGCCGATCGACGACGCTCGCCCGTGGTAGCCGATCGGCACCCACTTGTAGTTCGGCAGCAGCGGGTTGTCGGGCCGGAACTGCCTGCCTACCGTCGTGGCGTGGTGAATCGAGGTGTAGAAATCGGTGTAGTCGCCAATCGTGCAGGGCAAGCCCATCTCGACCGCCGCCTGCGACACCAGTGCGTCGCGCCATGTCGCGGCCTGGGTCGACCCCGCCCGCAGGCCTTCCGACAGCGCTGCGCGAAGGGCCCGGCGTACCTGCGCGGGCTGGCCCATCAGCCGGTTCATGTCGGCCGACTCCACCAAGCCAGCCGCCTGCAGGTCGAGGATCTGGTCGCCGATGGCCACCCCCAGGCGCCAATCGCCACCCGCGCGGCGAAAGCGGCCGAAGGGCAGGTTCTGGATGGGGAAGTCGGTGTCAGCCCGGTTGGCCGAATCCACCCAGCTGCGCAGCGCCGGATCGAGCGTGTCATCGATGCGGCTCATGACGCGGCCTTTCCATCGGCTGGCGACGCGCTGAACTCCTTGGCATGCAGGAAGGCCGCATGCTTGGGCGCACGGCGGGTCTTCGACCACTCTTCCAGCATCTCCCACTTGACCTTGTCCAGCTCTTTGAGCTGCGCCTCTTCATGGGGATCGGGACAAGCCAGTTCGACGCGGTGGCCGTTCGGATCGAAGAAGTAGATCGAGTGGAAGATGCCGTGATCGGTGACGCCCAGCACCTCGACGCCCTGGGCCTCCAGATGGGCCTTGAACGCCAGCAGCTCGGCCCGATCCTTGACCTTGAAGGCGATGTGCTGCACCCACTCCGGCGTGTTGGGATCCCGCCCCATCGGGGGCTGCGTCGGCAGCTCGAAAAAGGCGAGCACATTGCCTTGCCCCGCGTCGAGGAAGACGTGCATGTACGGATCCGGCGCCTTGGTTGAGGGCACGAAGTCTTCGGCGATGGCGAGCACGAAGTCCATCTTCAGCATCTTCTGATACCAAAGCACGGTCTCCTTCGCATCTTTGCAGCGGTAGGCGACGTGGTGAATTCGATCGATTTTCATGAGAGCCCTTCTTTCGATGGGTTCGTCGGCAACGGCCTGGCGCGGCCCGCTGCCGGAAGGAACAAGCGGCCCGCCGCGGCGGCGGGCTTACAGCGGTCGGTGTGGCGAGATCAGGCCGTCTGCAGCACGCCGCGGCGGATCTGGTCGCGCTCCATCGATTCGAACAGCGCCTTGAAGTTGCCTTCGCCGAAACCGTCGTCACCCTTGCGCTGGATGAACTCGAAGAACACCGGGCCCAGCAGCGTCTGCGAGAAGATCTGCAGCAGCAGGCGCGGCTTGCCGTTGGTGGTCGTGCCATCCATCAGGATGCCGCGCGTCTGCAGGCTGGAGACGTCTTCGCCGTGGCCGGGCAGGCGTTCGCCGAGCATCTCGTAGTAGATGTCGTTGGGCGCCGTCATCAGCGGCACGCCAGCCATCGCGAGCTTGTCGATCGTGCTGCGCAGGTCGTCGGTGAGCAGCGCCACGTGCTGGATGCCCTCGCCGTTGAACTGCATCAGGAACTCTTCGATCTGCCCTGAGCCCTTCTTCGACTCTTCGTTCAGCGGGATGCGGATCTTGCCGTCCGGCGCGGTCATCGCCTTGCTGGTCAGCCCGGTGTATTCGCCCTGGATGTCGAAGTAGCGGATTTCACGGAAGTTGAACAGCCGCTCGTAGAACGACGCCCAGAAGGCCATGCGCCCGCGGTAGACGTTGTGCGTCAGGTGATCGATGACCTTCAAGCCGTGTCCCACCGGGTGACGGTCGACGCCCTCGATGAACTCGAAATCGATGTCGTAGATGGACTTGCCGTCTTCGAATCGGTCGATCAGGTACAGCGGCGCCCCACCGATGCCCTTGATCGCCGGCAGGCGCAGCTCCATCGGGCCGGTCGGGATCTCGATCGGCTGCGCGCCCAGTTCCAGCGCGCGGGCATAAGCCTTGTGGGCATCGCGGACACGGAACGCCATACCGCAGGCCGACGGGCCATGCTCGGCCGTGAAATAGGCCGCCTGGCTCTTGGGCTCGTTGTTGACGATGAAATTGATGCCGCCCTGGCGGTAAAGCAGCACGTTCTTCGACCGGTGCTGGGCCACCAGCGTGAAGCCCAGACTCTCGAAGAGGGGCTCGAGCTGGCCAGGCTGGGGCGAGGCGAATTCGACGAACTCGAAGCCCATCAACCCCATCGGGTTGTCGAACAGGTCAGTGCTGGCCGCGTGAACGGGGGTGGCGGCGATGGAGGCTGCGCTCATGGGAATGCTCCTGCAAAAGGTGACGGTCGATGACGAAAAGCGGGTCATGGACCGCACGTGGCGGAGCACCGGGCACCCCCCGCACACTGCGCGCCAAATGGTCGCCAATGACAACCTGAAAGACCGGTGTGCTCATGGGCGAGTGGCGTTGGAGGGGTGGAGCGGCGGGAAACCGTCAGTGTACGGTCGAATTGTCGGACTGCCAAGGGCACCATCGCAGTGCGTCACGGCCAGGCCGAGCGATCACTGTGAAACCAGCGCCCTAGCCTGAGACCGCGCCGGCCGCGCGTCAAGGCAGAAAAAACCATCGCTGCGAGCCGCCCGGCCCGCCGGGCGACTATTCGCTGGCCGCCTGCTCCCGCAGGTAACGGTGCATCAGCGAGAAAAACCGGTCGTAGAACGGGCCGGCCGGGATGGTTTCGCTGGCGACCTTGACCAGCGAATCGTCGCTGGACATGAACGGGATCGACACCGAACCGATCGCCGACACCCCCACGCTGGCGGAGTTGGGGCTCTTCTTCAGCGCGTAGCGATCCTGCAGCGCGCTCACATAGGCCGTGGCGATCTTGCCGTTGGCGCCGTCGGAGGCACACACCACATGGAACTCGATCTGCACGTGCACGTCGCCTTCCGGCTGGAAGCTCTTGGTGCCGTTGATGGCGTCCGGCTTGATCACCGAGACGACGTAGCCCTGGCTCAGCAGCGCACGGCGGGCCGCCTCGCAGGTTTGCTCGACCGGTGCGTCGAACAAGCGCGAGTACGTTTCGGCCGCCTCGAAGCCTTCGCTCTGGTAGACCTTGATCTTGGCCGGCGGGGTGTTGCAGGCGCTCAGCAGCGCCAGCGAGGCGAGCGCCACCCACCGGGGCAGGAAGGACGAGAGATGGGGTCGATGCATCACGACAGGGATTATCCGGGCTGAAATGGACCGCCCGCGTGACGATCGGTTCCCCGGCGCTGGTGGCCTTGGCATCGGCCTTGCTGACAAGTGACACCGCAGGTGGCATGGGCCGCCGCGCCACCGACCAGCGATGGACCTGACCCCGCGCGAAAAAGACAAGCTGCTGATCTTCACCGCCGCGCTGCTCGCCGAGCGCCGCCGCGCCCGTGGCCTGAAGCTGAACCACCCCGAAGCCGTGGCCCTGCTGAGCGCGGCCATCATGGAAGGCGCCCGCGACGGCAAGACCGTGGCCCAGCTCATGAGCGAAGGCAAGACGGTGCTGAGCCGCGCCGACGTCATGGACGGCGTGGCCGAGTTGATCCCCGAGATCCAGGTCGAGGCCACCTTCCCCGATGGCACCAAGTTGGTGACTGTGCACCAGCCCATCGCATGACGCACCCTGATCGTGAACCGCACCACCGAGGTGGCCGATGATTCCCGGTGAACTGTTGACCGACGAGGGCGAGCTCGCCCTGAACCCCGGCCGCCGCACTGCCACCTTGGTGGTCGAGAACGCCTCGGACCGGCCGATCCAGGTCGGCTCCCACTATCACTTCGCCGAAACCAATGCCGGCCTGCGCTTCGACCGCGAGGCCGCCCACGGCATGCGGCTGAACATCGCTTCGGGCACCGCCGTGCGCTTCGAGCCGGGGCAGCAACGCACCGTCGAGCTGGTGGAACTGGCCGGCGAGCGGGTGGTCTTCGGTTTCCGCGGCCTCACTCAAGGGAAGCTCTGATGGCGATGATCGGCCGGCGTGCCTACGCCGAGATGTACGGCCCCACGGTCGGTGACCGGCTGCGGCTGGCGGACACCGGCCTGGTGATCGAGGTCGAGCAAGACCTGACCCTGCGTGCCGGCGGCTACGGCGAAGAAGTGAAATTCGGCGGGGGCAAGACCATCCGCGACGGCATGGGCCAAAGCCAGGTGCCCAACGGGCCGGGCGCGCACGAGGCGATGGACTGCGTGGTGACCAACGCGCTCATCCTCGACCACTGGGGCATCGTCAAGGCGGACATCGGCATCAAAGGGTCGCGCATCGCCGCCATCGGCAAGGCAGGCAACCCGGATGTCCAACCGGGCGTGGACATCGTCATCGGGCCAGGCACCGAAATCATCGCGGGCGAGGGGATGATCGTCACCGCAGGCGGGATCGACAGCCACATCCACTTCATCTGCCCCCAGCAGATCGACGAAGCGCTGGCCAGCGGCGTGACCACGATGCTCGGCGGGGGCACCGGCCCGGCCACCGGCACCTTCGCCACCACCTGCACCCCGGGCCCCGAGAACATCGCACGCATGCTGCTCGCGGCCGATGCCTTCCCGATGAACCTGGGCTTTCTGGGCAAGGGCAACGCCAGCCGGCCTGAAGCACTGCGGCAGCAGGTCGAGGCCGGCGCCATCGGCATGAAGCTGCACGAGGACTGGGGCACCACCCCTTCGGCGATCGACTGCTGCCTGAGCGTGGCGGAAGAGACGGACACGCAGGTCTCCATCCACAGCGACACGCTGAACGAATCCGGCTTCGTCGAAGACACGATCGCGGCCACCCAGGGCCGCACCCTGTGCGCCTTCCACACCGAAGGCGCGGGCGGCGGCCACGCGCCGGACATCCTGAAGGTGGTCGGCGAAGCGAACTTCCTGCCCTCGTCGACCAACCCGACGATGCCCTACACCGTCAACACCGTCGACGAACACCTCGACATGCTGATGGTGTGCCACCACCTGGACGCGAGCATCGCCGAGGACCTCGCTTTCGCCGAGAGCCGCATCCGGCGGGAGACGATCGCCGCCGAAGACGTGCTGCACGACCTGGGCGCGATCAGCATGATGTCGTCGGACAGCCAGGCCATGGGCCGGGTGGGCGAGGTGATCATCCGCACCTGGCAGACCGCGCACAAGATGAAGGCCCAGCGCGGCCCGCTGCCGGGCGACAGCGAGCGCCACGACAACCACCGCGCCAAGCGCTACGTCGCCAAGTACACCATCAACCCCGCCATCGCCAACGGCATCGCGCACGAGGTCGGATCGATCGAGCCCGGCAAATGGGCGGATCTGGTCTTCTGGCGCCCCGGCTTCTTCGGTGTCAAGCCCAGCCTGGTGCTCAAAGGCGGTTTCATCGCGCTGGCCGCGATGGGCGACCCGAACGCCAGCATCCCCACGCCCCAGCCGGTGCACATGCGGCCCATGTTCGGCGCCTTCGGTGGGGCCCTGGCCAGGGGCTCACTGAGCTTTGTCAGCCAGGCGGCGCTGGCCTCCGGCGTCGCCGAAAGCTACGGCGTGCACAAGCGACTGGCGGCCGTTCGCGGCTGCCGCACCGCCACCAAGCGCGACATGATCCACAACGCCTACACCCCGGCGATGCAGATCGACCCCCAGACCTACGAAGTGCGTGCCGACGGGGTGCTGCTCAGCTGCGAGCCGGCCACCGTGCTGCCCATGGCGCAGCGCTACTTCCTCTTCTGAGCTGGCGGGGCGTCGCGGTCGCAGTGGGCACGGCCACGCCCGTGCACCCGCACGCCCGCGCGAAACGCGACTTGCGTCACATCCGAACCGGCCTCGTGCCCGAGACCGCGCGCTCAATTCACCCTCCCGCCGGTCGATAGCTCTGACAGGGGCCGCTGTCTGGCCCATGACGCCCGAGGAGAGTGAGATGTCGTCGTTCAAGAAGATCCTGGTGTCGACCGACCGCTCCGAGCTGTCGGATCGGGCCATCCACGCCGCCATCGAGCTGGCCCAGGAATCGGGCGCCAAGCTGATCGCCGTGACGGTGGTCAAACCCGATCCCTACGCAGGCATGGCCGGCCGCCAGAGCGAAGCCATCGACAGCCACTTCGCCCGCCAGCGGATCGAGGCCGAGGCCTGCCTGCACGACCTGCGAGCCGCGGCCGAAAGCGCCCACATCGAATGCGATGTGCTGACCAAGGAAACCGACACCCCGTGGGAAGGCATCGTCGAAGCGGCCGAAGAAGAGGACTGCGACCTGATCGTCATGGCCACCCGGGCGCGCGGCCTGTGGTCCACCCTTTGGCGGCGCAGCCAGATGCAGGCGGTGCTGGCCAACTCCAAGCGCCCGGTACTCGTCTACCGCTGAGGGCATCCCCGCACGGCTACCATCGGGGATTGTTGATATCCCCCGGGTTCGCCGCATGTTGAACGTCACCAAACTGATGCCGCAAGGTCGAGGCCTGGCCGCCGCGCTGATCAAGCGAGCCGCCACCGTGGAACTCGACTGGGATGTCCGCCAGAAGAGCCGCTTCGAAGCCACCGACAGCCAGGGCCGCACCCTGGGCGTGTTCCTCGGCCGGGGCCAGGTGGTTCGCGGCGGCGATGTGCTGGTGGCCGAAGACGGCAGCCTCATCGCCGTGCGGGCTGCGCCCCAGCCGGTGCTCGAAGTGCGCGCCTGCGCCGAACACGGCAGCCCGCTGGACCTGCTGCGCGCCGCCTATCATCTCGGCAACCGCCATGTGACGCTGGAGGTGCAGCCAGATCACCTGAAGCTCGAACCTGACCACGTGCTGGCGGACATGCTGCGCCAGCGACACCTCATCGTCACCGAGACGCTTGCCGCTTTCGAGCCTGAGGGCGGTGCGTACGCGGCCAGCGGCGCCCACGGCCACGATCATGGTCACGATCACGCACATGGCCATTCGCACGGTCATGGACACGATCACAACCATGGCCACGCCCACGCATCGGCGCCAAGCCAGGCCCGCGGCACGCGCGTGGTGCCGGTGGTCGCGGCAGCGCCCGCCGCCCACGTCCATGGCCCGGGCTGCCAACACGGCCACGAACACGGGCACGACCACAGCCACGCCCATGGGCACAACCAGGACACCGGCCATCAGCACGGGCCCGGCTGCAACCACGGTCACGATCACGACCACGGTGGCCACCGACACTGACACCCCGCCTCCGGCGCCCCTGCCCGCATCCACGCTGATGCGGCTGATGTGGCTGGCCTCGCCGGCACTGCCGGTGGGCGGTTTCAGCTACTCCGAAGGGCTGGAGGCGGCCGTTGAAGCGGGCCTGGTGCGCGACGAAGCCAGCGCCGACGCCTGGTTGCGTGACCAATTGGCCCTGGGGCTGGGCCGTGCCGATCTGCCGCTGCTGGCGCACGCCCACGCCGCTTGGCTCGCCAGCGACTTGCAGCGCGTCGAGACGCTGAACGACTGGCTGCGCACCACCCGCGAGAGCAGCGAATTCCGCCAGCAAGCCGAACAGATGGGCCGCTCGCTGCACGACTGGTTGCGCCAGCGTGCCCCCGACGATCCACGTGTGGCCTTCCTCGGCCAGTTGCGACCCGCGCCGACCTGGCCGGTGGCCTTCGCGCTGGCCGCGTGCCATGCCGGCGCACCGGCGCGGGAAACCCTTTGGGCCTACGCCTTCGGCTGGGCCGAGAACATCGTGCAAGCCGCCTTGAAGGCCGTGCCGCTGGGTCAGAGCGCGGGGCAGCGCATGCTCGACCAGGCGATCGACGCGATCGTCTCGGCGGTCGACACCGCACTGGCCACGCCAGATGCAGAACGCCAGGCGTTCACGCCCATGCTGGCCATCCTGTCGGCGCAGCACGAAGCGCAGTACTCACGGCTGTTTCGTTCTTGAGTGCATCGCCCTCGCCGGCCTTCGGTAAAGCCGCGGCAAGAAGGCAGCAACACGAGGGAAACACCACCGCGGGAACATGCTCTCTGCGCGGGGTGCCTGGCCGCCCCTGGTGCCCCCTCCCTCAACCCTGAGGCGGCCTGGCCCTCCGCGCACCCTTCCGGCCGGCATGCAATCTGCATGCATCATCGGAGCGGCGAATTGCCCGCCTCTTCACTTTGATGCTGCCATGCCCCCATCGCCCACCCGCCGCACCAAACCCCTGCCCGCCTTGCGCGTGGGCGTCGGTGGCCCTGTCGGCTCCGGCAAGACCACCTTGGTGGAGATGCTGTGCAAGACGATGCGTGAGCGCTGGGACTTGGTGGTCGTCACCAACGACATCTACACCAAGGAAGACCAGCGCCTGCTCACCGTGGCCGGCGCGCTGGAACCCGACCGCATCATGGGCGTGGAGACCGGCGGTTGCCCGCACACGGCCATCCGCGAAGACGCCTCGATCAACCTCGAGGCGGTCGACCGGATGCTTGACCGCTACCCCAACGCCGACATCGTGTTCATCGAATCCGGCGGCGACAACCTGGCCGCGACCTTCAGCCCCGAGCTGTCCGATCTGACGATCTACGTGATCGACGTGGCCGCGGGCGAGAAAATTCCGCGCAAAGGCGGGCCGGGCATCACCAAGAGCGACCTCTTCGTGATCAACAAGACCGACCTGGCGCCGCATGTGGGCGCCGACCTGTCGGTGATGGAAGCCGACACGCAGCGCATGCGCGGCACCAAGCCCTATGTGATGACCAATCTGAAAACCCGGGCGGGTCTGGACCAGGTCATTGCGTTCATCGAGCGCAAGGGACTGCTGACCGCTTGATCGGCGGCGCAGGAGGCCAGGGCCACCCCTGCAGTTATGCCGAACACGGATAGCTGGTAGTCCACCCCCAACCTAGCCGGCATGACGGCGGGTTCCGAGAATGGGTCATCCCTCTCGGAACGCTGCGCCCATGCCTTTGACCGCCATTCCCTGCCTGCTGATGCGAGGCGGCACCTCCAAAGGGCCGTTCTTCCGGGCAGATGATTTGCCGGCCGACGTGGCCACCCGCGACCAGGTGCTGCTGGCGGCGCTGGGCTCACCCGACAAACGCCAGATCGACGGCCTGGGCGGCGCCCACCCACTCACCAGCAAGGTGGGCATCGTCAGCCGTGGCACCCAGCCGGGCATCGACCTTGACTTCCTGTTCGCCCAACTGCAGCCGGACAAGGACACGGTCGACACCACGCCCAATTGCGGCAACATGCTGGCCGCCGTCGTGCCCTTTGCCATCGAGACCGGCATGGTCACCGCACAGGGCGACACCAGCACCTACCGCGTGCTGACGCTGAACACCGGCATGGCCTGCGACATCACCGTGCAGACGCCCGACGGCCACGTCGAATACGAAGGCGACGCGCGCATCGATGGCTCGCCCGGCAGTTCGGCACCGATCACCATCAATTTTCTCGACACCGCCGGCTCGGTCTGCCCGGGTCTGTTGCCCACCGGCCAGGTGCGCGACACCGTCACCGTCGAGGCCGATGGCTTGGCGCCGTTCACGCTCGACGTGACCTGTATCGACAACGGCATGCCGCTGGTGATCTTCAACGCCCGCGACCTGGGCCGCACCGGCTACGAAAGCGTGGCCGAGCTGAACGCCGACACCGAGCTGAAGGCCAAGATCGAAGCGCTGCGGCTGGCCATCGCGCCGCGCATGGGCCTGGGCGATGTGAGCCAGAAGCCCTACCCCAAGATGACGCTGATCGCGCCGCCGCAAGCCGGCGGAACTTTGACGACGCGCAGCTTTATTCCTCATGTCTGCCATGACGCCATTGGCGTGCTGGCGGCCGTCACCGTGGGCACCGCCTGTGTTCTGAAGGGCTCGGTATGCGACGGGGTGGCCCAGGTACCCGACGGTGCGGTGAAGAAGGTGTCGGTCGAGCACCCGACCGGTGAGTTCAGTGTCGAGCTGGAAACCGATCCCGTCGGCCCTCAGACCGTGACCCGCGCCGCCCTGCTGCGCACCGCACGGTTGCTGATGCGCGGCGAAGCGATGGTGCCGGCCTCCGTATGGAAAGGAAAACAAGCATGAGCCTGGTCATCGACGTACATGGCCACTACACCACCGCGCCCGCCGCCCTGGGTGCCTGGCGTGATCTGCAGATCGCCGGCCTGAAGGACCCGGGCAACGCCCCCCAGCCCTCGGACCTGCGCATCAGCGACGACGACATCCGCGAGACGATCGAGACCAACCAGCTCAAGCTGATGAAGCAGCGCGGCTCGGACCTGACGATCTTTTCGCCGCGCGCCAGCTTCATGGCCCACCACATCGGCGACTTCCAGACCTCGTCGGCCTGGGCGGCGATCTGCAACGAGCTGTGCTTCCGCGTGTCGCAGCTGTTCCCGGATCACTTCATCCCGGCCGCCATGCTGCCGCAGTCGCCTGGCGTCGATCCGAAGACCTGCATCCCCGAGCTGGTCAAGTGCGTCGAGCAGTACGGCAACGTCGGCATCAATCTGAACCCCGATCCCTCCGGGGGCCACTGGACCTCGCCGCCGCTGAGCGACCGTCACTGGTACCCCATCTACGAAAAGATGGTCGAGTACGACATCCCAGCCATGATCCACGTGAGCACGAGCTGCAACGCGTGCTTTCACACCACCGGGGCGCACTACCTGAACGCAGACACCACCGCCTTCATGCAGTGCCTCACCTCCGACCTGTTCAAAGACTTCCCGACGCTGAAGTTCCTGATTCCCCACGGCGGCGGTGCGGTGCCCTACCACTGGGGCCGTTTCCGCGGCCTGGCGCAAGAGCTGAAGAAGCCACTGCTGCAAGAGCACCTGCTGAAGAACATCTTCTTCGACACCTGCGTCTACCACCAGCCCGGCATCGACCTGCTGACCACCGTGATCCCGGTGGACAACATCCTCTTCGCCAGCGAGATGATCGGCGCGGTGCGCGGCGTGGATCCGCAGACCGGCTTCAACTACGACGACACCAAGCGCTACATCGAAGCGTCGACCCAGTTGAGCGCCGAGCAGAAGCACCAGATCTATGAAGCCAATGCCCGCCGCGTGTTCCCGCGGCTCGATGCGGCGCTGGAGCGCCAGGGCCGCTGAGCCGCCGGCGACAAGCGCCTTCGGGCCCCTCCCCTTTCCATTCATTCGCTGCCTTTGCGGGTGGCCGGGGCCAGTGCCGCGCACCGGCCCATCGACAGGAGATTGAAGATGTACGAGCTGGGTGTGGTCTACCGGAACATTGCGCGTACCGAAGCCAGCGTGGCCGATGGCCTCGCCCGATTCGGCAGCGCGACGGTGCACGAAGCCATGGGCCGCGTCGGCCTGCTCAAGCCCTGCATGCGGCCCATCTACGCGGGGGCGCAGGTCTCGGGCACCGCGGTCACCGTGCTGCTGCACCCGGGCGACAACTGGATGATGCATGTGGTGGCAGAGCAGATCCGGCCCGGCGACATCGTCGTCGCGGCCATCACCGCCGAATGCACCGACGGCTACTTCGGCGATCTGCTCGCCACCTCGTTCGAGGCCCGCGGCGCGCGCGCGCTGGTGATCGACGCAGGCGTTCGCGACGTGAAGACGCTCACCGAAATGGGCTTTCCCGTCTGGAGCAAGGCGATCAGCAGCAAGGGCACGATCAAGGCCACGCTGGGCTCGGTGAACATCCCCGTCGTCTGCGCTGGCCAGCTGGTGCACCCCGGCGACGTGATCGTGGCCGACGACGACGGCGTCGTCTGCGTGCCCCGCGCGATCGCTTCTAAGACGCTGGAAGCCGCCGCCGCGCGCGAAGCCAACGAAGGTGAAAAGCGCGCCAAGCTCGCCAGCGGCGTGCTGGGGCTGGACATGTACAAGATGCGCGAGCCCCTGGAAAAGGCCGGCCTGCGCTACATCGACTGAGCCGATCGACCCTGTTGTGGATGGAGACGACAACAATGACCCGCCTGACCTGCCCCCCTCACCCCACCTCGGCGCGCCGCGCCTGGATGCTGTCGGCCGCGATCGCGGCCCTGGCCACCTCCGTTCCGCTGCACGCGCTGGCCCAAGCGACCGAATGGCCCACCAAGCCGGTGCGCATCATCACCCCCTTTCCAACCGGCGGCGGCCCTGAGGCGGTGGTGCGCGTACTGGCCGAGAAGCTGCAGAAGAAGTGGGGGCAGCCGGTGGTGGTGGAGAACAAGCCCGGCGCCAACGGTTTCATCGCGATCGACGCCTTCAAGCGCGGCGCCACCGACGGTACCGACCTGATCCAGCTGGACAACGTGCACCTGGTGGCCTACCCGCACCTGTTCAAGAAGCTGCCTTACGACCCGGTGAAAGACTTCGAGCCGATCGCGCCGCTGTTTCGCACCTACTTCTTCGTGGGCGTGTCGGCCACCAGCAAGTACAAGACGGTCGGCGACATCCTGGCCGATGCAAAGGCCCACCCGGGCGCACTGAACTACGGCTCTTGGTCGGTGGGCAACCCGGTGCACCTCGGCTCCGCACTGCTCGAATCGATGACCTCGACCGAGATGCAGCACGTGATCTACAAGGAAACGTCGATGCTCTACACCGGGGTGGCCAATGGGGAGCTGAACTTCGCACTCGGCTCGCTTGCCACGGCAGGCCCGCTGCAACGCTCGGGCAAGATCAAGTTCATCGCCGTCACGGCACCGAAGCGTCACCCTGCCTTCCCGGATGTGCCGACGGTGGCCGAGTCGGGCGGCCCCGCCGGCTATGAAATGACGGGCTGGACGACGATCGCCGCGCCGAAGGGTTTGCCCAAGGCCGTGGCCGACAAGATCCAGCGCGATGTCGAAGCGGCACTGGCCGAGCCGGATATCAAGGAGCGCTACGCCACATTCGGCTACGAGATCTTCCCGGCCACGCGCGATCAGTTTCACGGCTTCATTGCCAGCGAATCGACCAAGTACGCCGATGTGATCAAGCGGGCCAAGGCCTCTCTGGATTGACGACCACCCCAAGGAAAGGCCCCCGCATGAACGCGAAGCAATGGCAGGTCGGGCTCGTCGGCTACGGCGAGGTCGGCCGCATCCTGGCCGAAGACCTGCGCGCGCAGGGCCTGGCCGTCAGCGCCTACGACGTCAAGCTCGACCGTGCGGCAAGCTCTGCGGCGATGCGCACCCATGCGCAAACCCACGGCGTGCAGTTGGCGGCCTCTCACACCGCGCTGGCCGCCGGCAGCGACTTCATCGTCAGCGCGGTGACCGCGAGCCAGGCGGTGCCCGTGGCGCAGGCCTGCGCCACGGCACTGCGTCGAGGCGCCTACTTCCTCGACTTCAATTCCGCCTCGCCGGGCGCCAAGCAACGGGCGTCTGACATCGTCGCCGGCGCCGGCGGCCGGTATGTGGAAGGCGCGGTGATGACGAGCGTGCCGCCTTACCGCATCAAGGTACCGCTGCTGTTGGGCGGGCCGCACGCCGCGGCGCTCGCCCCGCTGCTGGCCGAACTGGGGTTCGCACCGCAGGTGGCGAGCGAGCGGCTGGGCGTCGCGTCTGCCACCAAGATGTGTCGCAGCGTGATGATCAAGGGCCTGGAAGCCATGGTCATCGAAAGCTTCACCGCCGCGCGCCACTACGGCGTGGAAGACGCGGTCATCGCCTCGTTGAAAGAGACCTTCCCCGGCATCGACTGGGAGAAGCAGGCCGCGTATTTCTTCCAGCGTGTCATCGAGCACGGCCGGCGCCGCAGTGAAGAGGTGCGCGAAGTGGCCGAGACGGTTCGCGAGGCCGGCCTGGAACCCTGGAGCGCCAGTGGCACCGCCGAGCGCCAGGCCTGGGTGGCCGATCTGGCCGACACCGGCCTCTTCGGCGAACGGGGCCACCCCGGCTTCGCCCGACAAGCCGATTGGCGGGTGGAAGCCGATCGCATCCTGAACCGCCTGCAGAAAGACTGACATGGCCTTCGACAAGACGCCCGGCTGGCTCGACTGGTACGCGAGCCCCTCCACACCCCAGTTTCGCCTGCCGCCCGGCGCGGTGGATGCGCACTGCCATGTCTTCGGGCCCGGCGACGAATTTCCATTCGCCCCGGAGCGCAAGTACACGCCTTGCGATGCCAGCAAGCAGCAGCTGTTCGCGCTGCGCGACCACCTGGGCTTCGCCCGCAACGTCATCGTGCAGGCCACCTGCCACGGGGCAGACAACCGCGCGATGGTCGATGCCTGCCTGGCCTCCCAAGGCCGGGCCCGCGGCGTGGCCACAGTGCGCCGCGACATCACCGACGACGAGCTCCAGCGCCTGCATGCCGCCGGGGTGCGTGGCGTGCGCTTCAACTTCGTCAAGCGCCTGGTCGATTTCACCCCCAAGGACGAGTTGATGGAGATCGCCGGCCGCATCGCGACGCTGGGCTGGCATGTGGTCATCTACTTCGAGGCGCAGGACCTTCCCGAACTCTGGGACTTCTTCACCGCGCTGCCGACCACGGTGGTGGTGGATCACATGGGCCGCCCCGATGTGACGAAGCCGGTGGACGGCGCCCAGTTCGAGCTCTTCGTGCGGCTGATGCGCGAGCACCCGAACATCTGGAGCAAGGTGAGCTGCCCCGAGCGGCTGTCTGTCAGCGGGCCGCGGGCACTGGACGGTGAACGCGCGGCCTACCGCGATGTGGTGCCCTTCGCGCGGCGCATCGTCGAGACCTTCCCAGACCGGGTGTTGTGGGGCACCGATTGGCCGCATCCGAACCTGAAGGACCACATGCCCGACGACGGGCTGCTGGTCGACTTCATCCCGCACATCGCGCCCACCGCGGCCTTGCAGCGCCAACTGCTCGTCGACAACCCGATGCGCCTGTACTGGCCCGAAGAAGCGTAGGGCGTCGCACCCAGGAGTCTTTCCATGCCACTTCACAAACCCTACCTGGACATCCCAGGCACCACGATCTTTGATGCGGAGCAGTCCCGCAAGGGCTACTGGCTGAACCAGTTCTGCATGTCGCTGATGAAGGCGGAGAACCGCGAGCGCTTCAAGGCCGACGAGCGCGCGTACCTGGCCGAATGGCCGATGACCGACGAGCAGCGAGAAGCCGTGCTGGCGCGCGACCTGAACCGCTGCATCGCCGCGGGCGGCAACATCTACTTTCTCGCCAAGATCGGCGCCACCGATGGCAAGAGCTTCCAGTACATGGCGGCCACGATGACCGGCATGACCCAGGACGAGTACGCCGCGATGATGCTGGCCGGTGGCCGCTCGCCGCAAGGCAATCGCGTCATTGGTGAAGACGGTGATGCCCAGCCGCACCGCCAAGGCCGCGCCCCCCACACTCCTTCGTCGAGCACCTGATGGCCAAGATCACCGCCTCCGTCTACACCTCGCACGTGCCGGCCATCGGCGCGGCCCTGGATCTGGGCAAGTCCCACGAACCGTACTGGCAACCCGTCTTCGCGGGTTACGACAACTCACGTCAATGGCTGCGCGAGAACCGGCCCGACGTGATCTTCCTCGTCTACAACGACCACGCCACGGCCTTCAGCCTGGAGCTGATCCCCACCTTCGCGATCGGCTGCGCCGCCGAGTTCAAGCCGGCCGACGAAGGCTGGGGCCCGCGCCCCGTGCCCACGGTCGTAGGCCATCCGGAGCTTGCTGCGCACATCGCGCAAAGCGTGATCCAGGACGACTTCGACCTCACCATCGTCAACAAGATGGACGTCGACCATGGCCTGACCGTGCCGCTGAGCCTGATGTGCGGCGCCCTCGACCCCGCGCGCGACCGCTGGCCCTGCGCCATCATCCCCTTTGCGGTGAACGTGGTGCAGTACCCGGTGCCCTCGGGCCGGCGCTGCTTCATGCTCGGCCAGGCCATTCGCCGCGCGGTCGAGTCCTTCGACCAGCCGTTGAATGTGCAGATCTGGGGCACCGGTGGCATGAGCCACCAGCTTCAAGGCGCCCGTGCCGGCCTGATCAATCGTGAGTGGGACAACGCTTTCCTCGAACGGCTGATCGCCGATCCCGAGGGCTTGTCGAAGATGCCGCATGTGGACTACGTGCGCGAAGCAGGCTCCGAAGGCATCGAGCTGGTCATGTGGCTGATCGCCCGGGGCGCGATGGCCGACGTGGCCGGCGGTCCGGCGCCCACCGTGCGACACCGCTTCTACCATGTGCCGGCGTCGAACACCGCCGTCGGCCACCTGATTCTGGAGAACCACTGATGAAGACACTCAAGGTCGCGCTGGCAGGTGCGGGCGCCTTTGGTATCAAGCACCTCGACGGCATCCGCCAGATCGACGGCGTGGAGGTGGTGTCGCTGATCAGCCGCGACATCGACAAAACGAAGGAAGTGGCGGCGAAGTACGGCATCGCCCACGTGACCACCGAGCTGGACGACAGCCTGGCGCTCAAGGAGGTCGATGCGGTCATCCTGTGCACGCCGACACAGATGCACGCGTCCCAGGCCATTGCCTGCCTGCGCGCCGGCAAACATGTGCAGGTGGAGATTCCGCTGTGCGACAAACTCAGCGACGGCCAGGAAGTGGTGCAGGTCCAGCGCGAAACCGGGCTGGTGGCGATGTGCGGTCACACCCGCCGCTTCAACCCCAGCCACCAGTACGTGCATCGCCGCATCACCGCGGGTGAATTCAACATCCAGCAAATGGATGTGCAGACCTACTTCTTCCGCCGGACCAACATGAACGCGCTGGGCCAGCCGCGCAGTTGGACCGACCACCTGCTCTGGCACCACGCCGCGCACACGGTGGATCTGTTCGCCTGGCAATGCGGCAGCCCGGTGGTGCAGGCCCATGCCATCCAGGGCCCGATTCACCCGACGCTCGGCATCGCGATGGACATGTCGATCCAGCTGAAGGCCGCCAACGGCGCGATCTGCACGCTCTCGTTGAGCTTCAACAACGACGGGCCACTGGGCACCTTTTTCCGCTACATCGGCGACAGCGCCACCTACATCGCCCGCTACGACGATCTGTTCAACGGCAAGGACGAGAAGATCGACGTGTCGAAGGTCGATGTCTCGATGAACGGCATCGAGCTGCAGGACCGCGAATTCTTCGCCGCCATCCGCGAGGGCCGCGAACCCAACGGCAGCGTCGCTCAAGTGCTGCCTTGCTACGAGGTGCTGCATCGGCTGGAGCAACAGTTGAACGCGGGCTGACAAGCTCGATCGGGCGGGCCTGGCCCGCATCGATCAACTACTGTCAATACCGCGAGCCGGGTGGGCGACGGAATGTCGCCCCGGGTGCAACATGCCAGATGGAGGGCGCCGGGCCGGTCACGGCCACGACGCCCCTGGTGTCGCCCCAAGGGATGCGACGAGACGGTTCTGTTGACTGGGAAGCCCGACTCATGACTGGATACCGCAGCACCCCGCGCCGCACTGCCGCGCGCACGATCATCTGGACGCGCACGGCCCTGGCCGCTGGCGTCGCCCTCGCCTGCCTGGGCACAGCCCAGGCCCGGCCGCAGCCGCAAGGCAACCTGGGTCTTGGCCTGCGCGAGCTGGTCGAGCAGCAATCCATGCAGCCCGCGGCCCGCGCCGAAGCCGCCGAGCGTTCACGCGCTCGCACTGCGCTCGCAGTGACCGACAAGCAAGGCCGCGTGCGCGTCAATGTGCACCTGGACGGCAAGTTCTCCCTCGCGCAGGTTCAATCCACCGCCCGCAAGATGGGCATCGAATCGGTGGTGACCAACGCGCACTATCGCCACGGCGTCTTCACCGCCTTCGTGCCGGTGGCCAAGGCCAAGGATCTGGCCAAGCTGCCGGGCGTGAAGTCCGTGCTGCTGTCGACGGCGCCCATCGCGGATGTCGGCCAGGTCACGTCGCAAGGTGCCGCCACGGTGCGTGCCGACCAGGTGAATGCGCTGGGCATCAAGGGTGCTGGCGTCACGGTGGGCGTGATGTCCGACAGCTATGACGCCGCCGCCGGTGCGCGCACCCATGCGGCACAGGACATCGTCAATGGCGATCTGCCCGGCCCCGGCAACCCGGATGGCCACACCGAGCCGGTGGTGGTGATCGAAGACATCGCCAGCGGCACCGACGAAGGCCGCGCGATGATGCAGATCGTGCACGACCTGGCCCCGGCGGCGAAGCTGTGTTTTGCCACCGCCTTCAACGGCGAAGTGGGCTTTGCCGACAACATCCGCAAGCTGGCCGACAAGACGGGCCCCTGCAAGGCCGACGTGGTGGTCGACGACGTCATCTACTTCACCGAGCCGATGTTCTCGGACGGCATCATTGCGCAGGCGGCCGACGAGGTGGTCGCGCAAGGCGTGTCGTACTTCTCCTCGGCCGGCAACCGTGGCTCGACGATGGGCTACCTGGCCGGCTACAACAAGGTCGACGACGCCACCGCCCGCGCCAGCTCGCAAACGGTGAACTTGGGCCTGATCACCCCGGGCAGCTCGGACGGCGGCTTCCACAACCTGGCCACCGACGGGCAGACGATCGATGTCTCACGCACCATCACCTTCGGCGCCACGTCGACGCTGGTGCTGCAGTGGAACGACCCGTTCGACTCGGGCAAGGTGACGACCGACTACGACCTCTACCTCTACAACGCGGCCGGTGACCAACTGGTGGCCGTGTCGGCCGACGACAACTTCTCGACTGACCAGCCGATCGAGGCGGTGCAGGTGCCGGCCGGCACCTACCAGATCGTCGTCGTGCGTTCGGACACGACCACGCCGTCGCCCACCGCCGACCAGGTGCGCTTCGTCACCTTCGGCAGCGTGGTCAACGGCGAGTACATGAACTACACGACGCCGATCACCTTCGGCCACAACTCGGCCGCCGGCGCCAACGGCACCGCCGCGTTCGCGTGGTACCAGGACTACCTGCCCGAGTCGTTCTCGTCGCCTGGCCCGTCGATCATGTACTTCAGCAAGGACGGCACGCGCCTGCCCACGCCGGAGATCCGCCGCAAGCCGGACCTGGGCGCGCCGGACGGCGTGAACACCAGCTTCTTCAGCGGTGACTCGGCCGAAGACAGCGACACCTTCCCCAACTTCTTCGGCACCAGCGCTGCAGCACCGCACGCCGCCGCGGTCGCCGCCCTGGTGGTGGAGAAGGCCGGCGGCCCCGGCTCGATCTCGCCGGCCAAGCTGAGCCAGGTGCTGAAGAAGACGGCCCGCGCGCACGACTCGAAGCCCAACTTCGCCGCCGCGCAGGCCTCGTTCGGCGTCGGGACCGTGCACGTCACCGCCACCGGCGACGGCCAGTCGCGCAGCCAGTTCGACACCGAAGTCTTCCGCGTCGGCCTGAGCGCCCCCGAGGGCTACACGCTGAAGTCAGTGACGCTGGACCTGTCGACCGCCAACGGCCAACGCAAGCTGCTGGGCAACCCGGCGCCTGGCATCCAGCTGGATCCGCGTGTGGGCCCGGGCCTGCCCATCACCCTGGGTACGCTGAAAGACATCAACGCCGCCGACGTGAGCTTCTCGGCGCTAAGCGACGTGGTGCCGTTCAGCAAGACGCTGACCGTCAGCTTCGCGCCGGGCAGCTTCGGCCGCAAGTCGGTGGTGCACTTCGGCGTGGACCGTGACGAGGTCGCCACCGGTGGTGGTGGCAACTCGGCCGACCTGTTGGTCGGCGGCACGATCAGCGGCGTGGTGGCAGGCCCCTCGGGCGACATCCCGTTCACCGGCACCTTCAGCCAGGCGCTGCGCCGGGGCCACTCGACCTCCGAAGGCATGGGCCTGGTCGACGCGCTGTCGGCGGTGCAGTCGCTGCCCTGACGAGACTCCAGCGCCCCATCACCGGAGCGCCCGCATGTGAAGCATGACGAAGGCCGCGACAGTCACCTGTCGCGGCTTTTTTCATCCGAGGTCACCTGGGCGACGTCATCGGACGTCGCCGACGCCGGGCTCAGCGCAACGCGGCCTGGTCATCCAGCGGCAGGGTCACGTCCAGCGACAGGCGCAGGAACTCGGTCGGATCCGGCTCGCCATCGACGCGGCTGCTGCCGGGGTAGTTGTTGTCGTTGATCACCAGCAGCGTGCGCGCGTCCAGCACCAGCACGTCTTCGATCGTGACGAACGGGAAGGTGAAGGTCGTGGCGCCGTCACGGTTGAGGTCGTGCGGGTCCGCAACGTTCATCAGGTCGACCACCTCGGTCTTCGAGACAAAGCCATCGCTGCCCACCTGGTTCAGGTCGATCAGATAGATCTTCTTGAAGCGCGGCGTTTCGGTACCGTTGCGCTCGATGACCAGGAACTGGTGCTCGTTGACCGCCGTCATATCGCCGATGTTGGTGCCCTGCGGCTCCAGCTTGTACAGCCATTGCTCGCCGGTGTAGCGGCCCGCGCGGATGTCGAAACGGTTGATCCGCAGGCTGCCCGCCGCGTCACCGGTGACCGTGCCTTCGAGCAAGGTGAACAGGTGACGGCCAGCGGCGTCGATGGCCATGCCCTCGAAACCCCGTGAGCGGCCCAGGTTCGGCGTGCCACCATTCAAGTGGGGGTTGTCGGGCGACATCACGCCCGGCATCGGCACCTCGGCACGCAGCACCTTGCCCTTGGCGTTGGTCTCGATCAGGAACGGGCCGAGTTCGTCACCGAACCAGAGGTGGCCGCGGCGGTCGACGCGCACCGACTCGATGTCGAAATCGGCGCCGGTCAGCAGGCGCCGCTCTCGGATCTGCGGCGCCACGGGAATGTCGGCGCTGCCCGGCCCCGTGCCGGCATAGGGGTAGTGGTCGCCCTCTGCAACGATGGGGAACCCCAGCAGACGGTCGCTGTCGTTCAGCGTCACATAGCTGCGCTTGTCGAACGCCGTCAGCGACTCACCCGTGTCGCGATCGACGGGCTGCACCGTGCCACTGCCCTGCTCGCCCTGGTCGGCCCAGCGGCGGAAGTCGGGACGCACGGTGTAAAGGCGCAGCAGCGTGTCCGGCGAGTTGGCCTTGGTGCCGAAGCCGTTGTCCGGCATCACTCGGAAGGTGCCCGCCGCCGGACCGGGCAGCACGGCGGAGAAGCCCTGGACAGGCTGGCGATCCACCAGCGGGAGCGTGCGCCCGTTGGCGCTGCTCGCGAACTGGCCCGAGGTCGGGCCAGGGGCAAAGGTGTCAGCCGGCATCGTGGCGAAGCCGTCGAGCATGGCGCCGGCTTGGGCCGCCGTCGAAGCGGAAACAACGAGGGCCGCGGCGATGGCCAGGCGAGCGGGACGGAACATGCGGTACATCGGTAAGTGCCTCGGGTGGGAAAGAGGAATGGGCGGAAGGCACGGATGCTTTCAAGCCACGATGACAGGGCCATGAATCGACGCGATGGCCCGCCACTGCCGCCATCGCCACGCAGCCAGCAGGCGCCTATCATCGAAAACATTCCGACACCCTGGAGACCTTCCCCGCCGTGCCCTCCGCCCTCATCCCGTGGATCAGCTTCGGCGCCAGCATCCTGCTGGTGATCGCCTACGAATGGCGCATTCACCACATCGGCAAGCGCCAGCCCGAGCGTCTCGCCCGCTACGCCAATGCCAAACTGCGGATGCACTGGGTCACATCGTTGGCCGATCGCCCAGGCGCCGAGATCGTCGCCGTGCAGGCGCTGCGCAATTCGCTGATGGCCGCCTCGATCTCGGCCTCGACCGCAGCGCTGGCAGTGATGGGCGCGCTGAGCATGTCAGGCGCCTCGCTGGCGGCCAATCTCGCGCGCTGGTCGGGAGAAAACGCCTTGCACACCGTGCTGCAGGGGATGCTGGTCGGTATCTTGTTCGCCTCGTACGTGTGCTCGGCGATGTCCACCCGCCACTACAGCCACGCGAGCTTCATCATGTCGATCCCGGTGGATCGGCCGGAACGCAACGAGCTGAACACCGCCGCCGCCACCCACGTGCGCCGCGCGGGGCTGATGTACAGCTGGGGCCTGCGTCTGTTCTTGATGGTGCTGCCGGTCGTGGCCGGTGTGGTGCACCCGTTGGCCATGCTGCCGGCGACGCTGCTGCTGATCGGCGGTCTGGTGTTGTTCGACCAGCCAGCGAACGACGTCGAAGTCGATTGAACACCGCGATGCCCCGCCCCCGCCCTTGTTCGGCATCGGTCGCGGCTTGAGGCCTTGTTCTGCCAGGCGTGCGCCGTGCAGATTCAGCGACGCAGAAACGACCAGCCTGCCGACGCTTCACCATGGAAAACGGGGCCCGAAGGCCCCGTTCTCGTTCAGTGCCGAAGCCCTGATCAGTTGCCGCAGCCCAGGCTGGTGATGCGCTTGTGCGCGGCCTTGGCTTGCACCAAGCCGTAGCCGGTCTTGGCGTCGCGGCCGGCCACATCCAGATCCTTGGCCGACTTGTTCAGCGACTGGCGGATCTGCTCGCCCGTGCACTCGGTGTGGTAGCTCCACACCAGCGCGGCGACAGCCGACACGTGCGGGGTGGCCATCGAGGTGCCGTCGAAGTAGGCGTAGTTGGTGGCGTCGACCGACACGGTGGCCGATTGACCCAGCTGGCCCTTCATGGCAGCGCCTTCGGTGTCCGAAGCGGTGACCGACGGGATGGTGGTGGCCACGCCACCCAGCGTGCCAGCGAAGCCGCCGGCGACGTTGTTGTACACCACCGCGCCCACGCCACCCGAGTTCTGGCAGTTCAGCACCTTCTCCGAGAAGGCGATGTTGCCGCGCTGGATCAGGCAGACCTTGCCCGACACCGAGGTATCGACGGCGTCGCCCAAACCGAAGTCAGCCAGTGCCGCCGTGGCGGTCGCCTTGGGCGAGCCGTCCATCGCGCCCGGCGCGTAGTCGGTGCCGCCCACTTGCAGCGACGGCTCCGAGCCCGAACCCATCGGCACGGTCGACAGCACGCCCACGCCCGGAGCGGAGATTTCGACGTCCTTGTTGCGCTGCGAGAAGCTCGCCCAGGCTTCGTTCTCGTCCACCGCGGCCACCGACATCACCGGCACATAGCCAGCGGGGTAAGAGGTCTGGGTGTTGCCACCGTTGCCGGCCGCGGCGATCGACAGGATGCCGGCCGTCTGCAGGGCGGTGAAGGTGTTCTTCTCAGCGGTGTTGGGCAGCGGGCCGCCCAGCGACATGCTGATCACGTTGGCGCCGGCGGCCTGGCACTTCTTGGCTGCGGCCGACAGGGTCGACGAATAGGCCCAAGCGCCGTCATCACCGAACACCTTGACGATGTGCAGCTTGATCTTCTGGTTCGGCAGAACGCCCACCACGCCGACGTCGGCCTGGTTGATGGCGGAGATCGTGCCGGCCACGTGCGTGCCGTGGTGCGAGCCGTCCACGGACCACAGGCCAGCGCCGCCGATGTCGTCGTCACCCGTGACGTTGGCGTTGTTCTGCAGGTCTTCATGACCCTTGCCGTAGCCGGAGTCGATGATGCAGATCATGCGGTTGCCAGCGTTGGTGTCCTTCAGCTGGTCGGCCTGGACCATCTTGATGCCGTAAGGGACCAACTGGCCGAGCTTGTAGGGCTTGCCGGTCGACGGCGTGGTCAGCGACATCGGATAGCGCGGAGCATCCTGCTCGACGCGGGCGATGGACGTGTGCTTGGCCAGGGCCATGGCGGCGGCCTTGGGCAGCTCGACCGCGACGTTTTCGCCGTCGATTTCGAGCTTGATCTTGCCGCCCATCTGGGCAACGGCAGCGCGGGCCAGCTTGGCCGCTTGGCTACCAGGCTTGAAAGTCACGACCACGCGGGTGGTTTCAGCCGCATGGGCCGCACCCATCATGGCAAAGGCCAGGCCCAGGCCGACGCACAGGCGGGACACCGGGAAGCTCGTCTTGGTCATCGTCAACTACTCCAGTAGGGAAGATCATTCTGGGATTCAGCAAAACGTAAGTGCTTGAATCCGAGGTGTGCAGTGTGTATGGCACAGCCCGGTGTGCCCACTACAAAAGCTTCAACGATCCTCATGACATTCGCAGCGGTCGCGGGGAAACCCGGACGACATTCACCGCAACTGGGCGATCGGCCGTGAATAGTTCACGTAGCCAATCACAGCTCATCGCTCCTACAATCCGGCTCAGCAGGAGAGCGCCGGTTTCGACAGGGTCGAGCCGGCCACCGAAGGCGCAAACTCCCATGCACGCTCAGGTACCGTACTGCTGTCATCAATCGCCGTCTGGAGAGCCGCTGAACTGACGATGCCGTCAGGGCCAGCGCACCGAAGGAGCAAGGCCACGCGAGACACGCGCAGGCCGAATCTCTCAGGTACCGAGGACAGGGGGAGCGGCAGGCACGAAGCACTCATTCGTTCGCTTCGTGCCGCTCGCCTCTGGAGAGAACCATGCATGTGGTCGTTCTCGGCGCCGGCCTGCTCGGCGTCACCTCAGCCTATTTCCTTCGCCAGCTCGGTCACGAAGTCACCGTCATCGATCGGCAGGCCACTCCCGCGGCCGAAACCAGCTACGCCAACGGCGGCCAGATCTCAGTGAGCCACGCCGAGCCTTGGGCCAACCCGAGCGCGCCGCTCAAGGTGCTGAAGTGGCTCGCCAAAGAAGACGCGCCCTTGCTGTTCCGCCTGCGCGCCGATGCGCGCCAATGGGCCTGGGTGTTTCGCTTCCTGCGCGAATGCACGCCAGGGCGCACCCGCCACAACATCGAGCAGATCGTGCGACTGGGCACCTACAGCCGCGAGACGCTGCAGCAACTGCGCCGCGAGATCGGCCTCGAGTACGACCAGCGCACCCAGGGCATTCTTCACTTCTACACCAACCCGAAAGAGTTCGACGCGGCAGAAGCCCCCGCCGCGCAGATGCGAGAGCTCGGCTGCGACCGTCGCGTGATCTCGGCCGATGAGGCCGTGCGCATCGAGCCGGCGCTCGCGCACATCCGCCCACAGTTGGCCGGTGCGACCTTCACGGCAGAAGACGAATCCGGCGACGCGAACCGCTTCGTGCATGAACTCTCCCAGCGCTGCGAAGCGGATGGGGTCACGTTCCTGATGAGCCACACCGTCACCGCGCTGCGGGAGGTGGGGGGCCGTATCGACCACGTCGAGGTGACGGATCCCAACGGCCGCTACCAGCGGCTGCGCGGCGAGGCCTATGTGCTGGCCATGGGATCGCTCAGCCCGCTGTATGTGAAGCCGCTGGGCATCGACCTGCCCATCTACCCCGCCAAAGGCTACTCGGTGACGATGCCGGTGAAAGACGCCACCAAGGCGCACCAAGTCTCGTTGACCGATGACGAGTACAAGCTCGTCTTCTCCAGGCTGGGCGACCGGCTGCGTATTGCCGGCACCGCCGAGCTGAACGGCTACGACCGTGACCTGAACCGCGTGCGCTGCGAAGCGATCGTGCGGCGCGTGGAAGAGCTCTTCCCCGGCGCCGGGGACACCGACCGGGCCCAGTTCTGGACCGGCCTGCGTCCGGCCACACCGAGCAACCTGCCGATCGTGGGCCGCTCGAGACTGCCCAACCTTTTCCTGAACACCGGCCACGGCACGCTGGGGTGGACGCACGCGTGTGGCTCGGGCAAGAGCGTGGCGCGCATCGCGAGTGGGCTGAAGCCTGAGGTCGATTTCGCGTTCGCGACCTAACGTCCAGGCTGAACGAAGGAGGACACCGCCGAGATCACCCGCTCCGGTTGATCGCGGTGCGGCGAATGCCCGCACTCGGGCAGGGGCAGCACGGTGGTGGCCTTCACGCGCGCGGCGATGCGGCGGACTTGCGCGAGCGTGCCGTACTCGTCGTCTTCACCTTGGATGGCGAGCACCGGGCACGCGATGGTGCCCAGTTCGTCGCTGATGTCCCACGGGCGAAATGCCGGTGAGAGCCAGGCGTTGTTCCAGCCCCAGAACGCCGAGTTGACGTCGGCGTGGTGCTTTGCCAACCCCTGGCGCAGGGCACCGTGGAGGTAGGCCTCGCGAGCACGGGCGATGCTGGCGAGCGACAGCTCTTCGACGAACAGATGCGGGGCCATCGCCACCACGCCGGCCACCTGGGCCGGAAAGGCAGCCGCATGAAGAAGGGCGATCGACCCGCCGTCGCTGTGGCCCAACAGCCAGGGGGGGTCTCGATGGGCGTCGATGCCGAGCGCCTGCAGCAGCGCGGGCAACACCTGTTGCGCCTGGCGGTGCATGAAGTCGGGCCCCCACGCCTCGTCGCTCGGACGAGGAGTGGAGCGGCCGTAGCCGGGCCGCGAGTAGACCAGGCCACGCCATCCCAGCGCGTCGACCGCCTTCGCAGGAAAGTCCCGCCACATCGACACCGAGCCCAGGCCCTCGTGCAGGAACACCATGAGCGGTTGGTCGCGGCGCTCGGGGCTCAGCCACTCGTGCTCGATCGTGAGCCGCCGAGCATCCACCACGATGTCGACGAACTCGATGGTCATCCCGCGTTGGCTTCGCGCTCACGCAGGCGAAAGCGCTGGATCTTGCCGGTGGCCGTCTTCGGCAGTTCGTCGATGAATTCGATCTGGCGTGGGTACTTGTAGGGGGCGAGGCGATCCTTGACGAAACCCTTGAGCATGTCGACATCGACCTGCTGGCCCGCCTTCAGCACCACAAAGGCCTTGGTTCGAGTCAAGCCATCTGCGTCGGGCACCCCGATCACCGCCGCCTCGAGCACCGCCGGATGCTGCACCAGGGTCGATTCCACTTCGAAGGGCGAGACGTAGATGCCACTGACCTTCAGCATGTCATCGCTGCGGCCCGCATAGGTGTAGCTGCCATCTGCGTTGCGCAGGTATTTGTCGCCACTCTTGGTCCAGGCGCCCTGGAATGTCTCGCGTGACTTGTCTCGCTGGCCCCAGTACATCAAGGCCGCGCTCGGCCCGCGGATGTAGAGGTCGCCGGTTTCGCCGTCAGGCACGGGCCGGCCGTCGTCGCCGCGCAGTTCGATCTCGTAGCCTTCCACCGGCCAGCCCGTGGTGCCATACCGGACGTGACCGGGGCGGTTGCTCAAGTAGATGTGGAGCATCTCGGTCGAGCCGATGCCATCGACAATCTCGCAGCCGAAATGGCTGGTGAAGCGCTGGCCCACCTCGGCCGGCAGCGCCTCACCAGCCGACGAGCACAGGCGCAGGCTCACCTGCTCGCGCGCGGGCAGCTGAGGGGACGCGAGCATGCCGGCGTACCCGGTTGGCGCCCCGAAGAAGACGGTCGGCTTCGCACCACCCACCTCGCCGCGCCAGCGGCGGAACGTGGCGTCGGGCGTGGGGCGCTCGGCCATCAGCACGGTGGTGGCGCCCACGCTGAGCGGAAAGGTCAGCGCATTGCCCAGTCCGTAGGCGAAGAACAGCTTGGCGGCGGAGAAGCACACATCGCGTTCCGTGAGGCCCAGCACACGCTTACCGTACAGCTCGGCGGTCCAGTAGAGGTTGGCGTGGGTGTGCAAGGTGCCCTTGGGTCGGCCGGTCGAGCCCGAGGAGTAGAGCCAGAACCCCGGGTCGTCTGCCCCGGTGGGTGCCGGCAGCGCGAGCGGCGGGTGCGCCTCCAGCACATTCTCGAAGGCGTGGTGCTGCCGCGCCATCTCGCCGCCGGGCGCACTGCGCGAGACCAGCACCGCTCGCAGCTCATGGCCGCCTTCGCATTCAGCCTGCGCAACCGCCGCCTGGAAGGTGGGCAACAGCGCGGCCGACACGAGCGCCGCCTGTGCCCGGCTGTGCCGAAGCATGTAGGCGTAGTCGTCGGCCGTCAGCAGCGTGTTCACCGCCACCGGCACCACACCGGCATAAAGCGCGCCGAGAAATGCCACCGGCCAGTCGATGCCATCGTGCATCAGCAGCAGCACGCGCTCTTCTCGCCGCACTCCGTGGGCGATCAGGCCGGCAGCGAGGCGGCGCACCCGTTCAGACATGGCGGCATAGCTCAGAGATCCGTGATCGTCGACATAGGCCAGCTTGGCGCCCCGGTGGGCATTGGCCTCGATCAGGTGCTGCGCAAAATTGAAGCGCGCGGCAGGCGATGCTGGGAATTCGGCAGAGCGCATCGGAATGCTCCTCATGAACGGCGCGACAAGACTCGCGCGCACATGCACCGGCCGGCGCCGCCCTTTGCCTTTGACCAAAGGCACAGTCCTTGCGAACTCGGCTTGCGGACCCCGTGAGGATGAACTATTGTGCGCGCCGGGACTCTAGGTCCGCCCTTTGAGCATGTCAAGCACTATATTGCATCCCAAGAAGCCATCTGACGATCTGGACGGCCACCACGCCGCCGACGCCGATCCTGCCGACGAGAAGAACCCGTTCCTCGTGGCGCTCGGCGAGCGCGTTCGCTCATTGCGGTCACGCCGCGGCATGACGCGCAAGGCGGTCGCGCTGGCCGCCGATGTCTCCGAGCGGCACCTGGCCAATCTCGAATACGGCATCGGCAACGCATCGATCCTGGTGCTGTTGCAGGTGGCGGGCGCACTGCAGTGCTCGCTGGCGGAGTTGATCGGCGACGTGACGACCTCGTCGCCCGAGTGGCTGATGATCCGCGAGCTGCTCGAGGGCCGCGACGAGAGCACGCTGCACCGCGTGCGCCTGGCGGTGGGCGAGATGCTCGGCACCGGCGGCAGCCACGCCCAGCGCAGCTCGCGCATCGCGCTGGTCGGCCTGCGAGGCGCCGGCAAGTCCACCCTCGGCCACATGCTGGCGGAAGACCTGGGGTTCCCCTTTGTGGAGCTGAGCCGCGAGATTGAGAAATTTGCTGGCTGCAGCATCTCCGAGATCCAGGCGCTGTACGGCATGAATGCCTACCGTCGCTACGAACGGCGCGCGCTGGAAGAAGCCATCCAGATCTACCCCGAGGCCGTGATCGCCACGCCCGGCGGGCTGGTGTCGGATGCAGCCACCTTCAACCAGTTGCTGGCGCATTGCACCACCGTGTGGCTGCAGGCCGACGCAGAAGACCACATGAAGCGCGTCACTGCCCAGGGTGACCTGCGCCCGATGGCCGCCAGCCGTGAGGCGATGGACGACCTGAAGCGCATCCTCGCCGGTCGGGCCGCCTTCTACTCGAAGGCCGACCTCACGCTGGACACCAGCGCCCAGCCGCTGGACGCCACCTTCGCCGCGCTGCGCCGGCTCGTCCGCGACACGCTGCAACTGCCGGCCTGACCGAACAGGCAACATAATTCATTTCATGGCTTGCATGCAAACCAATGCATGCACTATGATTCTTCTACCGCGCGGCTGGTGGTCGCGCCTTAGAGGAGATCGGCCATGAGCAACCCGGATCGCGTCGACTATCAGACCGACCCTTCACGCTATCGGCACTGGCGCCTGAGCGTCGACGGCGCCGTCGCCACGCTGTGGTGCGACATCGATGAGAGCGCCGGCCTGCGCCCCGGCTACAAGCTCAAACTGAACAGCTACGACCTCGGTGTCGACATCGAGCTGGCCGACGCGGTCAACCGCATCCGTTTCGAGCACCCTGGCGTGCGCACCGTCGTGGTCACGAGCGCGAAGGACAAGGTCTTCTGCTCGGGCGCCAACATCTTCATGCTGGGCCTGTCGAGCCACGCCTGGAAGGTGAACTTCTGCAAGTTCACCAACGAGACGCGCAACGGCCTGGAAGATTCGTCTGCCCATTCAGGCCTGAAGTTCCTCGCCGCCGTCAACGGCGCCTGCGCGGGCGGCGGCTATGAGCTGGCGCTGGCGTGCGACGAAATCATCCTGGTGGACGATCGCTCCAGCGCGGTCAGCCTGCCCGAAGTGCCGCTGCTCGGCGTGCTGCCTGGCACGGGTGGGCTCACCCGCGTCACCGACAAGCGCAAGGTGCGGCACGACCTGGCGGACATTTTCTGCACGACCACCGAAGGGGTGCGCGGCCAGAAGGCCAAGGCCTGGCGCCTGGTCGACGACATCGCCAAACCGGCCCAGTTCGCCGCGAAGGTGCAGGAACGCGCGCTGCAACTCGCCGCATCGAGCGATCGCCCCGCTGGCGCACGCGGCGTCTCACTCGGGCCCCTCGAACGGCAGATCGAGCCCGACGCGCTGCGCTATCCGCATGTGCAGGTCGAGATCGATCGGGCGCGCCGTACGGCAACCTTCACCGTTCGTGCGCCGCAAGGCGTTCAGCCGACCGACATCGCCGCCATTGAAGCGGCGGGCGCGGCCTGGTACCCGCTCGCGCTGGCCCGGCAGCTGGACGACGCGATCCTGTCGATGCGCACCAACGAGTTGGACATCGGCACCTGGCTCATCAAGACCGAAGGCGATGCCGCGGCCGTGCTGGCGATGGACAACACCCTCTGCGCACACCAGGGCCACTGGCTGGTGCGCGAGACCA
Organism: Ideonella lacteola; assembly: GCF_038066555.1. Taxonomy (NCBI): domain Bacteria; kingdom Pseudomonadati; phylum Pseudomonadota; class Betaproteobacteria; order Burkholderiales; family Sphaerotilaceae; genus Ideonella; species Ideonella lacteola. The sequence continues at coordinate 198,662 of NZ_JBBUTG010000006.1, read as the reverse complement.
TCGGCTACCTGCGGCGCACCTTCAGCCGACTCGATGTGTCTTCGCGCAGCCTCTTCGCGTTGATCGAGCCCGGCTCGTGCTTCGCCGGCAGCTTCCTCGAACTGGCGCTGGCTTGCGATCGCAGCTACCACCTCGCCCTGCCCGACGATGCGGCCCGTGCGCCGAAGATCGTGGTGGGCGAAGCCAACTGGGGCCGCTACCCGATGGTCACCGGCCAAAGCCGCCTTGAGCGGCGCTTCTACGGCGAAGCCGCGCCCTTGGACGAGATCCGCGGGCGGCTGAACCAACCGCTCGATGCCGACGCTGCCTTCGCGCTGGGCCTGGTCACCAGCAACCCGGACGACATCGACTGGCCCGACGAAACCCGCATCGCGATCGAGGAGCGCGTGTCGATGAGCCCGGATGCGCTCACCGGCATGGAAGCCAATCTGCGCTTCAATGGCCTCGAGAACATGCTGACCCGCATCTTCGGCCGGCTGACCGCCTGGCAGAACTGGATCTTCCAGCGCCCCAACGCCGTCGGCGAGAAGGGCGCACTCAAGGTCTATGGCAAGGGCGACAAGGCCGCCTTCGACTGGAACAGAGTCTGACGAATCGAGGAGACACCCATGAGCAGCTTCGACTACAGCGAGAAGATTCCCAACAACGTCAACCTCGCAGACGACCGCACCCTCAAGCGCGCGCTGGAGCAATGGCAGCCCAACTTCCTGAGCTGGTGGGACGACATGGGCCCCGATGGCTCGCAGAACTTCGACGTCTACCTGCGAACGGCCGTCAGCGTCGATCCTCAAGGCTGGGCGCAGTTCGCTCATGTGAAGATGCCCGACTACCGCTGGGGCATCTTCCTGAACCCGGCCGAGCAGAACCGCAAGATCCACTTCGGTGACCACCAGGGCGAAGACGCCTGGCAGGACGTGCCCGGCGAATACCGCGCCAATCTGCGCCGCATCATCGTCACACAGGGCGACACCGAGCCGGCGTCGGTCGAGCAGCAGCGCCACCTCGGCCTCACCGCACCGAGCATGTACGACCTGCGCAACCTCTTCCAGGTCAATGTCGAGGAGGGCCGGCACCTGTGGGCCATGGTCTATCTGCTGCACAAGTACTTCGGCCGCGACGGTCGTGAAGAGGGCGAGGCCCTGCTCGAGCGCCGCAGCGGCCAACAGGACAACCCACGCATCCTGCAGGCCTTCAACGAGCCGACGCCCGACTGGCTCAGCTTCTTCATGTTCACCTACTTCACCGACCGAGACGGGAAGTTCCAGCTCTGCGCGCTGGCCGAGAGCTCGTTCGACCCGCTCGCGCGAACCACGAAGTTCATGCTCACCGAAGAGGCGCACCACATGTTCGTCGGCGAGTCCGGCGTCTCACGGGTGATCCAGCGCACCGTGCAGGTGATGAACGAACTGAAGACCGACGATCCGGCCCGCCTGCGCGCCGCTGGCGTGATCGATCTGCCCACGGTCCAGCGCTATCTGAACTTCCACTTCTCGGTGACGATCGACCTCTTCGGTGCCGACGAATCCAGCAATGCCGCCACCTTCTACTCCACCGGCCTGAAGGGACGCTTCGAGGAGGGCAAGCGGCAGGACGACCATCTGCTCAAAGGCCAGACCTACCGCGTGATGCAGGCGCACGGCGGAGCCTTGGTCGAGAAAGACGTGCCGATGCTCAATGCGCTGAACGAGGTGCTGCGCGACGACTACATCAAGGATTCGGTGGCCGGGGTCGAACGCTGGAACAAGGTCATCGAGAAGGCCGGGATCCCCTTCCGGCTGAAGACGCCGCACAAGGCCTTCCACCGCAACATCGGGGGTCTGGCCGGCCTCAAGGTGTCGCCCGAGGGCCGCGTGCTCAACGAGGCCGAATGGGCGGCGGGCGTGAACCAATGGCTGCCAAGCGCGGAAGACCGCGCCTTCGTGGCCAGCCTGATGGGCCGGGTCGTCGAACCCGGTAAATTCGCCCACTGGATCGCGCCGCCGGTGATGGGCATCAACCGCCAGCCGGTGGACTTCGAATACATCCGCTTCAACTGAGACCATGGCTTCCGCTGCAATGGACCAAGGGATGGGCGTGGATCCGGTTTTGCCGGGCCATGGCCCCCACCCCCTCGGGGGGCAGCGACCTGAAGGAGCGTCGGGGCTCCAGATCGTCAAGCAGCATCTGATCGATCCGGAGATCTGCATCCGCTGCAACACCTGCGAAACGATGTGCCCGGTGGGCGCCATCGCCCACGACGCACGCAACTACGTGGTCGATGCGAGCAAGTGCAACTGGTGCAATGACTGCATCTCACCCTGCCCCACCGGCAGCATCGACAACTACCGCCGGATGCCGAAGGCTCGGGCCTACAGCCTGGACGAGCAGTTAGGCTGGGACACCCTGCCCGCCGAGCTGAGCCGCGAGCAGCTCGCCGAGCTGGCCGGCGGCGACCCCGGGGCCACGCCTGCCGCCCCGTCGGCCGAGGTGGCCACCGCGGCCAGCGCGGCGCAACACAGCACCATCGAAACGCCGGCATTCCAGGCCGCGCGCTACGGTGCCACCACCCCACCGTGGTCGGCCGCGCATCCCTACACCCACCTGTACGGCCCCAAGTCGGCGAGCGCAGTGGTCTTGGCCACGGTGACCGGCAACGTGCGGGTGACGGAGGTTGGCACCGACTACGACACGCACCACATCGTGCTCGATTTCGGAGCCATGCCCTTCCCCGTGCTGGAGGGCCAGTCGATCGGCATCGTGCCGCCGGGTGCCGATGCCAACGGCCGGCCACACCATGCACGGCAGTACTCCATCGCCAGCCCGCGCAATGGCGAACGACCCGGCTACAACAACGTGTCGCTCACCATCAAGCGCGTGCTCGAAGACCACCAAGGTCGTCCGGTGCGCGGCGTGGCCAGCAACTACATGTGCGATCTGAAGGTCGGTGACACGGTGCAGGTGATCGGGCCGTTCGGCACCAGCTTCCTGATGCCCAACCACCCCAAGAGCCACATCGTGATGATCTGCACCGGCACCGGCTCGGCGCCGATGCGGGCGATGACCGAGTGGCGGCGCCGGCTGCGGCAGTCGGGCAAGTTCGAGGGCGGCAAGCTGATGCTCTTCTTTGGCGCCCGCAGTGCACAAGAGTTGCCCTACTTCGGCCCGTTGCAGAACCTGCCCAAAGACTTCATCGACATCAACCTCGCCTTCAGCCGCACCGCTGGAAGCCCCAAGCGCTATGTGCAGGATCTGATGCGCGAACGCGCCGCCGATCTGGCCCCGCTGCTGGCCGACCCGAATGCCTACTTCTATGTGTGCGGGCTGAAGGCCATGGAAGAAGGCGTGGTGCTGGCACTGCGCGATATCGCCACGCAGGCCGGCCAGGCCTGGGATGAGATCGCCGAAGCCCTGAAACAGCAGGGCCGGCTGCACCTGGAAACGTACTGACGGCGACTAGGGCAGCCACGCGCCCTGGGCGCCGCACACCGTCACGGGTGCGTGGCGGAACGGGACGAGTTCCACGCTTGCACGTAGGCCTCAGCGCGCCGGCGGAGTTCGTCCAGCGCCACGCCCGGCTTGTAGAGCGCGCCGCCGATGCCGAAGCCGGTGGCCCCCACCCGCTGCCAAGCCGACAAGCTCTCGGCGGTGACGCCCCCGACTGGCCACAGTGCGGTACCAGCCGGCAACACGCTGGCCAGGGCCTGCAAACCGGCCGGCGGCATGGCTTCGGCGGGGAAGATCTTGAGGGCGTCGGCCCCGGCGCGCAGCGCGGCAAAGGCTTCGCTGGCGGTGAACACGCCAGGCACGCTCAGCATCCCCAGCGCCTTGGTGTGACGAACGACGGCCTCATCGAAGTGCGGCGACACGATCAGCGTGGCACCCGTGGCCGCCACAGCGTCAACCTGCGCGGTGGTCGTGACCGTGCCGGCGCCCACGGCCACCTGCCGGGGCGCCAACGCCACCAGCCTGGCGATGCTGGCGAGCGCACCGTCGCGGTTGAGCGGCACTTCCAGCGCACCGAAGCCTGCATCCAGCAGCACGCGGCCCACATCGTCGGCCTCGCCGGGCGGCAAGCCGCGCAAGATCGCCACCAGGGGCGGCTGAGGTGGCCAGTTCGGCGATGACGACAGGGGGCTCATGGCGTGGTTTCCAACGATCGTTGCAGTGTTCTCCAGGCGGCATGCTGGACAGCGCGCACGTCCAGCACCTCGGCCCGGCACCCCAGCAGCTCCGCGCAATGCACATGAAGCTGCGCGAGAGCCGGCTCACCAATGAGGCGGACCATGTCGCCGCGGTGCTTGCTGCGCGCATGCTCGTGCCATTCGCTGCCGATCAGCAGGCCGCTGACGTAGGCGGAAGCGGCTTCAGCCGGCATCTGCCCGGTGACCACCCGAGCGCGTGCGCCGAACAGCGTGTGGCTGAGCGCGCCGTGGGTCGCGTCTGCCACACCGCGTGCGAAAGCCGGGCGGTCCAACGCGGATTCGGCCGGGGTGGACTTCATGGCGGCCGACAAGGTGCCGCGCTCGCGCAGCAGCGCAAACAGCTCGCCGCTCATGAAGGTGCGCAGGCTCTGCACCACGCCAGCTTCCAGCCGCACCCATTTGCTGTGGGTGCCCGGGAGCACGTAGCCGCCAGTTTCACCGGCCGCGCCCAGCATCTGCGAGGCGCCCAGCAGTTGGGTCTCTTCCCCGCGCATCACATCCACCTGGCCCGAGGCGGCCTCCACCCAGCGCATGCCGGGCACGATCCACCAGCGCGCGCCGGCGGGGGCGTCGCGCACGGGCGCCAGTTGGCGCGCCAGGTCGCGCAGCGGCGTTCGGGCCTCTGCGTAAGGCACCTCTTGCCAGCCCATGGCCGAGCCGACCATCCCGGCCATCACAATCGGCACGTCGCTCGGCAAGCGGCCCAGGCGTTGCAGCAGCGTGCGCAGCGATTCGGCGAACCGGCCGGTGCAGGCCAGCGCGCCGTCGTCATCGTGCTCTTCATGCACGACCTGGCCATCGCCATCCAGCAGGCAGGCACGGCGGTGGGTGGTGCCCCAATCGATGCCGATGAACGACACCGCGTTGTCGAGGGAGAGGGTCATGTCGGGTCAGCGCCCCGCGCGGCGGGAGCTCGTCTCAAACACGCGTTGAAGCAGGCAAAAGATGAACAGCAGACCGCCGATCACGATGCGGGTCCACCAGGAGCTGAGCGTGCCGTCGAAGCTGATCAGCGTCTGGATCACGCCGAGGATCAGCACGCCGAAGAGCGTGCCCGCAACGTGACCGACGCCACCGGTGAGCAGCGTGCCGCCGATCACCACCGCAGCGATGGTGTCGAGCTCGAGGCCCATCGCGTGCAAGCCGTAGCCAGACAGCATGTAGAACGCAAACACGATACCGGCCAGCGAAGAACAAAGCCCGCTGAGCGCATAGATGAGCACCGTGGTTCGCGCCACGGGCAGGCCCATCAACAGCGCCGAGGCCTCATGCCCGCCGATGGCATACACCGTGCGGCCGAAGCTGGTGCCGTGGGCGAGCCACAGCCCGATCACCACGACGGTGAGCGCCAGGCAGGCCCCGATCGACAGCGACGCCCCTTCCCACAACTCAAGCCGCCACTGAGCGAGCTGCGAAAAGCCCTCGTGGCCGATGCTGATCGAATCGATGCTGATGAGGTAGCACAACCCACGGGCGAGAAACATCCCGGCCAGCGTCACGATGAAGGGCTGGAGCCTGAAGCGCTGGATCAGCCATCCCTGCATCAGGCCGAACAGCGTGCCCATGATCAGCACCAGCGCCATCGCGCCTGCCGGTGGCCATCCGTGCCGCTCCATCAGCGTGGCCAGCACCATGGTGGTCAGCGCAATGACCGAGCCCACGGAAAGATCGATGCCGCCGGACAGGATCACGAAGGTCATGCCGACCGCCACGATCAGCAAGAAGGCGTTGTCGATCAGCAGGTTCAGAAAGACCTGGGCCGAAAAGAAGCCCTCGTAGGCGACGCTGCCGTAACCGGCCATCAGCCCGAACAGCGCCACCGTGAGGATCAACGGCCAATGCGCGGCATTGGACACCGTCGCCAACGCGCGCTGTAACAACGTCGGCTCGGCTGAGGCGGAAGACACCATGGGCTCGTCGGGCATGGCGATGATTTTGGCGGGGGTCATGCGGCCCCCTTGGGCGCACCAGGCGCGGCCCGAAACACCCAGGCGTGCGCCTGGCGCCGGAACTCGGGCGATTGCAGCAGCATCACCACGAACACCACCGCCGCCTTCACGACCAGATTCACCTCAGGCGGGACCCCGATCGAGTAGATGGTGGAGGTGAGCGTCTGGATCACCAGTGCGCCGATGACACTGCCCGCCAAGCTGAAGCGGCCGCCATTGAGCAGCGTGCCGCCGAGCGTGACGGCGAGGATGGCATCCAGCTCCATCAACAGCCCGGCGTTGTTGCCGTCGGCGCTCTTGACGTTGGAGCTCAGCAGCAGGCCCGCCACTCCGGCCGCCAGGCCGCAGGCTGCATAGACGCAAACGGTGATCAGGCGCTGCTGCACCCCTGCCATGCGGGCCGCCGACGGATTGATGCCGATTGCCTGGATGAACAGGCCGAGGGCCGTGCGCGTCAACAGCAGGTGCATCGTCAGCCACAGCAGGCCAACGATGAACAGAGAAAACGGCAGCCCCAGCAAAAAGCCGCCGCCCAGGTAGAAGAAGGGCGGGTAGTACACGGTGATGATCTGCCCCTCGGTGATCAGCTGCGCAATGCCGCGCCCCGCCACCATCAAGATCAGCGTGGCGATGATCGGCTGGATGCCGACCCAGGCCACGAGCAGGCCATTCCACAGGCCGGCGATGAGTGCCACGCCCAGCGCGCAGCCCAGCGCCAGTGGCATGGGAAAGCGGCTCACGTAGATCTGCACGCCGTCTTTCATGACCAGTTGCCCGCCGATCATCCAGGCCGCCACGGCGGCGCTGATGGCCACCACCGCACCCACCGAAATGTCGATGCCGCGGGTGGCGATCACCAGCGTCATGCCCAGGGCCACGATGGCCAGCGGGGCCGCGCGGTTGAGGATGTCGATCACGCTGCCGTAGAGGTGGCCATCGCGCCAGTGCAGTTGCCAGAAGCCGGGGTTGAAGCTGGCGTTGACGGCCAGCATCAACACCAGCGTGACCAGGGGCCAGAAGAGCCCATGACGGCTCCAACGTCGAAGGTCGATCACGCTATGCCCCCGCGATCATGTCAAGGATGGCGGCCTCGCTGCTGCCGCCCGGCAATTCGCCAGCCTTGCGGCGCTCGCGCATCACCGCGATGCGGTCGGACAGGCGGGCGATTTCGTCCAGCTCGGACGAGATGAACAGGACCGACAGCCCCTCGCGGGCCAGGTGGCGGATCTGATCCATGATGTCTTGCTTGGCGGCCACGTCGATGCCGCGCGTCGGCTCATCGAGGATGAGCACTTCGGGCTCGGTGGCAAGCCAGCGGGCCAGCAAGGCCTTCTGCTGGTTGCCACCGGAGAGTTGGCCGATCGGCACCTCGGCGTCGGTGGCCTTGATGCCCAGCTGCGCGATGAAGCGATCAGCCAGCGCCTGCTGCCGCGCGCGGCTCAGGCAGCGCCAGATGCCCAGGCGGGCTTGCAGCGCCAGCACCACGTTCTCGCGAATCGACAGCTCTCCCACGATGCCTTCGACCTTGCGGTCTTCAGGACACATCGCCAGCCCTCGCCGGACCGCCTGCGTCGGCGTGGCGAGCGTGCAGCGCTCGCCACGGATCAGCGTCTCGCCCTGGTCGGCGCGGTCCAGCCCGAAGAGCAGGCGTGCCAGCTCGGTACGCCCCGAGCCCAGCAAGCCGGCCAGTCCCAGCACTTCACCCCGGTTCAGTTCGATGTCGACCGGCTGGATGGCCCCGCGCCGCGCCAAGCCCCGAGCCCGCAACACCGGCGCGCCCTCGTGCTGCCCCGCGACGGCCAAGGCCGCAGGCGCCGAGACCTTGAACTCGCGGCCGATCATGGCGGAAATGAGTGCCGGCGCATCCAGCTCACCGGTGAGGTACTCGCCGACGCCTTCGCCATTGCGCAGCACGGTGATTCGATCCGAGATGTCGTAGACCTCGTCCAGGAAGTGGGTCACGAAGAGGATGGCGAGGCCCTCGCTGCGCAGCTGGCGCAACAGGGCGAACAGCCGCGCCACCTCGTCCGCATCCAGGCTCGAGGTGGGCTCATCCAGGATCAGCACCTTCGATTCGCCACGAAGCGCACGGGCGATCGCCACCATCTGCTGTACCGCCACGGGGTAGCTGCCGAGCAGGCGGCCCACATCAATTTGCAGATTCAGGCGCCGCAGCAATGCCTCGGCTTCGCGGTGCACGCGCTTCCAATCGATGCGCCATGCCCCAGCCAGCCCATGGCGAGGGAACTGGCCGGCGAAGATGTTCTCGGCCACCGACAGATTCGGGCAGAGATTCACCTCCTGGTACACGGTGGACAGGCCGATGGCCTGCGCCTCACGCGGGGATGCCGGCCGGATCGCCTGGCCGCCCAGGTGCATTTCGCCGGCATCGGCGGTGTGGACACCGGTCAACACCTTGATGAGCGTCGACTTGCCGGCGCCGTTCTGGCCCATCAGCGCATGCACTTCACCCGCACGCAGGGTCAACGACACGCCACGCAGCGCCTGCACGCCTGCGAAGCGCTTGCTGAGCCCGCGCAGTTCCAGCACCGGAGCGCCATCCATCGTCAGGCCTATTTGTTCTTGTTGTAGACGTCGACGCAGACGGCCGCCAACAGCACCAGTCCCTTGATCACCTGCTGGTAGTCGATGCCGATGCCAAGGATGGACATGCCGTTGTTCATCACACCCATCACAAAGGCGCCGATCACCGCGCCCATCACCCGACCGACCCCGCCCGACGCCGAGGCGCCACCGATGAAGCAGGCGGCGATCACGTCCAGCTCGAAACCGAGCCCCGCCTTGGGGGTGGCCGTGTTGAGCCGCGCGGCGAACACCAGGCCCGCCAGCGCCGCCAGCACGCCCATGTTGACGAAGGTGGCGAAGGCCAGCCGCTCGGTCTTGATGCCCGACAGGCGCGCCGCCTTTTCATTGCCCCCCAGGGCGTAGATGCGGCGGCCGATCGTCATGCGGGTGGTGACGAACTCGTAGCCCACCATCAGCACGAACATCACGATCAGGACATTCGGCAAGCCCTTGTAAGACGCCATCAGCCAGCCCAGCGCCACAATGACCGCCGAGAAGACCACCTGCCGGGCCGAGAACAGCCCCAGCGGCTCGACATCCATGCCGTAGCGCAGTTGCCGGGTGCGTTCGCGCCAACCCACCAGCACCATCACCAGCGCCACCGCCACGCACAGCATCAACGAGGTCACCCGAAGCTCGCTGCCGGCGAACACATCGGGAACGAAGCCGGAGCTCAGCTTCTGGAACTCTTCGGGGAACGGGCCGACGGATTGGCCCTTGAGCAAGGCCAAGGCCAAGCCCTTGAACACCAACATGCCCGCCAGCGTAACGATGAACGACGGGATCTTGAAGTACGCCACGAACCAGCCCTGGGCCGCGCCGATCAACGCGCCGACCACCAGGCACACGAGGGCCGCGGGCAGAAAGTGCCAGCCCATCTCCACCATCAGCACCGCCGCCAGCGCCCCGACGAAGCCGCACACCGAGCCCACCGACAGATCGATGTGACCCGAGACGATGACCAGCAGCATGCCCAGCGCCATGATGACGATGTAGCTGTTCTGCAGCACGAGGTTGGTCAGGTTCAGCGGCTGCAGCAGCGTGCCGTCGGTCATGACCTGGAAGAAGGCCATGATCGCGACGAGCGACAGCAGCATGCCGTACTCGCGCAGGTGGTGCTTCAAGAACCGCATCGCAGAGGGCGAGGCGGCGGCCGATCGGCCGGAGGGCTCGGCGTCAGACACGGCTGTACTCATGGTTCCCGGCATTCACGATGGCATGCATGATCTTTTGCTGCGTTGCGTCGGCCGCGTCGAACTCGGCGACGAACTCTCCTTCATTCATCACATAGAGCCGATCGCACATGCCGAGCAACTCGGGCATTTCTGAGGAAATCATCAGAATGCCGCGCCCCTCTTCCGCCAGGCGGGCGATCAGCGAATAGATCTCGAACTTCGCACCCACGTCAATGCCACGGGTGGGTTCGTCGAGGATCAGCAGGCTCGGGTTGGCGAACAGCCACTTGGCCAGCACCACCTTCTGCTGGTTGCCGCCGGACAGGTTCACCACCGCCTGCTGCACACCCGAGCAGCGGGTGGCCAGCTTGCGCCGGAAGTCGTTGGCCACCGCGTGTTCGCGACCCTCGTCGATCACGCCGGCCTGCGCCACGCCGGGCAGGTTGGCGAGCGTCGTGTTGCGGGTGATGGTGTCACCCAGCACCAAGCCGAGCGACTTGCGATCTTCGGTCACGTAGGCCAGCCCGTTGGCCACGGCCTTCTGCACGCTGCTCAGATCCACATCCCGGCCGTTCATCCGGGCACGGCCGGTGATTCGGCGGCCCCACGAGCGGCCGAAGACGCTCATCGCCAACTCCGTGCGACCGGCACCCATCAGGCCCGCGATGCCGACGATCTCACCCCGGCGCACCGTCAGATCGATGCCCTTGATGACCTCACGATCGGCGTGCACCGGGTGGCGCACCCGCCAGTCGTTCAGCTCAAAGAGTGTGTCGCCAATCTTGGGCGTGCGGCGTGGGTAGCGATCCGCCATCTCACGCCCGACCATGTGGTTGATGATGACGTTCTGGGCCGGCGGGCCGTCACGGCAATCCATGCTGGCCACGGTGGAACCATCCCGCAGCACCGTCACGGCATCGGCCACGTCGGCGATCTCGTTGAGCTTGTGCGAGATCAGGATGCAGGCGATGCCCTGACGCTTCAGCTCGATCAGCAGCCTCAGCAGTGCCTCGCTGTCGGTCTCGTTCAGGCTGGCGGTCGGCTCATCGAGGATCAGCAACCGCACTTGCTTCGCGAGGGCCTTGGCGATCTCGACCAGCTGCTGTTTGCCCACGCCGATGTCACCGACGAGCGTCGAGGTCGATTCTTTCAGCCCCACCTTGGCCAGCAGCTCGCGGGCCCGTTGGTGCGCCTGGCCCCAATCGATCACGCCATGGCGCGCCGGCTCGTTGCCGAGAAAGATGTTCTCGGCGATCGAGAGGCCGGGCACCAGCGCGAGCTCCTGGTGGATGATGATGATGCCCTGGCGCTCGCTGTCGGCAATGCCGGAGAAGCGGCGCTCGGCGCCATCGAAATGGATCTCACCCTCGTAGCTCCCGTGCGGATAGACGCCCGACAGCACTTTCATCAGGGTGGACTTGCCGGCGCCGTTCTCGCCCACCACCGCATGGATCTCACCGGCGCAGACCGCAAGGTTGACGTTGTCCAGCGCGACCACACCCGGAAAGGTCTTCCGGATGTGGCGCATCTGCAGCAGCAAGGGCGGATTCATCGGTGATCACGCGGGGGGGCGGTGACGATCATGCACTCAGCGCAGCTGGCTTTCCTTGTAGTAGCCGCTGTCGACGAGGACGCCCTTCCAGTTGCTCGCATCGACAGAGACCGGCTTGAGCAGGTAGGAAGGCACGACCTTCACGCCATTGTTGTAGGTCTTGGTGTCGTTGATTTCGGGCGTCTTGCCGCTGAGCATGGCGTCGACCATCCCCACGGTCACCTTGGCCAGTTCGCGTGTGTCCTTGAACACGGTGGAGAACTGTTCGCCCTTGATCATGGATTTGACCGAGGGGACTTCCGCATCCTGGCCTGAAACCACCGGACACGGCTGCTGCGGGGTGCAGTACCCCACGCCCTTGAGCGAGCTCAGAATGCCAATCGAGATGCCGTCGTACGGCGAGAGCACGGCATGCACCTTGTCCTTGCCGTAGTAGGCCGACAGCAGGTTGTCCATGCGTGCCTGGGCGGTGGCGCCGTCCCAACGCAGGGTGCCGACCTTGTCCATGCCCATCTGCTTGCTGCGAACGACGAGCTTGCCCGAATCGATGTAGGGCTTGAGCACACTCATCGCGCCGTCGTAGAAGAAGAAGGCGTTGTTGTCGTCGGGCGAGCCGCCGAACAATTCGATGTTGAACGGGCCCTTGCCTTGCTTCAAGCCGAGCTTGTCGACAATCGAGGTCGCCTGCAGTACGCCGACCTGGAAGTTGTCGAAGGTGGCGTAGTAGTCGACGTTCTTCGAGCCGCGGATCAGGCGGTCGTATGCGATGACCTTGATACCCTTGTCGGCGGCCTTTTGGAGCGCGTTGGACAGCGTGGTGCCATCAATGGCGGCAATCACCAGCACCTTGGCGCCCTTGGTGATCATGTTCTCGACCTGCGCCAACTGGTTGGGAATATCGTCTTCGGCGTACTGCAGGTCGGTCTTGTAGCCCTTGTCCTTGAAGTACTTGACCATGTTGTCGCCATCGGCGATCCAGCGGGCCGACGACTTGGTGGGCATCGAGATGCCGACGGGGCCCTTGTCCTGCGCGAACGCGCTGGGCACCGACACGGCAAAGGCCAGCGCAAAGCCGGTCAGCAGCTGGTTGATCGTCGTCTTCAATTCATGTCTCCTGGGTAATGCAAATGCGTGTCGGCTTCCGACTTCTCTCGTGAATGTGCGGGGGCTCTGGAAGGGGTCTCGCAAGCGGGCGGCGCCGGGTGACCGGCTTCGTTCATGTCCCCCGGGACCGGGCCTGAGCCCGCTCCCTCCTCCTTGACTTCACTTCGCCAGTCACCCGCCCCCGCCCGCAGGCACCGTTTGTGGCCCGTCGAGCGTTGAGAAGGCCGTGCCTGACCGGGTGGGTGGGGTGGTCTGCGCAGCGAAGTCAAGGAGGAGCCGACAGCCGGCAGGCTGTCGGCGGGGGACATGAGCGGAGCAGAGCACCCCGCCCACCCGGTCCCGCTGAGCGCCCTATCAGTACTTGCGGTTCGGGAATTCCTTGGCCGCCACCTCCATCGGGAAAACCGATTCTTCGGTGACGATGCGCTTGGGCAGCGTCTTGCCGGCCTTCAGGTCCTTCACGGCCTGCATCAGCTGCGGCCCCAGCAGCGGGCTGCATTCCACGGTGACGTTGAGCTTGCCGGCGATCATGGCCTCGAAGGCGCCCTTGACGGCATCGATCGAGATGATGGTGATGTCCTTCGCCGGCTTCAGGCCGGCTTCCTCGATCGCCTGGATCGCACCGATGGCCATGTCGTCGTTGTGCGCGTAGAGCACATTGATTTTCTTGCCCTCGGCCTTCAAGAAGGCTTCCATCACCTCCTTGCCCTTGGCACGGGTGAAGTCACCGGTCTGCGAACGGATGATCTTGAACTTCGCGTCGGCCTTGATGACCTCCTCGAAGCCCTTCTTGCGATCAATCGCCGGCGCCGAACCCACGGTGCCCTGAAGCTCGACGATGTTGACGTCACCCTTGACGTCCTTCATCTTGTCGACCAGCCAGCGCCCGGCGCGGCGACCTTCTTCCAGGAAGTCCGACCCCATGAAGGAGACCCACAGCGAGTCGTCCTTCACATTGACGGCGCGGTCGGTGAGGATCACCGGGATCTTGGCTGCCTTGGCCTCACGCAGCACCGGCTCCCAGCCTGACTCGACCACCGGCGAGAAGGCGATCACGTCGACCTTCTGCGCGATGAAAGAACGGATCGCCTTGATCTGGTTCTCCTGCTTCTGCTGGGCATCCGAGAACTTCAGCTCGATGCCCGCGGCCGCCGCGGCGGATTTGATCGATTCGCTGTTGGCCGTTCGCCATTCGCTCTCGGCGCCGATCTGGGAAAACCCCAGCACGATCTTCTTCTGAGCCAGGGCGCTCAACGGGAACGTGGCCATCAGCGCGGCACCCCCGAGGGTGGCAAGCGCGGTGCGGCGGCGTGATGTGGTCATGCATGTCTCCTCTATCCGGTCGGTATCGGTGTGTGGCGTGCTCTGTGGCAGCGCTTCGAGGCAGCGAGTCGGCGCCATGCCGCTCACGGTGCCAGGATGGTACGGAGGCGAAGGATAACGATCTAATAGATTATTGGCCGCAATCCATATACGATTTTGGATATGTCTACCCCACCCACCCATTGGTCGATCCGCGCCCGCCTCAAGACGCGCCAACTGCTGCTGCTGGTGACTCTCCAGGACGAGGGCAACATCAACCGCGCTTCGCAGGTGCTGAGCATGACGCAGCCTGCCGCGTCCAAGCTGCTGAAGGACCTGGAGGAGACCCTCGGCGTGCAGCTGTTCGAGCGGCTGCCTCGGGGCATGCGGCCCACCTGGTACGGCGAGGCGATGATTCGCCATGCCCGCATGGCGCTGGCCAGTTTGTCCGAGGCTTATGAGGAGATCGAGTCGCTCAAGGCCGGGCACTTCGGCCAGGTGAGCGTCGGGGCGATCACGGCGCCGGGTTTGACGCTGCTGCCCGCAGCGGTATCGCAGGTGAAGGAAGAGCATCCCAGCCTGCGGGTGTCATTGCAGATCGAGACCAGCGACGTGCTGATGGAGCGCCTGGCCCAGGGCAAGCTGGACATGGTGATCGGCCGCCTCTTCGAGCGGCACGACAAGAGCGCGTTGCGCTACGAGGCCTTGGTCGAGGAGCCCGTTTCCGCCATCAGCCGGCCCGGACACCCCCTGCTCGCCTCACCCAAGCTGGCCCTGAAAGACCTGGCTTCGGGCGGCTGGATCGTGCCCGCCGCCGGCAGCGTGCTGCGGCACCGCTTCGAGCTGATGTTCCAGGAAGAAGGGCTGGACACGCCGGCCAACCTGGTCGAGACGAGCGCCCTCCTGTTCATGACCAAGATGCTGCAGCAAAGCGACCTGATCGGCGTGGTGGCGAGCGATGTGGCGCGCTACTACGCCGAGCACGGCATGGTGGCGATGCTGCCCATCCAGCTGCCCTGCAAGATGGACGCTTTCGGCCTCATCACCCGCAGCGACAAGCTGCTCTCACCGGCGGCCAAGGTGATGCTGCGGGCGGTGAAGAACGCCGCGCTGGCCATCTACGGCACCGCACTCGACATGGCCGATCTCGCCTGAGCCTTCGCTGCCGCGATGCGCGCGCCGGGTGTAGGCAGTGGCGGATCAGCGCCAGCCCGCGTCCACGACGAACTCTTGCGCGGTGCAGGCGCGCGCTTCGTCGGAAGCGAGGAACAGCACCATCGCCGCAATGTCTTCCGGCTGCAATTTGTCGGGCAGGCACTGGTTGCGCCCGATGGCGGCCTCGCCTTCGGCATCGAGCCAGAGCTTCTGCTGCCGCTCGGTCATCACCCACCCCGGTGAGACCGTGTTGACGCGAATGCGGTGCTTGCCCAGGCTGGCGGCCAGACCGCGGGTGAGCCCGTTGACCGAGGACTTCGCGATCGCGTAGCAGGGGTACTCGCTGGCCTTCGTCTGCCAGCCGGTCGAGCCCAGGTTGATGATCGACCCGCCCCCCGCGCGCTGCATGCCCGGCACCACCGCCTGGATGGCGAAAAAGGCGGGCCGCTCGTTGATCGCCATGCGGTCGTCCCAGTAGGCGGTGGTGACGGATTCCAGGCTGTGCCGGTCGTCACTCGCGACGTTGTTGACGAGCACGACAAAGTCGCCCAACTCAGCCGCGGCATCACGGATGGCGGCCTGCAGCGCGTCGATGTCCCGCACGTCGCAGCGGCGCCACCACGGCGCGGGATGGCCGCTGGCGCCGACCGCCTCGGCCAGCGCCCGGCTCGGCGCCTCGGCGACATCGACGAAGGCGACGCGCGCGCCTTGCGCCGCAAAGGCCTGGACCATGGCGGCGCCGATGCCGCTGCCACCCCCGGTGATGAAGACGCTTCGACCCTGCAGGCTGGGGTATCGGGCCAGGCCCGGGCTGAGATGTGATGGGTTTGACATATCGATTTGAAGATATAAGAGAGCGATTTTTCTATTTTTCTTGCATCAGTGTGCGGGGATAGCATCCGCCGCGTCAAGAGCAAGGAGACACGCATGGCGACCAAAAAGCCGGCCCTTCGAAGCCAGGCTTGGTTCGGCCGAACCGACCGAGACGGCTTCGTCCACCGCAGTTGGATGAAAGGCCAGGGCTACCCTGAGGACATGTTCGACGGGCGGCCGATCATCGGCATCTGCAACACCTGGAGCGAGCTCACGCCTTGCAACGGGCACTTCCGCGAACTCGCGGAATTCGTCAAGCGCGGCGTCTACGAAGCGGGCGGCTTCCCACTGGAGTTCCCGGTGATGTCCCTCGGCGAGACGCAGCTGCGCCCGACGGCGATGTTGTTTCGCAACCTGGCGAGCATGGATGTGGAAGAGTCCATCCGCGGCAACCCCATCGATGGGGTGGTGCTGTTGATGGGCTGTGACAAGACCACGCCGGCGCTGCTGATGGGTGCATCGAGCTGCGATTTGCCGACGATCGGCATCTCGGGCGGGCCGATGCTCAATGGCAAGTTCCGCGGCCAGGACATCGGCTCGGGCACGGGCGTGTGGCAGATGAGCGAGGCGGTGCGCGCCGGCGAAATGTCGCAGGCCGATTTCACCGCGGCAGAAAGCTGCATGCACCGCTCCAAAGGCAGCTGCATGACGATGGGCACCGCCTCCACGATGGCCTCGATGGTCGAGGCGCTGGGCATGGCGCTGCCTGAGAACGCGGCCATCCCGGCGGTGGACGCCCGGCGGCACCGGCTCGCGCAAATGAGCGGCCGGCGCATCGTGGAGATGGTGCGCGAAGACCTGCGCATGTCCAAGATCCTCACGCGGCAAGCCTTCGAGAACGCCATCCGCACCAATGCCGCCATCGGCGGCTCGACCAATGCGGTGATCCACCTGCTGGCTGTGGCCGGCCGGATCGGCATCGAGCTGAACCTGCAGGATTGGGACCGCCTGGGCGCCGAAGTGCCCTGCCTGGTTGACCTGCAGCCCTCGGGCCGGCACCTGATGGAAGACTTCTTCTATGCCGGCGGCGTGCCCGTGGTGATGAACCGCATCCAGCATCTGCTGCACCGCGATGCGATGACGGTCAATGGCCGCACCATCGGCCAGAACATTGAAGGCGCCCGCTGCTGGAACGAGCAGGTCATCCGCACCTACGACCAGCCGTTCAAGCCCGCCGCCGGCATTGCGGTGCTGCGCGGCAACCTGGCCCCGGACGGCGCCGTGATCAAACCCTCGGCCGCCTCGCCTCATCTGCTGAAGCACCGAGGGCGCGCGGTGGTGTTCGACAACATCGAAGACTTCCACGCCCGCATCGACGACGAGTCGCTCGACATCGACGAGCACTGCGTGATGGTGCTCAAGAACTGCGGACCGCGTGGCTACCCCGGCATGGCCGAAGTGGGGAACATGCCGCTGCCGCCCAAGGTGCTGCGCAAAGGCATCACTGACATGGTGCGCATCTCGGACGCGCGCATGAGTGGCACCGCCTACGGCACGGTGGTGCTGCACACCTCGCCCGAGGCGGCAGCCGGTGGCCCGCTGGCGCTCGTGCGTGATGGCGACATGATCGAGTTGGACGTGCCCGGGCGCCGCCTGCACCTGGAAGTGAGTGACGAGGAGCTGGCCCAGCGACGCGCACAATGGGCGCCGCCGGGTCCGCCTCAGCGAGGCTGGTACAAGCTGTATGTCGAGCACGTGCAACAAGCGCACCTCGGCGCCGACCTGGATTTCCTCGTCGGCAGCAGCGGTGCCCCGGTGCCCCGCGACTCCCACTGAACCCCGACCGCCATGAGCCTGCCCGCCCCTGCCCTGTTGTCTGAACCGCGTTGCGTGTGGGCCGCCGGCGCCACCCTGGGCGAGGGCACCTGCTGGTCGGAACGCGAGCAGGCGCTGTACTGGGTGGACATCCTGGAGCACCGGCTGTATCGCCTGCAGCTGGGAAAGGGCGCTGCCGATGGCCTCACCGATGCCCGCGACAGCTGGCAGTTCGAAGAAACCATCAGCGCCGTGGCGGAGCGGGCGACGGGCGCCGGGCTGGCGGTCACGCTGCGCCGGGGGCTCGCGCTGTTCGACCCCGCCACCGGCGCACTGCAACGCCTGCATGAGCCCGAGCCCGAGCGCGAAGGCAACCGCTTCAACGACGGCAAGTGCGACGTCGCTGGCCGATTCTGGGCCGGCACGATGGACTTCGCCTGCCAGGCGCCCACCGGAGCGCTCTACTGCTTCGACGCTTCGGGCCGCGCCACGCGCGCCTTCGATGCCCGGTTCCCGGTGACGAACGGCCCCACCTGGTCGCTCGACCAGAAGACGATGTACTTCAACGACACGGCGAACCAGCAGATCCACGCGTTCGACGTCGATCCCGAGACCGGCACGCTGAGCGGCCAGCGGCCCTGGCTGCGATTCGCCCCTGGTGACGGCTACCCCGACGGCATGACCACCGACGCCGATGGCCGCCTGTGGATCGCGCACTGGGGCGCCGCCTGCGTCACTTGCCATGACCCCATCACGGCCGACGAGCTGCTGAGGGTGCCCCTGCCCACCGACCACATCACCAACGTCGCCTTCGGTGGGCCCGATCTGCGCACCCTGTTCATCACCAGCGCCCGCTTCGACCTGAGCGACGATCAGCTTCGCCGCCAACCCTTGGCGGGCGGCCTGTTCGCCGTTGAAACGACGGCTCGCGGGCGCCCGGCCCACCGCTTCGCCGGCTGACGTTCGACCCCGCCTCGCGCACCGGCAGGTGGCGGTGGGGCGGCGTCCTACACGCATCAGCGCCGCCCGCTGACGGCCCCGGCCGGCCGCACCGGCTACCTTGGCAACATCGTTGTCAATGCCGGAGGGCCACCATGCTGTACACCATCGCTGCCATATTGCTGGCGTTGTGGATCGTGGGTTCACTGACCGCGTTCACCGCGGGCGGGCTGATCCACCTGCTGTTGGTCGGCGCCATCATCGTATTGATCTACCAGTTGGTCACGGGACGGCGCGTGCCGTGAGCCGCGGTGCCGATCGGCCGGGTGTCGGCACCACACCCGCACCCCAGCGGCCGCTGTGGAGCGTGGCCCTGCAACTGGCCGCATGGTGCGGCTTGGCGGCGCTCGCGGCGGTGAGCACCGACCAGGTCCTTCGCGTCAAACGCGCCCGCCGCGACGCTGAGGCAACGCGTCTGCGACGCCCGTACCAGTACCGGGCCCTGCGCGCTCAGCGCCGCGTTCTGGTGATGGGAGACAGCACGGGCGTGGGCATCGGAGCCGACTGTGGCACCCAGTCGATCGCCGGTCTGCTGGCCGCGGACTACCGGGGCGCTGAGGTGGTGAACCTCAGTGTGTCCGGCTCGACATTGGCTGACGTGCCAGCGCAGTTGCGACAGTTGCCGTCGGCACCTGACGCCGCCAGCCGTTTCGATGTGCTGCTGCTGCATGTGGGCGGCAACGACATCCTGCACAGCCCGAATCTCGCCGCGATGCGTCGGGCGGCCGAAACACTGTTGCCGATGCTGCACCGGGTGGCGCGCCGCGTGATCTGGCTCGGCCCGGGCGACGTGGGACTGGCCCCATTGTTCCGGCCGCCCTTCAGTTGGTGGATCTCCCGCCGCACCCGACAGGCCTGCGCCATGTTTGCGCAAATCGCCCGGGAGCATGGCACCGAGTTCGTCGGCTTTCATGATGGCGAACACCGCCTCGCCTTGGTGCGAGAGCGGGCTCAATACTTCGCGGGTGACGGTTTTCATCCCAACAGCC
This sequence comes from Ideonella lacteola, assembly GCF_038066555.1. NCBI lineage: Bacteria > Pseudomonadati > Pseudomonadota > Betaproteobacteria > Burkholderiales > Sphaerotilaceae > Ideonella > Ideonella lacteola. The sequence continues at coordinate 179,042 of NZ_JBBUTG010000006.1, read as the reverse complement.
ACGGCTACCGCTATTGCTACCAGTGGCTCAGCCGCCAGATGGCGATGCCCCCGGCGACGGCCCGCCGGCAACGGGCGCTGAGCCATGCGGAGCACCCACCCCCCATCGAACGCTGGCCGAATGCCCCGTTGCGCGGGAGGGCGGGCACCACGTTGGAGCAGGCCCCGGCACGCGCCAGCCCTGGGCCCGCCCCGGGCGGCCTACTCCCCTAGAACAAGGCAGCCATACCAGGGCCCCTCCCCCGATCGAGGGAGTTACGGGCTGTGTCCCACTCCGCAGAATCCGGCCCTCCTGCAGTACCCCCTATGGTTTTCCGTCCATGCGCACGCTCTTCATCGACAAGTCACGCCCCACCTCGCGCAAGTGGGTGTGGATCGTCGCGGGGCTCGCGGTGATTGAAGCCACCGCGCTCGCGGCTTACGTGTTGCGGCCGGCGCCCAAGGGCATCGAGGTCGACCTGTCCAGCCCGCGGGAGCTGTGCGTCTCCCGAGGTTCAGCGATTTTCGAAGCGCGCGGCGAATGGCCGCAAACGAACGACGGCCGCGATGCCGCCACGCTCGTGGGCGCCCGCTGCACGCTCGACCCCGAGTCGTTCCGCTGACCGCCTGGGTGGCCTGTGCCACCGAGGCAGGTCTGCCTCAGTTCGCAGTGGCGTCGCCGTGACGCGGCATCAGCGTGACGAGCAGTGCCGAATCGAGGCGGGCACTCAACGCATGCCGCTGCTTCGCCGGCAGCACCACCAAGTCGCCGGCTTGCAGGTGCCGGGTGCCACCGGGCATCACCACATCGACCGCTCCCTCCAGGCAATGGAGGCAGCACTCGTCGTCGACATGGTGCTCCGGCATGTCCTGCCGCGCCGGCAACACCAAGTGCAGCAGTTGCAACCGCTCTGTCTTGATCAAGCTGGTGCTGAACGCATCCACCAAGGCCGCCCCCAGCGGGCGGACCCCGATCACGTCCAGCAATTGAGCATGGGGCAGTGCCATCGCTTCGTCCTCCTCATCGGATGGGGCGCCTGATGCCATTGACGGCAATCGGCAAGCCCGGTAGCCGATCACGCGGACAACCACCCGTGAGGCGACGGCGAGGCCCGCGTGGAGATCTGGTAGGCCGTGCTGGGCTCGAACCAGCGACCAAAGGATTATGAGTCCTCTGCTCTAACCAACTGAGCTAACGGCCCGAAGGGTGGCGATTCTAGGCGGTTGGCGAGGCCAGCCCTCAGCGCTGCGAAAGTGCGTGGCCGACCAGGCGGGAGGTGATGTCCACGATCTGGATCATGCGGTCGTAGGCCATGCGCGTCGGGCCGATGACGCCGAGCGTGCCTACCACTTGGCCATCTACCTCGTATGGGGCCGACACGACGGACAACTCTTCGTAGGGCACGACACGGCTTTCACCGCCGATGAAGATGCGCACGCCTTCGGCGCGGCTGGAGGTGTCCAGCAGACGCATCAACTGCGTTTTTTGCTCGAACAGGTCGAACAGCTTGCGCAGCGAGCCCAGGTCGCCAAAGTCTTGCACACCCAGCAGGTTGCGCTCTCCGCTGACGATGACCTGTTCCTGGCTCTCGGTGGCTTCCGTGCCCACCTGGACGGCCGCCTGCATCAGACCGGCGATTTCGCCACGCAGCGCGTCGATCTCGCCCTTCAACCTTTCACGAACCTCTTCGATCGTCAGGCCGGCGTAGTGTGCATTGAGGTAGTTGCTCGCCTCGACCAACTCGGATTGCGACGGATCGTGCGCGGTGAAGATGACGCGGTTCTGCACGTCGCCGTCCGGTGCGACCAGGATCACCAGCACCCGCTTCTCACCCAGGCGAAGAAATTCGATGTGCCGGAACACGCTCTGCTTCTTGGGCGCGGTGACCACGCCGACAAAGCTCGACAGGCTGGACAGCAGCTGGGCCGCCTGCGCAATCACGCGTTGGGGCTGATCGGGGTGCAGTTGTTCGCGGGCCGCAGCCAGCTCAGGCGGCGCCTGGCTCAAATCCATCGGCCGGGTCGTCAGCATCGTGTCGACGAACAAGCGATAGCCCCGCGGTGTGGGGATGCGGCCTGCCGAGGTGTGGGGGCTGACGATCAGACCCAGTTCTTCCAGGTCGGCCATCACATTGCGGATGGTCGCGGGGGACAGTTCCAGCCCCGACGCCTTCGACAGCGTGCGCGAGCCGACCGGCTGTCCGTCCGCGATGTAGCGTTCGACCAGGGTCTTCAAGAGGGATTTGGCACGCTCGTCGAGCATGAATTCATTGTAAGGACACACCCGAAGGCCATCCTTTGCGTGAAAGCCCCTGTGGTGTAATTCCTCGCACCCTTTTGAACCATTGCAGGGCCATGCCCCATCGCTTTCGCCACGCTGCGTTGATAGGCAAGTACCAGGCCCAAGGCATCCGGCCCATGCTGCAAAGCATTGCCGAGTTCCTGATCGGGCAAGGGCTGGATGTGTCGGTCGAGCGAGAAACCGCACTGAACACCGGCTGGAGCGATCACGGTGCCTACACCTCGGCCGAACTGGGCCAGCGCTGCGACATCGCCGTGGTGGTGGGCGGCGACGGCACGATGCTGGGCATCGCCCGCGAGCTGGCACCCCACAATCTGCCGCTGGTGGGCATCAACCAGGGCCGCCTGGGCTTCATCACCGACATCCGCGCCTCCGACTGGGCCGAGGCGCTCGGCCCGATGATGCAGGGCGACTTCGAAGAAGAGCGCCGCGCGATGATCGAGGGCGATGTGCGCCGCGACGGCGAGATCATCTTCGAGGGCCTGTCGCTCAACGACGTGGTCGTCAGCCGGGGCAACACCGCCAGCATGGTCGAGCTGCGCATCGACGTGGGCGACGAATTCGTCGCCAACATCCGCGCCGATGGCCTGATCATCTCTTCGCCCACTGGTTCGACCGCCTATGCGCTGTCAGCCGGCGGGCCGATCCTGCACCCCGCCATCGCCGGCTGGGTGATGGTGCCGATCGCGTCGCACACCCTGTCGAACCGGCCCATCGTGCTGCCCGACGGGCAAGACGTGATGGTCACCATCGTGGCCGGGCGCGATTCGAGCGCCAATTTCGACATGCATCGGCTGGCCAGCCTGCTGCACGGCGACCAGGTGCGGGTGCGCCGCTCGGCGCAGACGGTGCGCTTCCTGCACCCGCGCGGTTGGAGCTACTACGCCACATTGCGGCGCAAGCTGCGCTGGTACGAGGGCGTTTGATGGCAAGCTTGGGGTCGTGCTGCGCCGGGCACTTGCCCGCGCGCCTTGCCGCGCCAGGCCGCGGCGGCCTCTGACTTTCGCGTTTTCCATGCTCAAGAGCCTCACTCTCAAGGACTTTGTCATCGTCAGCGCGCTGGACGTCGAGTTCGACTCTGGCTTCTCGGTGTTGACCGGCGAAACCGGCGCGGGCAAGTCGATCCTGATCGACGCCCTGCAACTGGCGCTGGGTGCCCGCGCCGAAGCCCATGTGGTGCGTGAGGGCGCTTCGCGCGCTGAAATCACGGCAGCCTTTGACCTGCCCCCGTCGCTGTCGGGCTGGCTGGAAGAAGCCGGCTTCGACGCTGGCGACAGCACCTTGCTGCTTCGCCGCATCGTCGATGCCAAGGGCGGCAGCCGCGGCTTCATCAACGGCAGTGCCGCCACCGTGGCGCAACTTCGCGAGGTGGCAGATCACCTGATCGACATCCACGGCCAGCACGCCTGGCAGGGCCTGACACGACCCGCCTCGGTTCGCGCGCTGCTCGATGAGCAGGCGGGCGTCGACATCCGGCCGATGGCCGAGGCCTACGACCATTGGCGTGCGGCCAGCTTGGCGCTGGAATCGGCCCGCACCCGGCAGGGCGAGCTGGCCAGCGAGCGCGAGCGCCTGCAGTGGCAGATCGGCGAGCTGGAAAAGCTCTCGCCCGGCGATGAAGAATGGCCCGAGCTGAATGCCGAGCATCAGCGGCTGGCCCACGCACAGGCGTTGCTCGACGGCGCCAGCCAAGCCGTGCGCTCCGTCTCGGGCGACGATGACGACAACGCGTCGCGCCTGGTCGCGCGGGCGCTGGCCGCGCTGGAAGACGTGGCCGAGTTCGACACGCGCTTGGCGCCGGTGGTCGAGGTGCTGCACGGCGCGCAAGCTCAACTCGAGGATGCCGCGCACACGCTGAACGCCTACCTGTCGCGCACAGAGCTGGATCCGGCACGGCTGGCCGAGGTGGACCAGCGCATGTCGGCCTGGATGAGCCTGGCACGCCGCTACCGCCGCCCGCCGGAAGAGCTGGCCGCGCTGCTGGCCGAATGGCGTACCCATTTGAAGGCGCTGGATGACGCGGCCGACCTCGACGGGCTGGAACAACGTGTCGCTGAGGCGCGCGCGGCCTGGCAGAAGGAGGCCAAGTCAGTCAGCAGCGCTCGGCACAAAACCGCCAAACCGCTGGCGCAGCGGGTGACCGAGGCGATGCAGCAACTCGGCATGGCTGGCGGGCGCTTCGAGGTCGAGCTCACGCCCGCCAATGAGCCGCAGTCCTATGGCCTGGAAACGGTGGAGTTCCTGGTCGCGGGCCATGCCGGCAGCGCGCCGCGCACCCTGGGCAAGGTGGCGTCGGGCGGCGAGTTGTCTCGCCTGGCGCTGGCCATCGCGGTGACGACGGCACAACAGCGGCAGGCCAGCAGCCAAGCGGGCAACCGGCGCGCCGCAGCCGCCGCATCGAGCCCGGCCACCTTGATCTTCGACGAGATCGACTCGGGCGTGGGCGGCACGGTCGCCGATTCGGTCGGCCGGCTGATGAAACAACTCGGCCGAAGCGCGCAGGTGCTGGCGGTGACACATCTGCCCCAGGTGGCTGCCTGCGCAGACTGCCATTTCGTGGTCGCCAAGGCGACCGAGAAGGGCCAGACGCTCAGCCAGATCGCCCCGGTGCACGGGGAAGCGCGCGTCGCCGAGGTCGCCCGCATGCTGGGCGGCGATCGGCAGTCCGGCACGAGCCTGGCGCATGCGCAAGAGCTGATCCAGCGCGCCGTGCATGAAACGCCGCGTGCGGCCCGCGCGAAGCCTTCGACATGAACGATCCCGCCCCGCCCTTGCCCGGCACACCGGCCGACGCCACGCAGCCGCTCACCGACACCGGCGTGGCAGGCCGCGAAGTGGTGGTCGTCACCGGCATCTCAGGCTCGGGCAAATCGGTGGCGTTGCACGCGCTGGAAGACGCCGGCTACTTCTGCGTCGACAACCTGCCGCCCGAATTGCTGCGCGACTTCATCCGTGTGGAGAGCAGCCACGGCGTGCGCAAGATGGCGATCGCTGTTGACGTGCGCACCGCCGGCTCGCTGCCCCACCTGTTGCCGCTGATCGATCAGTTGCGCGCCGAGGGGGTCGACGTGCGCAGCGTCTTCCTCAATGCCACCACCGGCGCGCTGGTCAAGCGCTTCTCGGAAACGCGGCGGCCACACCCCTTGAGCAGCCCGCTCGACGATGGCGATTCGCATCGCGCGCTGGTCGAGGCCATCGAGCTCGAACGAACGCTGCTCGCCGACCTGCACGACCGCTCGACCGTGCTCGACACCTCGCAGCTGCGGCCCGCGCAATTGCGGCTGTGGCTGCGCGAGCTCGTCAATGCGACCGACAGCCGCCTGACCCTGGTCTTCGAATCGTTCGCCTTCAAGTACGGTGTTCCGCTCGACGCGGACATGGTGTTCGATGTGCGGGTGCTGCCCAACCCCTTCTACATCCGCGAGCTGCGGCCGCTCACCGGCCGTGACGAGCCGGTGGCCGCCTACCTGCAGGAGCAGCCCGAGGTGGGCGAGATGATCACCCAGATCGAGAGCTTCTTGCGGCGCTGGCTGCCATCGTTCGAAGACGATCAACGGAGCTACCTGACGGTGTGCATCGGCTGCACTGGTGGGCAGCACCGCTCGGTATATTTCGTCGAACAACTCGCCAAGCGGTTCTCAGGCCGCGTGGCCACCTTGCGCCGTCACCGCGAACTGGATGGCCGCGCATGACGACCGCCGCCCTCACCGTGGACAGCACCAAGCCTTTGCCGCTGTTCCCGCTGCGCACGGTGCTGTTTCCGGGTGGCCGAGTGACCCTGAAGGTCTTCGAAGCGCGGTACCTCGATCTGATCTCCAGCTGCTTGCGCGAACGGCAGCCTTTTGGGGTGGTGTGCCTGCTGCAAGGCAGCGAGGTGCGACAGGCCGGGGCCGCCACGCGCTTCGAATCCACCGGCGTGCTGGCCCAACTGGTGGAGGTGGATGCGATCGGCGCCGGGGTGCTGAAAGTACGGTGCACCGGCGGCCAGCGCTTCCAGTGGGCGTCGGTGCACGAGGGCAGCGACGGGCTGTGGAGCGCCCAAGGGCTGGTGCTGTTGCCGAACGATGAAGCCCAGGCCCCGGGAGAACGCTTCGATGATGCGGTGCAAGCCCTGCAGCGCGCCTACGCGGCAATCTCCCAGCGCCCGGACGCCGACCTGCCTGATGAACACCACTTCGACGATGCGGGTTGGGTGGCCAACCGCTGGTGCGAGCTGCTGCCCGTGCCGATGGCCGCGCGCCAGCAACTGATGGCGTTGCCCGATCCGCTACAGCGGCTCGCCCTGGTCGACGAATTCCTGCGCGGCAAACAGCTCATCTGAGCGCCCCAGCAGCTTAGCGATCGGCGCGGGCAAGCCATGGCGCGCCAGGTCGCGGTAAGCCACCCATTGCCCTTCGGGCCAGCGCGAGCCCAGCTCGGCATCGGCGTTGGCATTGGCATTGGCACCATCGGCCAGTTGATGGCGCACGGGTTCGAGCGACAGATCCAGGTGGGTCAGCACATGGGTGAAGGTGGGCAAGGCCTGGGTCGAACCGGGCCATCCCGCCACCGCATCTTCCAGTGCCTCGACCGAATCAAATTCAGGCAGCGACCACAGGCCAGCCCAGATGCCCGTCGTCGGCCGGCGCACCAGCCAGATGAAGTCGCCGCGCGCCAGCCACAGCAAAACGAGCTGGCGCCGACTGCGCTTGAGCTTGCGGGTCTTCACCGGATAGTCTTCCGGCCTGCCCTGCTGCTTTGCCACGCACTCGCCACCCAGCGGACAGGCGTTGCAGCGCGGTGACCGTTGCGAGCACAGCGTGGCACCCAGGTCCATCAAACCTTGGGTGTAGGCCACCATGCCCTCGCTGTCGGGCAGCAAGCCTTCAGCCAGGGCCCACAGCTGCTTCTCGTGGCGAGCCACCGCGAGGTCATCGCCAAAGCCCAGCGCCCGCGTCAACACCCGCTTCACGTTGCCATCCAGAATGGCCACGCGTTCATCGAAACAGAAGGCAGCGATCGCCGCCGCCGTCGAGCGGCCGATACCCGGCAAGGTGGCCAGCGTCTGCGCGTTGTGCGGAAACGCGCCGCCGTGATCGGCGACCACCGCCTGTGCACAGCGGTGCAAGTTGCGCGCGCGGCTGTAGTAGCCCAATCCGGCCCACAAGGCCAGCACGTCGTCGATCGGTGCGGCGGCCAACGCCGCCACGTCGGGGAATCGTTCGAGGAATCGCTCGTAGTAGCCGAGAACGGTGCTGACCTGGGTCTGCTGCAGCATGATCTCGGACAGCCAGACGCGGTATGGGTCGCGTGTCTGCTGCCAGGGCAGCGCGTGTCGGCCGTGCTGGCGCTGCCAAGCGACAACCCGCTCGGCCAGCGACGGGCCACCGGCCGCGAGGCCGGTGTACTCAGCCACCATGGTCAGGGCAGCGCCAGACCGTCGCCTTGCAGCAACACCGCCGCGCCGCCGGATTCCGTGTCCACCGCGTCGGGCGAGGCGGAAGGCGCATCCGGGCCACGCTCGGCGCGCTGACGCAGCTCGGTGGCCTGCGCATAGGCCCGCTCGATCAGCTCCATCAGCTTGGCGTCTTGCGTTTCGACCTCGGACAGGCGTTGCTCCAGCTCACCGGTGGCCTGCTGGATGCGCTCCAGCGCCTCGCGACGGCGCTTCAGGCTCTTGCGGCGATCGCGGAACTGGCCGTCGATCTGCTGCGAGGCCATCTGGTTCCAGGTCTCGACCTCGGAGCAGGCGTTGTCGAACACCACCCGCAACTTGGACATCAGCATGCGCTGGAACTGCTCGGAGAACGCCGAGCCATTCATGCGAATCGCGCGTGTGACGCTGAAGTAGCGGCTGTAGCCCCGTTCGATGAGCTGCAGCTCTTCACGGAAGTTGCCCAGATCCGGGGGAGGCGTCAAGGCCAGCGAAAAACCGAACTCGGTGTTGAGCTGGTTGAACGATGCCTGCAGCATCTGGTTGATCTCGGCGCACTGATGGGCAGCCTTGTCGACCTGCGCGATCAAGCCGTCACACAGTGCCTGAAAGGCCGCGCGCGCCCGCAGGTTGAACCAGCTCGAGCCGAGTGTGGCCTGCAGGCTGGCCACTGCCTCACGCAGGCGATCGGAAGACAGCGCATGCAAGGCGTCGCGCAGCATGCGCAGGTGCACCGAGCGCAGTGCGGCCAGGCGGGCCGCGCAGCGTTCGAACTCGGCCGAATCGGCTTGCACGCGGGCCAGCATCTGGGCCACGCGGCCCCCGCTCTTGCCGCGCAGGCTGCGCAGTTCGAGCATCTGCTCGGCATTCGAGCGGCGCTGGTCACGCAGCCGGCGCGTCGCGTGCTCGATCAGCGATTGCACGCCGCTGATCACCGCCTTGGCCAGCACCAGTTGGCGCTGCGGCAGCAGATCGGCGTTCAAAGCGGCCTCGAGCGCCGGCAGGCGGCTTTCCTGCAGGCCGGCTTCGTCGCCCGCGAGCCGTGCCGCCAGAGCCTGACGTGCCGACACCGGGAACACACGCTCGCGGCCGATGCCCAGCGTGCTGGCCGTTTCGACACATTGGCGTTCGATGGCCCGTTCGCGTTCGGCCGGCGTGGCCAACGGGTCGGCCAGGGTATCGACCTTGTTCAGCACCACGAAGCTGGCCATGCCTTGACCGCCGAGGTGGTCGTTCCAGATGTCCAGATCGGAACGGGTCACGCCGGTGTCGGCACCCAGCACGAACAAAGCGGCATGGGCGCTGGGCAGCAGGCCGAGCGTCAACTCAGGCTCGGCACCGATCGCGTTCAACCCCGGGGTGTCGACGACGACCAGCCCGCGCTGCAGCAGCGGATGAGGATAGTTGATGATCGCGTGGCGCCAAGCCGGCACTTCGACCCGTCCATCGGCCTGGACCGGGGGGTTGTCGGAGGCATTCGTGTCCGACCACAGTCCCAGAGCGCGGGCTTCGTCGATCGTCACGTGCTGCGTCGCCGTGACTTCGTTGAGTGCGCGCGCCAGGCCCGGCATGTCACTCGGATCCAGCGACAGCCGCTTCCAACGCTCACGCTGCAGACGCCAGTCGGCCAACGACGCTGCTTCGCGACGCGTGCTGATCGGCAGCAGATCGAGCGTGGGCAACTCATGCGCATCCCACGACAGCTCGACCGGACACATCGTCGTCCGGCCCGGCGTGGCGGGCAACACGCGGCGGCCTGCGTCGGCAAAGAAGATCGCGTTGATCAGCTCGCTCTTGCCGCGAGAGAATTCCGCCACGAAGGCGATGACCAGCTTGTCGCTGGCCAGCCGTTGACGCAAGGCCTGCGAAGCGCCGGCAGCAACGGGATCGAGCAGATCGCTGCCATCGAGAAAGCCCTCGAGGGTGGCGAGATCGCGTTCGAGGGCCATCCGCCAGTCCGCGAGCGCGTCGAGCCCGGGCACCAGGAAAGGCTGCATCGCGAGCTGGCGCTCGGCCGCGTTGGTCAGGTGCATGGTGGTCGCGTTCAGGTCGGGCGGTACATGTAAGTGAATGTGCCGTCGCAGCCTGAGCGGCGGCGCACGGCGGACGGGAATCCTAGCAAAGCCCTTCGACCGCTTCGGCGCGGAGTTCAGCGATGCTGACAGCCGGGGCAGAAATATGTCGCACGCTGCCCTTGGACAATGCGACGAATCGTGACACCGCAGCGGGAGCAGGCTTCCCCCGCGCGCCCATAGACCCGCGCCTGGCCCTGGTACTGGCCGACTTCCCCGTGTGCGTTGCGGAAATCACGCAGGGTCGAGCCGCCGGCATCGATCGCCTCGGCCAGCACCTGCCGCACTGCCGCATGCAGGCGCGCGGCTCGCGCCGGGCCGATGCGCGCGCACGGCGTGCGCGGGTCGATGCCCGCTTGCCACAGCGCGTCGCTGGCGTAGATGTTTCCGGCGCCCACAACGAGGTCGCCCGAGAGCAGCGCCTGCTTGATGGCCATGCGCCGGCCCTGCAGCGCCGCATGCAGCGCCTCAGGCGTCCACGTCGGATCGAAAGGCTCAGGGCCGAGGCTCGCAAGCAGCTTCGACGCCGGCAGCTCACCGAGGCCGGGCGACCAGACCACCGCCCCGAAACGGCGCGGGTCGGTGAGGCGCAGCTGGCCACGATCAGTCACAAGTTCAGCATGATCGTGACCACCTCGCGGGCCCAGGTGTGCCGAAAACGCCAATGAGCCGGACATGCCCAGGTGCCACAAGAGGCCGCCGCCGTCATGCCCTGGGGTCTGGTGCAAGAGCGGCAACCAAAGGTACTTGCCGCGCCGGCCAACCGGGCCCACCTGCAGGCCAACCAGCGCCTCCGGCTCGATCCCCAACGGCCAGCGCAGCGGCTTGCCCATGTGCAACGCGAGCACGCGGGCCCCTTCGATGCCACCCACACTGCGGCGTGTGACTTCAACCTCGGGTAGTTCCGGCATTGGGGAATTATCTGGGCGAGCCGCACTCCTAGAATCGACCTGCTCTGCCGGAGATTCGATGCTGCCTCGCCTTGCCCGTGCCCTGACGGGCCAACCCACCCGCCTTTCAACCCGCCGCCGCGCCGCGACCCCCATCAGGCTGGCGTGCGCGGCAGCCCTGGCGAGCTGCCTGAGCCTGCCGGCCTGGGCCGACGAGCCGCCCGCCTCTGCCGATTCGAAGGAAGCCGAAGGCCCCATCGCGAACTCGGCCATGGACGGTTCGGTGTTTTTCGACGTGCTGGCCGCCGAAATGGAAGCCCAGAACGGCGACCTCGGCGAAGCCTTCGGGCGCATGCTGGCCACGGCACGCCGCACCCGCGACGAGGGCCTGTTCCAACGGTCGATCGAGATCGCGTCCCAGGCTCGCGCCGGGGACAAGGCGCTGGCCGCCATCAAGCTCTGGCGAGCCACCGTGCCCGAGTCGACCACCGCCCTGCTGATCCAGCTGCGGGTGCTGGTGCAACTGGACCGCACCAGCGAGTTGTCCGAGCCCATCCGCACCCTCATTGAGCGGGAACCGGCGAACGAGCGGTCGGCGACGATCGCCGCGCTGCCACGGTTCCTCAGCACGATGGCCGACAAACGCAAGGTGCTGACAGTCACCGAGCAAGCGCTCGCCCCCTATGCGAAAGCCGAGGCCACGCGCACCGCCGTTCGGACGGCGCTGGGCCGGCTGGCCATGGCGGCCGACATGCCGGAGACCGCGCTGTCACAGGCACGCCGCGGGATGGCTGAAGACCCTTCGGCACCGGGGCCGGTGTTGCTGGCACTCGAGATGATGCCCAAGGAGCCCGCTGCGGAAGCGCTGGTTCAGGGCTACCTGGCCCGCCCAGATGCATTGACCCCCATTCGACTGGCCTATGCCCGTTCGCTCGACCAGCAGCAGCGCATCGGTGAGGCCGCTGTTCAGCTGCGGGAAGTGCTGGCCAAACAGCCGGACCAGACCGCCGCCTGGCTCAGCATGGGCGCCTACATGGTCGACCTGCGAGAGCCCGCCGAGGCGATCCGATCGCTGGAGCAGTTTCTCAAGCAGGCCAACAACCTCAAATCAGACGCCAACGACGGTGGCGAAGGCGACGACCCGGATGGCAAGCATGACGTCCGCGGCATGGTCGAACTGACGTACCTGCTGATGTCGCAGGCCTACGAACAACGAGGTGACCTGCGCACCGCGGGCCAGTGGCTGGACAAGATCGAGCCCGCACGCGTGGACATGCCCACCTTGACCCGGCGCGCCAGTCTGCTGGCCCAATCCGGCCAGCTCGCACAAGCCCGGGCCTTGGTGCGCGAAGGCGCGGCGCGTGACGAGCCGGACGCGCGCGCCCGCCTGCTGGCCGAAGCGCAGCTCTTGCGCGACCAGCGGCATTGGACCGAAGCGTATGAGCTGATGCTCGGCGGCCTGAGGCAGGACCCCAACGACACCACCTTGATGTACGAGCTGGCGATGGTGGCGGACCGCCTGAACCGCTACGACGACATGGAAGCGCTGCTGCGCCGCGTGATCGCGCTGAAGCCCGACGACCACCATGCGCACAACGCGCTGGGGTATTCGCTGGCTGATCGCAACATCCGCCTGGATGAGGCGTTGGCGCTGGTGAAGAAGGCCTCGGCGTTGGCGCCGCACGACCCGTTCATCGTCGACAGCCTCGGATGGGTCGAGTTCCGCCTGGGCCACCATGACGAAGCGCTGAAGCTCTTGCGCCGGTCGCACCTGGCGCGCCCCCACGTGGAAGTGGCCGCCCATCTGGGCGAAGTGCTGTGGGTGATGGGCCAGAAAGACGAGGCGCTGAAGATCTGGCGCGAAGGCCAAGCCCGCGAGGCCGACAACGATGTGCTGCAGGAAACGCTCACCCGCCTGAAGGTCAAGCTGTGATCCGACGCGGGGCCCTCCTCGCCCTCGCCGGGATGGTCTTGGTCGGCTGCGCCACGGCGCCGCGGCCAGCTGCCGACACACCGACCCTGTCCGGCCGCCTGTTGGTCAAGGTCTCCGCCAGCGCGACCCAACCCGCTCAGAGCCACAGCGGCAGCTTCGAGCTGAGTGGCGATGAACGGCGGGGCCAGATGCGGCTGCTGGGGCCGCTGGGCACCCAGGTGGCACTGGCGCGCTGGGACGAACGCGGTGCGTCGCTGCAAGACGGCCAAGGCAGCCGAGAGTTTCCTGATGTGCCGACCATGACCGGCGAAGCCCTGGGCGAGGCGGTTCCGCTGGGCGCCCTCATCCGGTGGATGCAGGGCCAGCCGTGGGCCGGTGCGCCGCACCAGCCGCTGGCGAGCGCCACGCCCGGCTTCGTGCAACTGGGCTGGTCGGTCGACCTGGGGCGCTGGGCGGACGAAGCCCTGGTCGAAGCCACCCGAGTCGACCCGCCGGGCGTCAGCGTACGCGCCAAGCTCGATCGCCAACCCTGAATCCATGTCTCTGAACGCGCTCTACGACCTGCCCGCGCCGGCCAAGCTGAACCTGTACCTCCACGTCGTGGGCCGGCGCCACGATGGCTACCACCTGCTGCAATCGGTGTTCACGTTCATCGATTGGGCCGATCGGCTGCACCTGGAGCGGCGAAGCGACGGCGCCATCGTGCGACACGACCTGGGGGCGGCGCTTCCCGCGGATGACTTGTGCCTGAAGGCAGCACGCGCATTGCGAGATGCCAGCGGGTGCGCTTTCGGGGTCGACATCTCGATCGACAAGCAGGTCCCATGGGGCGCTGGCCTGGGCGGCGGCAGCTCAGACGCCGCCACGGTGCTGATCGGCCTGAACCGCCTCTGGGGATTAGGCTGGTCACGGCACCAGCTGCTGGCACTCGGTGAGACACTCGGTGCCGACGTCCCGTTTTTCATCGGCGGCCACACCGCATTTGTCGAAGGCATCGGTGAGAAATTGACGCCGGTGAGCCTGGCCGAACAGCACTACGCTGTGCTCAAACCAGGCACCGCCATCCCGACCGCAGGAATTTTTTCGAGCGCGCTGCTGACAAGGGACACAACGCCTGCTATAGTCACAGGCTTTCTTGCACACGCTGAAGCGTTGGTTCAGAAAGAGCAGGCAGGGGTTGATCGACTCGCCGCTTTTTCCGGCCACAACGATCTGCAGCGCGCCGCCGAAGCCTTGTGCCCGGAGGTCGCCGAAGTAGGTCGATGGCTTCAGGCTCGGTTCGGCAACAGCCGGATGACCGGGTCGGGCAGCGCGGTGTATGCAAGAGCCGGCGCAGGCGAGCGGCCTGTGGCGACCATGCAAGATGGCCAGCTGGAAGGTTGGCCTGAAGGCTGGGTCGGTCGAATGTGCCGGGGCCTCAATGTTCACCCGCTGGCCGGGTGGCTGGGCTGAAAGGTTTCAAGGGGGTGGTCTCCATGACCGCTTCCTGTGTAGGGGAGTCGCCAAGTTGGTCAAGGCATCGGATTTTGATTCCGACATGCGAGGGTTCGAGTCCTTCCTCCCCTGCCAAATTTCTTCAGAGACGGCGTGACACACACGCCGTCCTCGTCTTTGTAGACCGCACACGCAGTCCTTCTCCCCAGCCGCCTGCTCACCGGAGTCCCCCGTGCTGTTCAACACCGTGCTCTTCACCGGCAATGCCAACCCGGTGCTGGCCCAGGAAATCGCCACCCACCTGGGCACTGAGCTCGGCAAGGCCACGGTGGGTCGCTTCTCCGACGGCGAAGTCACCGTCGAGATCCAGCAGAACGTTCGCGCCCGCGACGTGTTCGTCGTGCAGTCCACCTGCGCGCCGACGAACGAGAACCTGATGGAGCTGCTGATCATGGTCGATGCGCTGAAGCGCGCCAGCGCGCGCCGCATCACCGCCGTGATCCCCTACTTCGGCTACGCCCGCCAGGACCGCCGCCCCCGCTCGACGCGGGTGCCGATCTCGGCCAAGGTGGTCGCCAATCTGCTGGAAACCGTCGGCGTCGAGCGCGTGCTGACGATGGACCTGCACGCCGACCAGATCCAGGGCTTCTTCGACATCCCGGTCGACAACATCTACGCATCGCCGGTGTTGCTGACCGACCTGAAGGCCAAGGCCTACCGCGATCTCGTGGTGGTGAGCCCGGACGTCGGCGGCGTCGTGCGCGCCCGCGCCCTCGCCAAGCAGCTCGGCTGCGACCTGGCGATCATCGACAAGCGCCGCCCGAAGGCGAATGTCTCCGAAGTGATGCACGTCATCGGCGACATCGACGGCCGCAACTGCGTGATCATGGACGACATGATCGACACCGCCGGCACACTGGTGAAGGCGGCCGAGGTGCTGAAGGACCGTGGCGCCAAGAGCGTCTACGCCTACTGCACGCACGCGGTGTTCTCGGGCCCGGCCATCGAGCGCATCAAGAGCTCGCACCTCGACGAAGTCGTCATCACCAACACCATTCCGCTGTCGGACGCGGGCAAAGCGTGCTCGAAGATCCGCCAGCTGTCGGTGGCCTTCCTGTTCGCCGAAACCATCCGCCGCATCTCAGACGGTGAATCGGTGACCTCGATGTTCGCCGAGCAGAACAACAACTTCTGATTTTTCGCAGACCGCTGCGCCGGACAGGCTCGGCGGTCTTCTTTCGTTGACGGCGCAAGCTGTCATTTCACCAGGGGCGCATCTGGTCGCGGACGCCCCGACTCATTGGAGAGTGCCATGGAATTCGTCGCTTTCGAGCGCAGCAAGCAGGGGACCGGAGCGAGCCGCCGCCTGCGCAACTCGGGCAAGGTGCCCGGCATCGTTTTCGGTGCTGGCGAGCCCGCGATGATCGAACTCGATCACAACGCGCTTTACTTCGCCCTGAAGAAGGAAGCGTTCCACTCGTCCATCCTCGAGATGGAACTGGGCGGCAAGAAGCAGAAGGTGCTGCTGCGTGATTTCCAGATGCACCCCTGGAAGCAGCAAGTGCTGCACGTGGACTTCCAGCGCGTCGACGAGACGACCAAGCTGCGCAAGAAGGTGCCGCTGCACTTCTCCGGCGAAGAAAACTCGGTCGCGGTGAAGACCGACAAGTGCCTGGTGAGCCACGTGGCCACCGAGATCGAAATCGAATGCCTGGCCGTTCAACTGCCTGAGTTCATCAGCGTCGATCTCTCCGGCCTGGTCAAGGGCAAGAGCCTGCACGTGTCGGACCTGTCGCTGCCGGCCGGCATCAAGGCTGTCAAGCACGGCACCCTGAACCCGGTGGTCGTGGCCGTCACCGAGCCGAAGCCGGAAGAAGAAGTCGTGGCGCCGGTGGCCGCTCCCGCCGACGACAAGAAAAAGGGCAAGGGCAAGAAGTAAAGCCCGGCCGGGCCGCGTCCCAGCGGTCTGTGGCGCGGCGCGTGCGTGCCGATGCCCCACCCCACAAAACCCCGCTCCGGCGGGGTTTTTTCATGGGCCCATATGACTTACGGCTGTTGCGATTTCAAGCAATTTACCGGGTGAGCGTGCATCGCATTTCGGTCCCATCTCGATAGCATGACCCTCCCTTTTGAGAGGAGCACACATGCCACGATTCACCCTTCGCGCTGCCGCCGCCGCGACCGTCCTCGCCTTCGTCAGCGCCCCTGCGCTGTCCCAAACCGAACGCGCGGCCTTCCCGGAAATGCGGCTGGCCGAAGCCGGCGCATCGGGCCAGCGCGCGATCGATCTGCTGGGCGACAAGCTCGAGGCCGTCGCCAAGTTCTACAAGCGCAGCCCCGAGGCCCTGCGCGAGATGCTGTTGCGCGATCCGCTGATGCGCCTGGACCGCAACGGCCGCCTGTACGTGGTCGAAGAAATGGACCACCCCCTGCCGTCAGACGGCAAGGACTTCGTCGAAGGCACCGCACCGGCGCCGCTGGACAACACCTTCCTGCTGCACAGCCGCCCGGGCGCCAAGCGCACCATCTATCTGGACTTCAACGGCGCGGTCATCCAGAACACGGCCTGGAACAGCGGTGGCAACACCATCAACGCCCAGGCGTTCGACTTCGATGGCAACGTCAATTCGTTCTCTGCCGCTGAGCTGGAGCGCATCCAGTACATCTGGCAGCGCGTTGCCGAAGACTACGCCCCCTTCGACATCGACGTCACCACCGAGCAACCGTCAGCCGACAAGCTGACCCGCTCGAGCGACACCGACGACGTCTACGGCACCACGGCTGTCATCACCAACCACAACGGCGTCTACAACTGCTCTTGCGGTGGCGTGGCCTATGTGGGCGTCTACGACAACGTGGGCGACTACTACAAGCCCGCCCTGGTCTTCTGGGACATGCTGGGCACCGGCAATGAGAAGTACGTGGCCGAAGCGACCTCGCACGAAGTTGGCCACAACCTCGGCCTGGGCCATGACGGCACCTCGCAAGTTGGCTACTACGGTGGCCACGGCGATGGCGTGACCGGCTGGGCGCCGATCATGGGCGTGGGCTACTACAAGGAAACCGCCCAGTGGAGCCAAGGCGAGTACGCTGACGCCAACAACAAGGAAGACGACTTCGCGGTGATGGTCAGCAACGGCGGCCCGCTGCGCAAGGACGACCACGGCAACGGCATCTCCAAGGCCTCAGCCCTGAGCACTTCACCTGCCGGCTCGAACGTGAACCTGTCGGGCAAGGGCGTGATCGAGACCCGCAAGGACAAGGACGTCTTCTCGTTCTCGGCCAAGGCGGGCTCGGGCACCATCACCGTCACCCCGGATACCCGTTCGGCCAATCTCGACGTGTTGGTGAAGATCATGAAGGCCGACGGCAAGGTCATCGCCAAGGGCAAGCCTGCCGACCAGTTGGGCGCCACGGTGACCTTCACCCTGCCTGCGGCCGGCAAGTACTACGTCGCCATCGACGGCATCGGCTTCAAGACCCCGACCGATGGCTACAGCGACTACGGCAGCCTCGGCCAATACAGCATCACCGGCACCGTTCCGGCACCTTGATGTGAAAGAGATGGGGAGGCATCCGCTTCCCCTCTCTGAAAAGCACAAAGCCCCGCCGCTGCGGCCAGCAGCGCGGGGCTTTCTTGCTCAGGGGCCTACCGGCCCCGCGCCGCGAAAAGCTCAGCCGAGCATCGAGTCAGCCGGCACGTAGGCGTAGCCCAGGTCGCGGGCCACAGCGTCGTAGGTCACCTTGCCGGCGGCCACGTTCAAGCCCGCCTTGAGGTGCGGGTTGTCCTTCATCGCCTGCTTCCAGCCCTTGTCGGCCAGCGCCAAGCCGTGGGCGAGCGTTGCGTTGTTCAACGCGAACGTCGACGTGCGAGCCACCGCGCCCGGCATGTTGGCCACACAGTAGTGCACGACGTCATCGATCACGTAGGTTGGCTCAGCGTGGGTGGTGGCGCGTGAGGTCTCGAAACAGCCGCCTTGGTCGATGGCCACATCCACCAGCACGGCGCCCTTCTTCATGCAGCGGACCATCGAGCGCGTGACCAGCTTCGGCGCAGCGGCACCGGGCACCAACACGCCACCGATGACCAGAT
The DNA here is from genome assembly GCF_038066555.1 of Ideonella lacteola. Lineage (NCBI taxonomy): Bacteria > Pseudomonadati > Pseudomonadota > Betaproteobacteria > Burkholderiales > Sphaerotilaceae > Ideonella > Ideonella lacteola. The sequence continues at coordinate 160,927 of NZ_JBBUTG010000006.1, read as the reverse complement.
CGGACTCCAGCACCTTCTCTTCCAGGGTCTGGGCGTTGGAGTACAGCGTCTTCACGCGGTTGCCGTAGATCGCATCGATCTGGCGCAGGCGGTCGACGTTCTTGTCGAGCACCGTCACGCGCGCCCCGAGGCCGATCGCCATCTGCATCGCATGGGTACCGACGACACCCGCACCGATGACCAGCACGTGAGCCGGCTCGACACCCGGCACGCCACCCAGCAGCACCCCCATGCCGCCCTTGCTCTTCTCCAAATGGGCAGCGCCGGCCTGGATGCTCATTCGGCCGGCCACCTCGCTCATGGGCGCCAGCAGGGGCAAGCCGCCACCCGGGCCGGTGATGGTTTCGTAGGCGACGCAGATGGCGCCGGACTTGACCAGCGCGGCGGTCTGCTCCGGGTCCGGTGCCAGGTGCAGATAGGTGTAGAGGATCTGGCCTTCGCGCAGCATCGCGCATTCCTGCGGCTGAGGCTCTTTCACCTTGACGACCATGTCGGCCTTGGCGAACACCTCGGCGGCATCCTTGACCAGCACGGCGCCAGATGCAGCGTATTGCTCGTCAGCCAGGCCGATGGACGCGCCTGCCCCGCTTTGTACGAACACCTCATGGCCTCGCGAGGTGAATTCGCGGACGCTCGCCGGCGTCAGGCCGACGCGGTACTCATGGTTCTTGATTTCCTTGGGCAGACCGATGCGCATGGTTGTCTCCGTTCGGCAGTTTTGTGATGGAGCGCCGATGTTGAAACGGCCCGCGGCGCCGGCCAAGGCGCATCGACATCTCAGCGGCTACATTAGCCGCTCTGATGGATTTCATTAGCGTTTACCCATGAATGCCTTGGATCCTGCCGGCCTGGATTGCCTGGCGGCGCTCGCCGAAGCGGGCAGCTTCGAGCGCGCCGCGCAGCTGCTGTCCATCACCCAATCGGCCGTGTCGCAAAGGCTGCGTTCGCTGGAAGCCAGCGCCGGCCACCTGCTGGTGGTGCGGGCTCGCCCGCTTCGGCTGACCGAGCCCGGCAAGGTGCTGCTGCGCTATGCACGCCAGATGCAGGCCCTGCGGGCCGACGCCGCCCGTGAGCTGGGCACGACTCTCGCGCGAGACGAGCGGCTGCCGATTGCTGTCAATGCCGACAGCCTCGCAACCTGGGTACTGCCGGCACTCGATCCCCTGGTGCGTGCGGGCCAGCGTGACGGCTACGGCTTGGAACTGATCGTCGATGACCAGGACTTCACCCACGACTGGATGCGCCAGGGCGAAGTGCTGGGCTGTGTGAGCACGGTGTCGCAGGCGCTGCGCGGCTGTTCATGCCAGGCGCTGGGTCACATGCGCTATGTCGCCGTGGCCAGCCCCGCATTCATCGAGCGGGCGATGCCCGACGGGCTGACGCCGTTGAACTTCCCACAGCTACCCTTCATCGTCTTCAACCGCAAGGACGACATGCAGGCGCAATGGGTCGCCAAGGCCTTCGGTGTGCGATCGCCGCGGCTGAAGGAACGCTTCGTGCCCAGCAGTGAAGCCGGCGCCCGGGCCGCGGCCATGGGCTGGGGCGTGGCCGTCCTGCCGGAACTGCTGGCGCGAGCCGACATCGCCCAGGGCACGCTCGTGCCGCTGAAGGCCGACATCACCATCGACGTGGCGCTGTACTGGCACCAGTGGAAGCTCAGCATGGACGAGCCGCGCCCGGCGCCGCCGGCCGCCGGCAACCGTGCGGTGACACCCGCGCACACCGGCCTGATGGAGCAGATCGGTCAGGCGGTGATTGCAGGCGCTCGCGCAGCTCTCGGCTCGGATCAAGCCGCCAAGTCGGCGGCTCGATAATTCCGGCCATGATTCGATTGATCGTCGGCCTGGGCAACCCCGGCCCTGAATACGAGGCCACGCGCCACAACGCCGGCTTCTGGTGGGTGGACGGCGCGGCGCGCCAGCTCAAGGTGTCGCTGCTGCCCGACCGCGCCTACCACGGGCTGGTGGCCCGCATGAATCGCCCTCAGGATTCGGGTGGCCCAGTGTGGTTGTTGCAGCCGATGACCTACATGAATCTGTCGGGCAAGTCGGTCGCCCCCCTGGTGCGCTTTTTCAAGCTGGCGCCGGCAGAGATCCTGGTGGTGCACGACGAGCTCGATCTGCCGCCCGGGCAGATGAAACTCAAGCTCGGTGGCGGCAATGGCGGCCACAACGGCCTGAAGGACATCCAGGCCCAACTCGGTACCGGAGATTTCTGGCGCCTGCGATTGGGCATCGGCCACCCTGGCGTCAAAGCCGAGGTGGCCAACTATGTGCTGCGCAAGCCCCCCGCCGACGAGCGCGACGCGATCGAACGAAACATCGAAGACTCCCTCAAGCTGCTGGATTTGATGTTGGCGGGCGAGATGGAACGCGCCATCATGAAGCTCCACGCCAAGCCGGCGAGGCCCAAGCCCCCCCGCCCGGCCGAGGCCCCCCCTTCACCCTCATCACCCGCCTCCCCACCGCCTGGGCCGCAGACCGGACCGGGGGGACCGACCGGTACCTGACAGGAGACACCACCATGACCACCCTCGATCGCCGCCACCGTTGGGCCATCGCAGGGTTCGTCATCGTCATGGCCGGTGGATGGGCGGCGCCGGGTCAGGCTGCTGACAAGACCGTCTACCGCTGCGGGCAAACCTACCAGCAAGTGCCCTGTGGGCCTGCGACGGCGGCCAGCGCCTCGGCGATCAACACCCAGGACACCCGCACCGCCGACCAGCGCGCCGATGCGAAAGCCGCGGTCACCGCCGACAAACGGCGAGCCCAATCGCTCGCCGCGGAACGACGCGAGCGCAACAAGGCGCTGCAACCCCAGCAAGCGCCGATGGGGCTGGGGGCGCGGGTGGCCGACGAACCGAGCCACCACGCGGCCAGCAGCCCCACATCGGGCCACAGCAAAAAGCGCAAGAAGAAAAAAGAGCCGGAGCCCGAGCGCTACGTCCCACCACCCAAACCGCCGGCAGGGTGAGTCGGCCGCGCCCAGGTCCGCACAGGTCGAAGCGGGGCCGTTGTTCGGCCCTTGACCTGGTCCAGTGACGGACGGTGGGCTCAGTCCGCCGCGTCTTGGGAATCGCCGCCCTGATGCCCGGCTGAGTGCGGCTCGACGCCTCGCTTTTCGGCCATCAGCGCGTGGTACTTGCGCTGCAGTTGCTCGCGAGTCTCGACCACCTCGGGGTTCAGCGGAATGCACTCCACCGGACACACCTGCACGCACTGCGGCTCGGGGAAGTGCCCCACACATTCGGTGCAGCGCTTCGGATCGATGACGTAGTACTCATCGCCCATCGAGATCGCGTCGTTCGGGCACTCAGGCTCGCACACGTCGCAATTGATGCACTGGTCGGTGATCATCAGGGCCATCGCGGCACCTACCCTTTTTGCACTGCCAGAAGCGTCACTCGCGCGGTTGCGCGACACGCTCCTTCAATCGATCGAGCACCGAGGGTGACACGAACTTGGAAACATCACCGCCGAGCATGGCAATTTCGCGAACGAACGTGCTGCTGACGAACTGGAACTGATCGCTCGGCGTGAGGAACAGGGTCTCGACATCCGGCATCAGCTGGCGGTTCATGCCCGCCATCTGGAACTCGTATTCGAAGTCGCTGACGGCACGCAGACCACGCACCACCACCTTGCCACCGTGGTCGACGACAAAGTCGCGCAGCAGGCCGCGAAACGCGATGACCTCGACGTTGCCCATGGGTTTGGCCAACTCGGCCGCCATCTCCAGCCGCTCGGCGATCGTGAACATCGTGCGCTTGTGGTGACCGGCGGCCACCGCGACGATGAGTCGGTCGAACAGGCGGCTGGCGCGCCGCACCAGATCCTCATGACCCTGCGTCATCGGGTCGAACGTCCCCGGATAGACGGCGGTCAGCGGCTGGGCAGTGGTCATCAGAGAACTCCTCGGTGGGGCCTGGACAGGGCGCGTCCGTCGTCAATCAGGGCGGCCAGTGTAGGACGGCGCCGAAGCTGCCTCGTCGTCGGCGCGGAACAGCGTGAAATGGACCGCGCCCGCCCGCCCCTCGCGGTAGCGCAGCAGACCGGGTGCGGCCGTGTCGGGTAAAGGCTCACCCGCTTCGAGGTAGACCCAGCCGCCAGCAACGACCGCCCGGGCCGCCGCGACCAGCGCAGTGGGGCCCAGCCCCGCGCCAAAGGGTGGATCGAGCAGCACCAGGTCATATCGCGCTGGCGAAGCACGCAGGTGCGCCAACCCGTCGCCGCGCTGAACCCGCACCGAGCTGGCCTTCAGCCGCTCTCGTGAGGCGTTCAGCGAGCGCACGAGGTCGCCGTCCTGCTCCATCAGCAAGACCTCGGCGGCGCCGCGCGATGCGGCCTCGAAGCCCAGCGCGCCCGAGCCGGCGAAGGCATCGAGAACGCGCCAACCCGACAAGTCCTGCCCGAGCCAGTTGAACAGCGTTTCGCGCACCCGATCGGGCGTGGGGCGCAGGCCAGGCTTGTCGGCCACCGGCAGCAGGCTGCGGCGCCACTGGCCACCGATGATGCGCACCTGATGGCGTTGCGCGCCGGGAGAGCGGGGGCTCACGCGACGGCGCTCACTGGCGGACGGCGACGCCGGCCTGGGCCATCAGCGCCTTGGCCTGCGCCACCGTGTATTCGCCGTAGTGGAAGATGCTGGCGGCCAGCACCGCATCGGCCCCGCCGATCTGAATGCCGTCGACCAGGTGCTGCAGGTTGCCGACCCCACCCGACGCGATCACCGGTACCGGCACCGCATCGCTGACGGCCCGGGTGAGCTCCAGATCGAAGCCGCTCTTGGTGCCATCACGGTCCATGCTGGTCAGCAGGATTTCACCAGCGCCCGCATCGGCCATCTGCCGCGCCCAGGCCACCGCATCCAGCCCGACGTTCTTGCGCCCGCCATGCGTGTAGACATCCCAGCCGGCCCCCCGAGCAGCGAGATCGTCACCGTGTCGGCGCTTGGCATCGATCGCCACCACGATGGCTTGTGCGCCGTATTTGTCCGACGCATCGCGGATCACCTGCGGATTGGCCACCGCCGCCGAGTTGAAGCTCACCTTGTCAGCCCCCGCATTCAGCAAACGACGCACATCTTCCACCGTGCGCACGCCGCCACCGACAGTGAGCGGGATGAACACCTGCGAAGCCACCGCCTCGATGATGTGCAGGATCAGGTCGCGGCCATCGCTGGTGGCGGTGATGTCGAGGAAGGTCAGCTCGTCGGCACCCTGTTCGTTGTAGCGCGCCGCGATCTCGACCGGATCGCCAGCGTCCCGCAACTCGACGAAGTTGACACCTTTGACGACGCGGCCGCCGGTGACATCCAGACAGGGAATGATGCGTTTGGCGAGCATGGGGCTGGGCGGCAGGCACCGATTGAAGCAACGGTCTGGATTGTCGCAGGCCGCCCTGGTGCAGTGTTTGGCACCGCGGCCACGGCCACGAACCTGCCCCCATCACAGCCGGCTGTTACCACCGTGCGGGCACCCGTTCCCACAATGCACTCAGCCCGCGTCGAGGGCACGCGGGCCCATCCACATTGAAGGAGACGGGCGATGGCCAAGCGAATCTTGATGCTGTGCGGCGACTACGGCGAAGACTACGAAACGATGGTCCCCTTCCAGGCCCTGCTGGCCGTGGGGCACCAGGTGGACGCGGTGGCACCGGACAAGAAGGCCGGCGACTTCGTGCTGACGGCGATCCACGACTTCGAGGGCGCGCAGACCTACAGCGAGAAGCCGGGGCACCGCTTCACGCTGAACGCGAGCTTCGCGGACGTGAAGCCGGAAAGCTACGACGCACTCGTCATCCCGGGCGGCCGCGCGCCCGAGTACCTGCGCATGAACAGCCGGGTGGTCGAGATCACGCGCCACTTCCTGAAGGCTGACAAGCCGGTGGCCGCCATCTGCCACGGTGCGCAGCTGCTGGCGGCCACGGGCCTGATCAAGGGCCGGCGGATATCGGCCTACCCCGCCTGCCAGGTGGAAGTGGAGCTGGCCGGCGCCGAGTACTGCGGCATCGCGGTCGACGCCGCCGTGACCGATGGCAAGCTGGTCACCGCCCCCGCCTGGCCGGCCCACCCCGCCTGGATCGCCCAGTTCCTCACCGTGTTGGGCACCCGCATCGAGACTTGAACCCGACACACGCCGAGCCTACGATCACAGCTTGAACAGCGGCGCGCCACAGGCGCCGCCGCCCACCAAAGGCGTGCGCGGGCCCGGCTTGGCCGGCCCGCCGCGCGAGCCCCCTCGGGGGGCAGCGACCGGCAGGGAGCGTGGGGGCCCCAACATGTGCGAAATTTTCATCAGCGCCGACCCCGCCAGCTACGACAGCCGGACACGGTCGGTGCGCCTGCACGGCGTGGTGACCAGCATCAGGCTCGAGAACCTGTTCTGGACGGTGCTCGAAGAAGTGGCCGAACGGGACGGGCTCACGGTGGTCCAGCTGATCGAGCGGCTGTACGACGAGCTGGTCGAGGCCCGCGGGGGTGTAGGCAATTTCGCCTCGTTCCTGCGCGTCACCGCACTGCGCTATGAGGCGCTGGTGGCGGCGCAGCGCATCCCGGCTGATCGGCAGGTGCCGATCCGGTCGCTCGATGCGCGACAGGTGTTGCGCGAGCTGCCACCCGGCTGGGGGCCAAGCCCTCTGGCGTCATGACGCCATGGGCGCAAGCCGCCTGCCTCTCGTGAACGCTGCTCAGCTGCTGGTTTCGGCCAGCTCGTCGGCCCGTGCCTGAGCCAGTGCGAAATCGAGAGCCCCTGTGTAGATCGAGCGGCCACAGATCACGCCCTCGACGCCTTCGCTTTCGACCGCACACAAGGCCTCGATGTCGGCCATGTTGGACAAGCCACCAGACGCAATCACCGGAATCGTGAGCGCCTGGGCCAGCTTGACCGTGGCCTCGATGTTGATGCCTGTCAGCATGCCGTCGCGGCCGATGTCGGTGTAGATGACGCCTTCGACGCCGTAGTCCTCGAACTTCTTCGCCAGATCAACCACCTCGTGGCCGGTCAGCTTGCTCCAGCCGTCCGTGGCCACCTTGCCGTCCTTGGCGTCGAGGCCGACGATGATGTGGCCGCCAAACGCCGAGCAGGCATCTTTCAGGAAGCCCGGGTTCTTCACCGCCGCGGTACCGATGATGACGTAGCTCAGCCCGTCGTCGAGATAGCGCTCGATGGTGTCGAGGTCTCGGATGCCCCCCCCGAGCTGGACCGGGATCTCGTCGCCCACGGCGCGCAGGATCGCCTTGATGGCGGGCTCGTTCACCGGTTTCCCGGCGAATGCGCCGTTCAGATCCACCAGATGCAGCCGCCTCGCGCCCGCATCGACCCATCGGCGCGCCATGGCCGCCGGGTCTTCACTGAAGGTGGTGGAGGCCTGCATGTCGCCTTGTTGCAGGCGAACGCAATGACCGTCTTTCAAATCGATCGCAGGGATCAGCAGCATGGCTCGACGAGCACGAGTGGACGGGATGGGAGGAATGGATGGACGCGGGGCGAAGAGGGCGGTCGGTCAGCACGGGCGGGTGCGGCGGACGGCAACGTGGCGGATCACGGTTTCCAGTTCAGGAAGTTGCGATACAGCGCCAAGCCATGTGCAGCGCTCTTCTCGGGGTGAAACTGCGTCGCGAAAATATTATCCCGGGCCACCGCGCAGGTAAAGCGCAGGCCGTATTCGGTGCTTCCGGCGGTGTGGCGCTCGTCTGACGGGGCAGCGTAGTAACTGTGCACGAAATAGAAGCTGGCGTCATCCGGCACACCGGCCCAGAGGGGGTGGGCTTGGCCTCCGTGCCGGTGCTGGCGAACCTGGTTCCAGCCCATCTGGGGCACCTTGTAGCGGCTGCCATCCGGCTGAAACTGGCCGTCGAGCTGGAAACGTTTCACCCGGCCCGGGATCAGGCCGAGGCCAGGGGTGTCCTGCTCTTCCGAATGGTCGAGCAGCATCTGCATGCCCACGCACACGCCCATCAGCGGCTTGGCGGCCGCCGCCTCGAGCACGGCGTCTTGAAGGCCGGAATCGCGCAACTCACGCATGCAATCGCGCATCGCGCCCTGGCCCGGCAATACCACCCGCTCAGCCGACCGCACCTCTTCGGGGCGCGAGGTGACCACCACCTCCACGCCCGAGCCCTGCGCCACATGCATCACCGCCTGCGACACCGACCGCAGGTTGCCCATGCCGTAGTCGACCACCGCCACCGTGCGCGTCACAACGAGCCTTTCGTCGAGGGAATCACACCGGCCGAGCGCGGGTCCAGCGTCATCGCCATGCGCAGGGCCCGACCGAACGCCTTGAAGATCGTCTCGCACTGGTGGTGCGCGTTGTGGCCCTTCAGGTTGTCGATGTGCAGCGTCACCAGGGCGTGATTCGAGAAGCCTTGAAAGAATTCATAGGCCAGTTGGGTGTCGAACGCCCCGACCATGCCGGCCTTGAAATCCACCGCCATCTCCAGGCCCGGACGGCCAGAAAAGTCGACCACCACGCGCGACAACGCCTCGTCCAGCGGCACGTAGGCATGGCCGTAGCGCGTCAGGCCCTTCTTGTCGCCCACGGCCCGGGCGATGGCCATACCCAGCGTGATGCCGACGTCCTCGACGGTGTGGTGGCCGTCGATGTGAAGGTCGCCGTGGGCCTCGATGTCCAGATCGATCAACCCATGGCGGGCAATCTGGTCGAGCATGTGGTCGAAGAAACCGATGCCAGTGGCAAGGCGGGCTTCGCCGGTGCCGTCGAGGTTGACGCGCACACGGATCTGAGTTTCCTTGGTGTCGCGCCGAACTTCGGCGATGCGGGGCTCGGTGGTCATGCGTGCAGCTCTTCGAGGGCGCCGCGCAACGCGGCCAGGATTTGCGGGTTCTCTTCGGGTGTGCCGACGGTGATGCGAAGGCAGTTGGCAATCAGCGGATGCAGGCCAGAGACGTTTTTCACCAGCACACCGCGCGCCTTCATGCCCGCGAACAGGCGAGCGGCATCGGGCACCCGCACGAGGATCATGTTGGCTTCGCTCGGGAAGGGATGCACGCCCGGCAGCGCCGCCAGCGCGTCGAACAGCTTGGCACGCTCGGCCCGGATCGTGGCCGCCTGCTTCGCGTACTCCTGCACATGCTCCAGCGCAAACAGCGCCGCTTCGCAATTCAGCACACTCACGTTGAACGGCGGGCGCAGCTTGTCCAACTCTCGGATCAACGCGGTGCGCCCGATCAGGTAGCCGATGCGCACACCGGCCAGGCCGAACTTGCTCATCGTGCGCATCAGCAGCACATGTTCGTGGCGCTTGAGCCGATCGAGCGAATCGCGCGATGCAAAGGGCTGGTAGGCCTCGTCCATCACCACCAGGCCCGGAGCGGCCTCGATGATGGCGTCGATGACGCCATCGTCCCAGAGGTTGGCGGTGGGGTTGTTCGGATAGGCGAGGTAGATGATGGCGGGCCGGTGCTCACGCACGGCCGCCAGCATCGCGGGGCCATCGAGCTGGAAATCGGCCGTGGTGGGCACGCCGACGAAGCCCAGCCCCTGCAGCTTCGCCGACATCTCGTACATCACGAAGCCGGGCACGGGCGCGAGCACCACGTTGCCAGGCAAGTCGGCGGCCAAGGTGAGCAGGCTGATCAGTTCGTCCGAGCCGTTGCCGAGCATCAGGCTGCAACCCTCGGGCATCTGCGCGTGGCGCGCCAGCGCGTCGCGCAGCAGGTCCCCGCGCTCGGCGGGATAGCGATTCAGCGCCACCTCGGCCAGCCGCTCGCCCAGAGCACGCCGAAGCTCAGGCGGCAGGCGGAACGGGTTCTCCATCGTGTCCACCTTCACCAAGCCAGCGCTCGGCTGCACGGCGTATCCATGCATGCCTTGCACGTCGGCACGCAGGTAGCGGTTCATGCGGTCTGAGAGGTTGGACGTCATGGGGCGGATGAATCGATGGTGAGGCTCAAGTCAAAGGCGTATCGGTGTCCAGGATCTCGGGGCCGGCGATGAACGGATTCACCACCTGCACGCTGTCGATCTGCTGACCGTGGGCCAGGCTTTCAGTCAGCACGTAACGGCACCCTTGATGCTGGGCCGCGGCCACGATCAAGGCGCTCCACCAGGGCACTTGAAAGCGGGCCTCGACCGCCCAGGCGGTCTCGACCGTCTGGTGGTCAATCTGCCAGGGCTTCCAGTGCTGGTAGCGGCGCACTTCGGCGCGGGCATCGCCCTGCGGCATCGCAGGCGCCAGCCGCTGGGTGGCGATCGCGTAGTACTCCGTCAGCACCTGGCTGGACAAACGACCCAGACGCCGCGTCCACAGCGCGCGCAGCCAATCGCGGGCACGCTGGTAGCGCACGGGGTCGGCACCGTCGTCGGCGCTGAGCAGCACCCCAGCGTCAACGAAGACCGTCGAGCCGCTCGCCATAGACCTGCTCACGCGTGGGATAGGGGTCGCCGTTCGATGCGAACAACGCGGGTCGCTGGAGCCACTCGTTCATCGCCCGTTCGTAGGCATCGTCATGCCGCATCTTCTCGGCCAGCATCTCGCCGATCAGGCGCGACACGCTGGTGTTTCGCCGCGCGGCCTCCAGCCTCGCCCACTCGGCGACGCTGTCTTCCATCGTGACGGTGACGTTTTTCATCGTGAATCGGATCGAACCAACACGAACTTCGTGTTGCACGATTCTCGTGTTCCACGAAGTTCGTGTCAACGGCGGGGGTTTTTCAACCTCATCTCGGCCGCCCGGGCATGGCCCTGCAATCCTTCGCCGTAGGCCAGCTCCGCGGCGATCACGCCGAGCTTGTTGGCGCCCACTTCGCTCACTTCGATCAGGCTGCTGCGCTTCTGGAAGTCGTAAACGCCCAGCGGTGACGAAAAGCGGGCGGTGCCGGAAGTGGGCAGCACATGGTTCGGGCCGGCGCAATAGTCGCCCAGGCTCTCGCTGGTGAAGGCGCCGAGGAAGATGGCCCCGGCATGCCTGAGCAGAGGCTCCCAGCGATGCGGCTCGGACGACGACACTTCGAGGTGCTCTGGGGCGATGCGGTTGCTGATGTTGCAGGCTTCTTCCATCGAGCGGGTGAGGACCAGCGCCCCCCGGCCTTCGAGCGACGCCCGGATCACCTCGCGCCGAGGCATTTCGGGCAGCAGGCGTTCGATCTCCGCGCGCACGCGGGCGATGTAGCTCGCATCGGGGCACAGCAGGATCGATTGCGCCAGTTCGTCGTGCTCAGCCTGGCTGAACAGGTCCATCGCCACCCAATCGGGCGGTGTGCTGCCGTCGGCCAGCACCAGGATCTCGCTGGGCCCCGCGATCATGTCGATGCCGACTTGGCCGAAGACGCGGCGCTTGGCGCTGGCCACGTAGGCGTTGCCCGGGCCCGTGATCTTGTCGACGCCAGGGATGGTCGCCGTGCCGAAGGCGAGCGCCGCCACGGCCTGTGCGCCGCCGACGGTGAAGGCCCGGGTGACACCCGCCACGTAGGCAGCGGCCAGCACCAACGGGTTCTTTTCGCCGCGCGGCGTGGGCACCACCATGATGATCTCGCCCACCCCGGCCACGTGCGCAGGCACGGCGTTCATCAGCACCGACGACGGGTACGCGGCCTTGCCGCCAGGAACGTAGATGCCGACACGGTCCAGCGGCGTGACCTTCTGGCCCAGCAACGTGCCGTCTTCGTCGCGATAGCTCCAGCCGCGGCCGCAGGCCTCGAGCTGGCGCTCGTGGTACTGGCGCACCCGGGCCGACGCGGCTTCGAGCGCATGGCGCTGCGCCGGTGTGATGGCGTCGAAGGCAGACTTCAACTCATCGCGCGACAGCTCCAAGGCCGCGACCGAATCCACCTGCAAGCCATCGAAGCGCGCGGTGTAGTCGAGCACCGCCGCGTCACCGCGCGCCCGCACGTCGGCCAGGATGGCCGCCACGCGCTCTTCGATGGCGCCGTCGGTCTCGGCCGACCAATGCCGCAGCCGCTCGAACTCGGCTTCAAAGTCTGAATGCGTGGTGTCGAGCTGGCGCAGGTTCAGCATGGCAGGAACAGGAAAACGCTATTGAGGGATGGCAGAGGCGAAAGCGTCGATCAGCGGACGCAGCGTTTCGCGCTTGAGCTTGAGCGCGGCCTGGTTGACGACCAGGCGCGAAGAGATGTCCATGATGTGCTCGACTTCGACCAGGTGGTTGGCCTTGAGCGTGGAGCCGGTGGACACCAGGTCGACGATGGCATCGGCCAGGCCGGTCAAGGGCGCCAGCTCCATCGAGCCATAGAGCTTGATCAGATCGACGTGCACGCCCTTGTCGGCGAAGTGCTGGCGCGCCATCGCGGTGTACTTGGTGGCCACGCGGATGCGAGAGCCCTGCTTCACCGCCGCGGCGTAGTCGAAATCGGCACGCACCGCGACGCTGAGCCGGCACTTGGCGATGTTCAGGTCGAGCGGCTGATAGAGGCCCTCGCCGCCATGCTCGATCAGGATGTCCTTGCCGGCCACGCCCAGGTCGGCGCCGCCGTACTGCACGTAGGTCGGCACGTCGGTCGCGCGCACGAGCACCACGCGCACATCGTCACGATTGGTCGGCAGGATCAGCTTGCGGCTTTTCTCGGGATCTTCGGTCACCGTGATGCCGGCGGCCGCCAGCAAGGGCAAGGTCTCTTCGAAGATGCGGCCCTTGGAGAGTGCGAGGGTGATCATGCGCTGGCCCGTTCGCTGACGCGCTCGATGTCCGCACCAATGGAGCGCAACTTGGCTTCCATGCGGTCGTAGCCTCGATCGAGGTGGTAGATGCGATCGACGGTCGTGGTGCCGTCGGCCACCAGCCCCGCGATCACGAGGCTGGCGGAAGCGCGCAGATCGGTGGCCATCACCGTGGCGCCAGAGAGGCGCTCGACGCCGGTGACCATCGCCGAGTGGCCATCCACTTCGATCTTGGCCCCCAGGCGAATCAGCTCGTTGACGTGCATGAAGCGGTTTTCGAAGATCGTCTCGCTGATCTTCGCAGCGCCTTCGGCGACGCAGTTCACGGCCATGAACTGGGCCTGCATGTCGGTCGGGAAAGCCGGGTACTCGCTGGTGCGAAAGCTCACCGCCGTCGGACGTCGTTCGGCTTGCACGCGGATCCAGTCGTCGCCGGTGGTGATGGTGACGCCGGCCTCGCGCAGCTTGTCGATCACCGCGTCCAGGTGGCGGGCCTGCGCCTGCCGCAACACGACATCGCCGCCAGCCGCCGCCACGGCGCACAGGAAGGTGCCGGTCTCGATGCGGTCGGGGATGATGCGGTGCCCACCCGCCGGCGCGTGCAGGCGATCGACGCCCTGGATCACGATGCGGTGGGTGCCATGGCCCTCGATGCGGGCGCCCATGGCGATGAGCAACTCGGCGAGGTCGGGAATCTCGGGCTCCTGGGCGGCGTTCTCGAGCACCGTCTCGCCCTCGGCCAGCACCGCGGCCATCATCAGGTTTTCGGTGCCCGTCACGGTCACCATGTCGGTGGTGATGCGCGCGCCGCGCAACCGCCGCTGGCCCTGCGCGTTCAACGGCGCCTTGGCCTCGATGTAGCCATGCTCGACGACGATCTCGGCGCCCATCGCCTGCAGGCCCTTGATGTGCTGGTCTACCGGCCGAGAGCCGATGGCGCAACCGCCCGGCAGCGACACGGTGGCGGTGCCGAACCGAGCCAACAGCGGCCCCAGCACCAGGATCGAGGCCCGCATCGTCTTGACCAGCTCGTAGGGTGCCTTGGTGCTGGAGATGTGGCTCGCATCGAGCGTCACCGTGTGCGGATCGGCCTCGGTGCGCTCGACCTGCACGCCCAGGTGGCGCAGCAGTTTCAGGGTGGTGGCCACATCCTGAAGTTTCGGCACGTTGCGCAAGATGGTGGGCTCGGCCGTGAGCAGCGACGCGCACAGCTCCGGCAGCGCGGCATTCTTGGCGCCGGCGATCGTCAGTTCACCGGCGAGGCGGCGACCGCCGCGAATCAGAAGTTTGTCCATGGGATCGGAAAAGGGTGTGCGGGGGCGAGGCGGATGGCGCGCGGGGCCACGGGCGGCGGCAGGCGCGCGTCACGCCGGCCACCCAAGCGGCGTTCGTCAATGGTGCGGTTTGGGCTCGCCGGCGGCCGGCGCGGCAGACTGCTCACGGGCCCATTCGGCCGGCGTCAGTGTCTTCATCGACAGCGCGTGGATCTCTTCGCGCATCCGATCGCCCAGCGCCGCGTAGACCACCTGATGGCGGCGCACCCGCGGCAAGCCCTCGAACTGGGCCGAGACGATGGTGGCGAAGAAGTGCCGGCCGTCGCCATCGACCTCCAGATGGCTGCAGGTCAACCCGGCAGCCAGGTAAGCGTGGACGTCTTGCGGGGTGGGACTGGCCATGGTGCAGCGGTCGGTCGGGGGTGGAGACTCAGCGAAAGCGAGGGGCTATTGTCCGTCAGACCGCCCACCCGCGGGCCGGACGGGGCACCCGGACTGCAGTGGGGGAAGACCACGCGGGGACGGTGGCCCCTCCCCCGAGCCCGGGTTTGACCGCCCCGGACAGCTGCGCCGGCACGTCACTACGGCATCACCGCCGCCATCCGGGCGCAACTGCGCTCGCGCACGCTGGCGCGCAGCACGCCCGGGCTCGCCACCCAGGGCGAATCGTGCAACGCGCCCAATGCGGCCTGTCGGCCCGCGGGGCTGGCGTCCAGGCTGATGACCGTGCCCAGGTCCCAGATCGCGTCCTCCGCGATCTCATTGGAAGAGGCTCGCATCGTGTAGGCCACGACCTTCGAAAAGTCCACGCCGTCGTCGTCCGGGTAAGCCTGCTGGCTCAAGACCCCAAACTCACCCCTCGGCTGGAAGCTGGGCACGCTGGCCGACACGAACGCGTCGGTGCGAATGCGGACGGTTGCCCCCCAGCCACGCCCTGGCATGTAGCGCGACGACTCGACGCGCTGCGCCGTGCCCATCTCTTCCACACGCCACGACACCATCGCCTCGCCTTGCGGGTTGACAGCGACCGACGGCTGGTGGCCGCCGTAGCTGGCACCGCTGAGGCGCGCCGTGGGCTCCCAGCCCTGGCCCGCGAGGTAGTGCGCAGCCAGGACGCGCATCTTGCTGTCGCCCTTGGGCTGCTCCGCCCACACGGCGAAAAGGTCGCCGGCTGGCGTGAGCGCCAGGTCGGGAGACGCCCCTTCCCTGACCTTGCCGGCGTCGAGCAACGGTGTCGTTGGTTGCCAGCCGCCGGCGCTGCGGTCATAGCGGGCCACCTTCGGCTGCGGGCTCATCCAGCTCACCGCGGCATCGCCGACGTCGTTGATCACCGGACGCGGAGCACTGCCGGGTTGAGTGCGCGTATCGCCCACACGGACCACAGCCGACCAGCCCTTGCCGGGCGAGAAGAAGCGCGTCAACACCTGGCCCGGTTCGGCCCAACTGACCAGGCCCTGCCCGGCTCCGTTCACGGCAACGGCGGCAGCCGTCGCCCCCGCGCTCTTCACCGGCAGAGTGGTGGGCTGGGTCCAACCCGCCACTGGGTCGAAGTAGACGACCCGCGGTCCGGCCGGGTCACGCTGGCTCTGGCGCCGCCAAGTCAGCAAGGCATGGCCTGACGCGCCCACCGCGAGATCCAGGTCCGACGAATCGTTCTGGCCGGCGCCGGGGTTGACGCCCACCTGCCAGGGCGCTTGCCAGTGGCCACCCGGCGCTCGCCGGCTGACCAGGATGCGCTCGGTGTTGTCAGGCCCCATTTCGGCCCAGGCCGCCAGCGCCGTGCCGGCGTCATCCATGCGGATCAACGGGTTGCGGCCCAGGAATGGGCCCGGCACATTCAGCTGCTCGACGGGCGACCAGACCCAAGGGCATTCCGCCGTCGCCGCCGAGACGCCTGAAACAGGCATCCAGCCCGCCATCGCCATGGCCACCAGCACCGCAGGCTTCAGCCTCGAAGCCCCCCTCCAAGAACGCTGCTTGGTATGCGTCACGGTCTCTCTCCGGTGTATGTGAATCGAAGGCCGGCCCCGCTCGTTGGCAGGGCTCGGCACTGCATTCCATCACACCGTCAGGGCTGTGCCGTCAATGGCGCAGCTTGTAGCCCGTCTGCAGCAGCCGCAAAGTCACCCCGGCGATCACGATGAAGCTGGCGCCGACGACGGCCAGGCTGACCCACGGGGAGACATCGCTCACGCCGAAGAAGCCGTGACGCAAACCGTCGACCATGTAGAAGAACGGGTTCAGCTGGCTGACGCCTTGCCAGAAGGCAGGCAGCGAATGCACCGAATAGAACACGCCGGCCAGGAAGGTCATGGGCATGACGATGAAGTTCTGGAAGGCGGCCATCTGGTCGAACTTCTCCGCCCACAGCCCTGCAATCAAGCCCAGCGAGCCCATCAGCGCCGCACCCATCAGCGCAAAGACGAGGATCCACACCGGCTGTGCAAAACCTGGCCAGCCGAACCACACGGTCGCGGCCAGCACACCCGCCCCCACCGCCAGCCCGCGCACCATCGACGCGCTGACGTAGGCCACGTACCAGGCCAGCGGGGAGAGCGGTGTCACCAGCAGGAACACCAGGTTGCCGGTGATCTTGCTCTGGATCAGGCTCGACGAGGTGTTGGCAAACGCGTTCTGCAACACACTCATCATCACCAAGCCTGGGATGAGGAAGCGGGTGTAAGCGATCTGGTCGTAGACCTTCACATGGTCTTCGAGCACATGGCCGAAGATCAGCAGGTACAGCACCGCGGTGAGCACCGGCGCCGCCACCGTCTGGAACGAGACCTTCCAGAAGCGCAGCACCTCCTTGTAGAACAAGGTTCGGGCACCCGCCAGCGGGCGTGCGCCCTCGCGGGTCGACGACGAGGTGTTCGACGGGGTCGGTGTCATGCGTGGGCCTCCGCGGTGGTAGCGGCCGCAGCGCCGCCCTGCATGATGCTGAGGAACACGTCTTCCAGATCGGCTCGGCCGATCTCCAGGTCTTCCACCCTCACCTGGCTGGCCCGCAGCCGCGCGAGTATCTGCTCCACCTCGGCGGCGTCGTGGGCCGACACCTGGGCGATTCGGCCGGTCACGCGGGCACGGGCCGCCAGATCGGCGGGCAGCACGTCATCGGTCTTGAATCGCAGCACGCTGCCCGCGGTGGCGGCGAGCAGGTTCGCGGTGCGGTCCAACGCGACGATGCGTCCTTGCTTCAGCATGGCGATGCGGCCGCACAGGGCCTCGGCCTCTTCGAGGTAGTGGGTGGTCAGCAGCACCGTGTGCCCTTGCTTGTTCAGCCGGGCGATGAACTGCCAGAGCGTCTGGCGCAGCTCGACATCCACGCCCGCCGTCGGCTCGTCCAGCACGATCACCGGCGGCCGGTGCACCAGCGCCTGGGCCACCAGCACGCGGCGTTTCATGCCCCCCGACAGCTGCCGCATGTTGGCGCTCGCCTTGTCAGCCAGCCCGAGGCCTTCCAGCAATTCGTCGATCCAGGCATCGTTGCCGCGAACACCGAAATAGCCGCTCTGGATGCGCAGCGCCTCACGCACCGAGAAGAAGGGGTCGAACACCAGTTCCTGGGGCACGATGCCCAGTGCGCGTCTCGCGTCGGCGTAGTGTTCGACCACGTCGTGCCCCATCACCGACACATGGCCCTCGGTCGCCCGCGCCAGCCCCGCCAGGATGCTGATCAAGGTGGTCTTGCCCGCCCCATTGGGGCCGAGCAAACCGAAGAACTCGCCCCGCTCGATGTCGAAACTCACCCCGTCAAGGGCACGCAGCGTACCGCGCGCACCGGTGAAGGTCTTGGCGACCCCCTGGAAGGAAACAGCTGGCATGAAAGATCCTGTTCGGCCGGCGGCGCCAGCGTCAGACCGCGCGAAAGGCCGGGCCCGAGGCCTGGCGGCAGCTGCGGCGGCGGGATTGTAGGGAGCGCCCCCAAGGCCGCGCCCGCGTGGGGATGCTAGTGTCCAGCTTCCGCCATGCGAGCCGTTTCGGCCCGCCGAACAGGTCGGACCGACGGAGTGGTCAAATCCCGGCGGCCCGTATTGCCGAACAGGACATCCACCGTCGCCCATGCCGACCAAGAAGCCCCGCCGCACCGCCGAGCGCATCCTCGAAGTCACGCTCGACCTGTTCAACCGCTTCGGGGAGCCGAATGTGTCGACGACGCTGATTTCGGCCGAGCTGGGCATCAGCCCGGGCAACCTCTACTACCACTACCCGGCGAAAGACGAGCTCATCAACGCGCTGTTCGGCCGCTACGAGACGGCGCTGAACGAGTTGCTCAACGCCGCCGATGGCGTGCGCAACGTCGAAGATGCGTGGTTGTTCTTCCACATGCTCTTCGAGCTGATCTGGAACCACCGCTTTCTCTACCGCGACTTGAACGACCTGCTGAGCAAGAACCGCCGGCTGGAGACTCACTTTCAGTTCGTGCTGAAGAACAAGACCCGCGCGGTCGAAGCGGTGCTGGCCGGCCTGACCCGCGGCAGCGCGATGCGCCTGGCACGCCCGGATGCGGCCGTGGTGGCCACCTCGATGGTGGTGGTGCTGACCTACTGGCTGAGCTACGAGTACGTGCGCGAACCGCGCAAGGCCCTCGAGCCGGACAACGCCGCAGCCACCCTGGCCCGTGGCGCCTGGCATGTGCTGGGCCTGCTCGGGCCCTACCTCGAACCCGCCGCGCGAGAGCATCTGAACGAACTGGCCGGGCCATACCGCAACATGGCCTGACGACAACGCGACAACCCACCCGCTGCAAGGAGACAAATATGGCCAAGTGGACCGCCTTCCCGTACGACGCCGACGACTACACCTACGACGCCGCGGCGTTGAAGAAGCACTGGGCCCGGCTGCATGCCGGCGATGCCGAGCCCTGGCCGAAAGACGAGGCGGTGCAGGCCGCCTGGGCGCTGTTCCACGCCGGCCAGTTTCAAAAGGCAGCGGAAGCGGGCCTGAGGGCCGGGGGTGCCGGCCTCACGGTGGCCAACAAGGCCCAGGCCATCTACGCGAACTACCTGGAAAAGAGCGAGAAGAACAAGCTCGCGCTGTTCCTCGAGGTGGCCGAGCGCGCCGAAGCCCAGGCGCAGGCCGAGCCGAAGAATCCGAACGCCTGGTACTTCATGGCCTATGCCCTGGGCCGCTACAGCCAGGGCATCAGCGTGGCCAAGGCACTGGCGCAGGGGCTGGGCAGCAAGGTCAAGGGCGCACTGGAGACCACCATCAAGCTGCAGCCCAAGCATGCCGACGCGCACATCGCGCTGGGTGCCTTCCATGCCGAGGTGATCGACAAGGTGGGCAAGCTGCTCGGCAAGACCCAGGGTGCCGATGCGGCCACGGGCCTGAAGATGTTCAAGGAAGCCTTGAAGCTGAACCCCACCAGCGCCATCGCGATGGTCGAATACGCCAACGGCTTGGTGATGCTGGAGGGCGACAAGAAGATGGCCGAGGCCGAGAAGCTTTACGCCGATGCGGCCGCCAGCGCCCCACAAGACGCGATGGAGCGGCTGGACGTCGAGATGGCCAAGGCCGAGTTGGAAGACTGAGCCTCGCTGCCGCACCTGCGGCACGCCTCACTTTGCGTGGCCCGCGCATCCGCCTGTTAGGCTCGGCGGATGCCGGCCGATCCGCCTTCTTCCCGCCCCGTGCTCACCCCTGCCCTCGCCGCCTTGGCGATGGCGCTGCTGCTGGGCCTGCAACCCGTCACCACCGACCTGTACCTGCCGGCGCTGCCGCTGCTGACCGTCGAGCTGCACGCCCCCATGTCGGCCGCACAGTTGACGATGTCGCTGGTGCTGCTGGCCTTCGGTATCGGCCAGTTGGTGATGGGCCCGTTGTCTGACCGCTTCGGCCGCAAGCCGGTGTTGCTTGGCGGATTGGGCCTGCATGGCGCGGCCAGCATAGGGTGCGCGCTGGCGCCGTCAATCGACACGCTCATCGCCTGCCGCGCCTTCCAGGGGCTGGGGTTGGCGGCCTCGATCGTCTGCGCCCGCGCGATGCTGCGCGACCTGTACGAACCCCGGCAAGGCGCCCATGTGATGAGCTGGGCACTCTCCGGCCTGGGCGTGCTGGCCCTCGCTTCGCCGCTGCTGGGCGGCTGGTTGACCGCCCACCTGGGGTGGCGCGCGCCCCTGGCGGCGGTGGCCGTCATCGCCGTGGCGACCTGGGCGATCGTCGCGGCGCTCGTGCCCGAAACCAGCGCACAGCGCGATGCGCAGGCGTTGCAGCCCAGATCGCTGGCGCGCAGCCTGGCCTCGGTCGTGTCCCACCCGACCTTCCGAGCCTGGACGGCCCTCAGCAGCCTGACCTATGGCGGCCTGTTCCTGCTCTTGGCCGCGTCATCGTTCGTCTACATCGGCGTCCTTGGCCTGACGCCGTGGGGCTACGGAATGGCCATGGCGTCGAGCTCGTTCTCGTACATGGCGGCCACCTTCTACTGCCGGCGCCTGTTGCCTCGGCACGGCCTGGCGGGCACCGTGAAGCGCGGCGCGGTGTTCACGGTGGCGGGCGGCCTTGGGATGGCAGCGATGTCGCTGTCGGATTCGCCGGCACTGCCCGGCGTGTTGCTCGCGCATTGGCTCTACAACTTCGGGCATGGCATTCACCAGCCCTGCGGGCAGGCGGGCACGGTGGGGCCGTTTCCGCGCAGCGCGGGCGTGGCCTCGGCCCTGGCCGGCTTCTTCCTCGCGATCGTGGCCTTCTTCGTCGGCCTGTGGCTCGGCCAGGCGCTGAACGGCACGCTTCGGCCGATGGGCATGGGCCTCGCCTTCTTCGCCTTGGGCACCGCCGGGATCGCGCTGACGCTGGTGCAACGCCACGGCGAGCACTTCGAGGCCGTGCCGACGTGACCGCCGAGACTTCGATCGACTGGATCGGCATCGCCGGCCCGACCGCCTCGGGCAAGACCGGTCTGGCGCTGCAACTGGCCACCGACGGGCCGGTGGAGATCATCAGTGTCGACTCGGCGCTGGTCTACCGGGACATGGACATCGGGACCGCCAAACCCACGCCCGCCGAACTCGCCAGCACACCGCACCACCTGATCGACATCCTTGATCCGCTCGAGGCCTACTCGGCGGCCCAGTTCGTCCAAGACGCCCAGCGACTCATCCGCGACATCCGGGCACGGGGCCGCGTGCCCTTGCTGGTGGGCGGCACGATGCTCTACTTCAAGGCACTGATCGACGGCATCGACGCGCTTCCCGCCGCCGACGCCGAGGTTCGCGCCCAACTCGACGCCGAGGCTGCCGATCGTGGCTGGCCAGCGATGCATGCCGAGCTTGCGCTGGTCGACCCCCTCACGGCGGCCCGGCTGGCCCCCAACGACGCCCAGCGCATCCAACGCGCGCTGGAGGTCTTCCGGCTCACCGGCCAGCCGCTGTCGGCTTTTCATACCCGCGAGAAGTCTCCATCCGCTCCCGCTCGGCACCGCTTGCTGGCGTTGGAGCCCCGCGACCGGGCCTGGCTGCACGCCCGCATCGGCCTGCGCTTCGAGCAGATGCTCGCGCAAGGCTTTCTCGACGAGGTGGTGCGATTGCGCGCACGAGGCGATCTGCACACCGGCCTGCCCAGCATGCGCTGCGTGGGCTACCGCCAGGCATGGGAGGCGCTGGATGCCGGGCTCGGCGGCCCAGCGCTTCGTGCCGATGTGCAGGAACGCGGTGCCGCCGCCACCCGGCAACTGGCTAAGCGCCAGCTCACCTGGCTGCGGGGCATGGAACGCACGGTGCTGTCGGCAGAAGCGCCAGACGAGGCACTGGCCGCAGCCCGACCGATGCTGGCGGAGGCTGCCGCCGAGTTCACTCGTTAGGCCCCTGCATCGGCCGAAAGTCATACCGAGCCGAGGCGGGCCGCCAGCTCATGGTTCTAGCTTGACAGCGGTCAAGTTATGGCGCGAGCGCGCTTCCTACAGTCGCGCATGCCTGAGATTCTCTACGACCACGACGGGCACCGTTGCCTGATGTTCACCGACTTGGGGACGGCTGGTCCGGACCACCCCGGTGACGAGGCGGTGCAGGCCAACCAGTTCCTGATCGTTGATCAGGACACCGGCGCGATCATCGATCCCGGAGGCAACCTCGCCTACAGCGAGTTGTACCTGTCGATGACGCGTCATTTCTCGCCGCATCGCCTGTCGGCGATTCTGGCGTCGCATGCCGACCCGGACATCATCGCGTCGCTGGACCGGTGGATGACATCGACCCAGGCCACGGTGTATGTATCGACGGTGTGGGAGCGGTTCATCCCACACTTCTGCAAACCGGGCAAAACGGTCGGCCGCATCAAGGCGATCCCCGACCCCGGCATGCGCATCCGAGTGGGCCGCCGTGACCTGATCGCCCTGCCCGCGCACTTCATGCATGCCGAGGGCAACTTCCAGTTCTACGATCCGGTGAGCCAGATCCTCTTCTCAGGCGACCTGGGGGTCTCGTTCGTCGGCGGCGAGCTCGCCAAGCGGCCGGTGGAGGACCTGTCCACCCTGCTGCCGACGATGGAGCGCTTCCATCGCCGCTACATGGTCTCGAACAAGGTGCTGCGGCTGTGGGCCGATATGGTCAGCGATCTGCCGATCCGCCTGATGGTGCCGCAGCATGGCGCGCCACTCAAAGGTGCCGCCATCGGCGACTTCATCCGCTGGATCCGAGAACTGCCCTGCGGCATCGATCTGATGGAGCAGAAGAACTACCGCGTGCCGACCTGACCCAGCCTGGCAGGAGGCTTCAGAAAAAAGGCCGCTCAAGGCGGCCTGTGTGGCTCATGAGAGGGACGGGCTCTGCCCGGCTTCTCGGGCCCCAGCGCTCAGGATGTGACGGAGCGCGTCTCGCCGCTGCGGCGTGGCTGGATGGGCGTGGCGCGCACGCAGTTGCGGCCGGCATCCTTGGCAGCCTGCAGGGCCGATTCGGCGTCCTGCACCAAGCCATCGAGTGAAGCCTGGCCCATGTGAACATGGGCCACGCCGACACTGACCGTCGCCACCACATGGGCGTTTTCCCAGCGGAATGGCGCCGAGGCCACCTGCTGGCGAATACGTTCAGCGGCATCCAGCGCACCGAGTGGATCAGTGTGCGGCAGGAAGACCGCCAACTCGGCGCCACCGAAGCGTGCCAGCAGGTCGGACTGGCGCAGCGTGGCGTTCACGCGGCGGGTCACTTCCAGCAAGATCGCATCGCCACAACGCTGCCCCATGCTGTCGTTGATGCGGCGCAGATGGTCGGCATCGATCAGCAACAGCGCGCCGTCGTCGCCATAGCGGCGGCAGCGCGACCATTCACGCTCGGACAGGCGCAAGAACTGGCGGCGGTTGCAAACCCCGGTCAACTCGTCGTCGACCATCAGCAACTCGCGTTGCACCGACGACTGCGCCAGCGCCCGGGCCAGATGCAGTGCTGCGCCGCCCGCAACGAGCGCCGGCAGCAGCGCGATGGCACCCGCACCGATCGCCACAGGCCACGAACTGCCGTCGAGCCAGACCAGCATCGTGGCCACCGTCATCGCGACGATGAACGCCACGCCGATCTGGAATGCCCACGCCGAGCCAAGGCTGGCACGGCTGGCCCACTGGGTCAGGGTCTGAACCCAGCCTGGATGCGCATCGCGGGTCTCGCGTGCCTCGCTAGAAGCCACCATCGGTTTCCTGTGATTCGGTGAAGGAATTCGAACACAAATCGGCCTTTTTGGGGCCGAGTTGAGGGTTGTTTACAAGCCCCGGCGTGACGGATTCGGAGGCCGGGATCTCCACCGTTGGAGATCTCCGGCACAACCCCAGGTTGGGCGATGAATCGCATCGGCGCCGAGGCTTGGCAGCGCACGACCCCGGAGGATGCCGCCAAGCCTTGACGGCGCCCACAACGATTTGTAAAGTGATATCACTTTGATTTCATCGGAGACACACCATGAGCCGCCCCCTGCGTGCTGAACAGCCCCACCATTCAGCCAACGGCTATGCGATGACGTTGGTGGGCGTGGGGCTGATCGCCTTCGGCCTGTTCTCACTGGTGCGAGGCGTGGCGGGCATCGCCGGGCTGCTGATCGCCCTGGCGCTCATCGGCGCGGGCGTGTTCATGCTGGCCGGGCTCTACATGCTGCAGCCCAACACCGCCGCCATCCTGCTGTTGTTCGGCCAGTACCGAGGCACCGACCGCAGCGAGGGCCTGCGCTGGGCAAACCCCTTCCTGGTGGGTCGCAAGATGTCTCTGCGGGCCCGCAACCTGAACATGCCGACGCTGAAGGTCAACGATCGGCGGGGCAACCCGGTGGAGATCGCGGCGGCGGTGGTGTGGCGGGTGAGAGATACCGCGCAGGCGATGTTCGAAGTCGATGACTACGAGATGTTCGTCAAGGTGCAGGCCGAGGCCGCGCTGCGCCATGTGGCTTCGCAATACGCGTACGACCACGGCGAGGCGGCCGAAGGCAGCGAGATCACGCTTCGCGGCAGCATCGACGAAGTGGCCGCAGCCCTGAAGGCCGAGCTGCAGGCCCGCTTCAACGACGCCGGGGTCGAGGTACTGGATGCCAAACTGACGCACCTCGCCTACGCGCCGGAAATTGCCCAGGTGATGCTGCGCCGCCAGCAGGCCGAGGCGATCATCAGCGCCCGGCAGAAGATCGTCCAAGGGGCGGTCAGCATGGTCGAGGCGGCGCTGAAAGGCCTGTCGGAACGCGAGATCGTCAATCTGGACGACGAGCGCAAGGCGGCGATGGTCAGCAACCTGCTGGTGGTGCTGTGTTCAGACAAGGACACCCAGCCCATCCTGAACGCGGGCACGCTCTACAACTGACCGCACGCAGCGCGTCGCATGGCCAGTCCCGGCAAGAAGAGCTATCCGCTGCGCATCGATCCGGCGCTGTGGGCCGAGATCGAGCGGCTCGCGGCCCAGGAGCTGCGCAGCGCCAACGCGCAGGTCGAGTTCCTGCTGCGTGAAGCCCTGGCCCGGCGCGGCCGCCTGCCCAACCCGCCCGACTCTCCCGCCGGGGAAGACACCGTTGCCGATTGAGGCGAACGCGCCCGCCGCGCCTTTCGGGACGCGCGGTCTGCGGCCTACCTAGGGCGTGTTCACACTACGGAGCCCCGATGCGTTGCCACCAGAACGGGTCGAGCGCAAGGCGCAAAACGAAGCCGGGGTGCGGCCCCGGCGAGGCTTTGCAACGCCGCGGGCGGCTGGTTCTGGTGGCAACCCTTCGGGAACGGGCCGTCCAGGGCGCATGGCGGCGTTGCCCACCTTGCCCAGGCACCAGCCTGGGCGGCGTCGGGCGCCTTGCCCTGCATCCCTGGACAACCCGTTCGCACGGGGCTGCGTAATGTGAACACGCCCTAATGCGCCCCGCCCGCATCCGCCGGCCCAGCCCCACCGATGCGCGGCGGACGCTTGGTGAACCAGATGAGGCCGATCAGCGCCAGGAACAGCAGGGCCGACCCGTAGAAGATGTCGTCGGCCGCGCGGGTGAACGCCTGCTGGTCGATCATCCGGTTGACCTGCGCCATGGCCTGGGATGCGCTGAGGCCGGCCGCCTGCAGCGACGCCAGCACATTCGCCAGCGCGCCTTGCCCATTCGCCAGCGGTTCGGTCAGGTGCGCATGGTGCATCGCAGCGCGGTCGTCCCACAGGGTGGTCGCGATCGAGGTGCCCATCGCGCCCGCCGTGATCCGAACGAAATTCGACAGGCCTGCCGCGGCCGGCATGCGTTCTGGGGCCAGGCCGGACATCGTCAGCGTCGTCAGCGGGATGAAGAAGAAGGCCATCGCCGCGCCCTGGATCAAGGTGGGCACCAGGATGTGGGCCATGTCGGTCTGGGTGGTGAACTGCGATCGCATCCACAACACCAGCGCAAAGACGATGAAAGCCCCGGTGGCCATGCGGCGCGGGTCCCACACGCTCACCTTGCGCCCGACCAGCGGCGACAGCAGGATCGCGAACAACCCCACCGGCGCCAGCGCCATACCGGCCGCCGTGGCGGTGTAGCCCATCCATTGCTGCAGCCACAGCGGCATCAACACCACATTGCCGAAGAACAACCCATAGGCCACGGACAGGGCGAGTGCACCGAAGGCGAAATTGCGGCCCTTGAACAGGCGCAGATCGACCACCGGGTGCGCATCGGTCAGCTCCCACACCACGAACACCGCGAAGGCCACCACGGCCACCACCGCCAGCAGCACGATCTGCGGCGACGAGAACCAGTCCAGCTCCTTGCCCTTGTCGAGCATCAGCTGCAGCGACGCCACCCAGGTGACCAGCAGGCCCAGGCCCACGGTGTCGATCGGCAGCTTGCGACGCGGCGTTTCACGATCGCGGTAGATACCCCAGGTGACCGCCGCGGCGGCCAGGCCGATGGGGATGTTGATGTAGAAGATCCACGGCCAGCTGACGTTGTCGGTGATCCAGCCGCCGAGCAGCGGCCCGGCCACCGGCGCCACCAGCGTGGTGACACCCCACAAGGCCAATGCGGTGCCCGCCTTGGCGCGTGGATAGCTGGCCAGCAGCAGGGTCTGCGACAACGGAATCATTGGCCCGGCCACCAAGCCCTGGAACACGCGGAACACCACCAGCGTCTCGAGCGAGGGGGCAAAGCCGCACAGCCACGATGCGAGCACAAACAGCAGCACACTCATCGTGAACAGCCGCACCGCGCCGAAGCGCTGGGTCAACCAGCCGGTGAGCGGCACGGAGATCGCGTTCGCGACACCGAAGCTGGTGATCACCCAGGTGCCCTGCCCCGGGCTGACCCCCAGGTCGCCCGCGATGGCCGGCAAGGAGACGTTGGCGATCGACGAATCGAGCACGTTCATGAACGTGGCCAGCGACAGCGACACCGTGCCCAGCGCCAGCGCGGTGCCGGTCAGGGGCGGCGGCGGCGCTGCCGGAGCGGGCGCCGCTGGTGGCGGTGCTTCGCTCGACGGCGCGTCCGGCAGGCTGGCGGTAGAGGCTGCGCTCATGACGGCTGGTGCGCGCTCACGGTGCGCCCTTGGGCCAGACTGCTGCGCACGATGCGACGGATGCGCTCGTCCACCTCACGATCGGCCGCGTCGTACACCCCCGTGGCTGCCACGGCTTGGGCGCGCGGCGCATCAGCCAGCGTCTTGCCGCCCTGCTCACCCGTGTCCACATTCACTTCCATCGACAGGCCCACGCGCAGCGGGTTGGCGGCGAGCTCTTGGGGATCGAGCGCGATGCGCACCGGCACGCGCTGAACGATCTTGATCCAGTTGCCGGTCGCGTTCTGGGCGGGCAGCAACGAGAACGCGGCGCCCGTGCCCGCACCCAGGCCAGCCACCTTGCCGTGGTAGGTGACCTTGGTGCCGTAGACATCGGCCGTCAGCTCGGCCGGTTGGCCAATGCGCAGGTCGGCGAGCTGGCCTTCCTTGAAGTTGGCATCGACCCAGAGCTTGTCGAGCGCCACCACGGTCATCAGCGGGGCCCCCGCCTGCACGCGCTGGCCGACTTGCACGGCACGCTTGGCCACGTGGCCTTCGATGGGCGATGGCAGCTCGGCACGCTTGAGCGCCAGCGCCGCTTCGCGGACACGGGCCGCAGCACGCTGCACGTTCGGGTGCTGCTCGACGGTGGTGCCTTCGGTCATCACCTGTCCAGTGGCCAACTGCTCCCTGGCCGCGAGCGCCGCCGATTGCGCCGCCGCCAGGGCACTCTTGGCCGCGGCGAGTTGGGCGGTGGTGTGCTGGTACTCCTCTTTGCCGACGGCGCCGCTGCCCACCAGCGGCGCGCGGCGGTTGACGTCATCCTGCGCCCGCGCCAGATCGGCCTGCACGCGTGCCAGGTCGGCCTCGCGCAGGGCCACTTGCGCCTTCAGCGTGGCGTTGCCCGCGTACAGCGCGCGCACCTCGCGCACGGTCTGCGCGAGCTGGGCCTCGGCCTGTTCCAGGGCCACCTTGGCGTCGGCGGTGTCCAGCTTGACCAAGGCCTGGCCAGACTTCACCGCGTCGTTGTCATCGGCCAAGATGGCGACGACCGTGCCACTCACCTGAGGGGTGATCTGCACCACGTTGCCTGCCACATAGGCGTTGTCCGTCACCTGGTGGTGCCGGCCGTGGAACCAGTGCCAACCTCCCCAGCCGGCAGCGGCCAGGGCCACGGCGGTGG
The DNA here is from genome assembly GCF_038066555.1 of Ideonella lacteola. Lineage (NCBI taxonomy): Bacteria > Pseudomonadati > Pseudomonadota > Betaproteobacteria > Burkholderiales > Sphaerotilaceae > Ideonella > Ideonella lacteola. Next base: position 132,930 of record NZ_JBBUTG010000006.1, on the reverse strand, counting down.
CGATGATCGTCAAGCCACGGCGGCGGCCAGCGGGGTTGGCGGCGGGAGCGGAAGCTGCATTGTTCATGGTGTTCTCTCGATTCGTCTGGTCTGGCGGGGGCTCAATGGGCGGCGGCGATGACAGGCGCGTCGTCCATCCAGCCGCCCCCGAGCGCCTTCATCAGCGCCACGCCGGTGTCCATCTCGCGGGCGCGCAGGTCCACGGCCTGGCGCCTTTGCGCGAGCCACTGGCTTTCGGTGTTGAGCACGATCAGGTAGCTGCCCAGGCCCGCGCGGTAGCGCTGCATCGCCAGTTCATGCGCCTTTTGCGCGCCGGCCAGCGCTTCACCCTGTGCCTGCCGTTGACGCGCCAACGATTGCAGCGAGCTGATCGCGTCACTGGATTCGCGCACGGCGTCGATCACCGCGGCGTTGTACTGGGCGACCGCGGCGTTCACGTCCGCCTCGCGCCCTTTGAACTGGGCACGCAGTCGGCCGCCGTCGAACAGCGGCAGGCGCAGCGCCGGTGCGACGCCGTACTGGCGGCTGCCGCCGTCCAGCACCTGGTCCAACCCGATCGCATTCAGGCCCACGAAGGCCGTGAGGTTGATGTTGGGATAGAACTGCGTGCGCGCCACCTTCGCCTCCTGGGTGGCGGCTTCGACGCGCCAGCGCGCTGCCACCACGTCGGGACGCCGGCCCAGGAGGTCGGCCCCGAGGGATGTGGGCAGCATGGGCATGGCCAGCCGGTCCATCGACGGTGAGAGCGTGTCCAACGCATTCGGCGCTTGGCCACTGAGCGCGGCCAGCTGGTGGCGCGCCAGCGCGATCTGCTCGTCCAGCGCCTCGATCTGGGCCCGGGTGTCTGGCAAGGCGCTGTCGGCCTGCACCAGCTCGACCTGAGTGTCGAGGCCGGCGCTCACGCGCTGCTGGGTGAGCTGGCGCAGTTCCTCGCGCTGGGCCAGCGTGCGCTCGGCCACATCGCGCTGGGCCAGCAGGCGTGTGAGGGCCACATAGCCGCGCGTGACCTGAGTCGCCAGCGCGTTGGCAGCCAAGGCAGCATCAGCTTGCGCGGCGCGCGCCTGCCCCAACGAAGCCTGCAGGGCCGCAGCCTGTTGGCCATACCAGTCAGGGCTCCAGCTGAAGCCCGCCTGGATCGTGCCGGTATTGCGGATCGAACCGGCGATGGGCGGCGGCACCAGGCCATTTTCGGTATAGCGCTGGCGTGCGGCGTCGACGCTGAGTTGCGCCTGAGGCCCGTCGGCCGCTTCGGTGATCTGGGCCGCCGATTGCGCCCGTGCCACGCGGGCTTGGGCGAGCGCGAGGCTGGGTTGGTCGCGCAGGGCCTGGTCGACCAGCCGGGTGAGTTGCTCATCGCCCAGCTGCGCCCACCAGCGCGCCGACACGGCCGCGGTGGCGGAATCGGCCAGCCCCACAGCGGCCGGCGTGGTCTCGGACAGGCGCGGGGTGGGCTCGCCGGGGGTGGCGCAACCGGTGAGCAGCACGGCGGCCGACGCCAGCGCCACCAGCAGGGTCAGGCCGGTCTGGCCCAAGCCTGGCCAGGGCAGGCGCGGCAGGCGCAACATCGAGGGCATGGCCCACTGCGGCATCGATGCCAAGGTCAGCTTCTTCATGAGCGGTTCTTTCAGCTGGAGGACGAGGTCGATGACTGCTGCATCGCCTCGCCGTTGGCCACCATGCGGGTCAGCAATGACACCAACTGCTGCCATTCGGCCTCGGTGAAACCCTTCAGGTGGTTGTTCAGCACCTCGGCCATCACCGGCGGCACCTTCATGGCCGCGGCCCGGCCCTCGTCGGTGAGCACCAGGTTGACGACCCGACGGTCCTCGGTGGAGCGTTCACGGCGCACCAGGCCCTTGGCTTCCAGCCGGTCCAGCGAGCGGGTCATCGCCCCGGGGTCGAGCTCCACCTCGCGGGCGAGCGCCGCCACCGTGTGGCAGTCCTTGACCGCCAGCTTGAACAGCGGCAGCCACTGGGCATGGGTGAGATCCAGCGAGGCCAGGCGTTCGTCGGCCTGCGCCAGCACCGATGACAGCACCCGTTTCATCAGGTAGCCCACGCTTTGCTCGGGCCGGTATTGGCCCGGCACATAGAAGCCTGGACAGGGGTTCTCTGCTTGATTCATGCCCACACTATAATTGCCCATGCAATGATTGTTTTGGCAGTCATTGAATAGCCAGCTATTTCACAGGGGCTTCCGGGAAAGTGTCACGGCCCGCATCCGGCTCGGGCACCGCCCCCGGTTGCCTACACTTGCCCGCCATGTCGTCTGCCACTTCCGAACGGCCCAAGGCCGCCTCGCCCCGCTCCCTGTCCGGACTCGGCCCGTTCCTCAGGCCCTACCGCGTCCGAATCGCCATGGCCCTGGCCTTCATGGTGCTGGCGGCCGTCGCCACACTGGTGTTGCCAATCGCACTGAAATCGTTGATCGACCAGGGCCTGGTGGCCGCCGATCCGGGCGACCGGCTGATGGCGCTGCGCGAACACTTCGGCGCCTTGTTCGCCGTGGGCGCGGCGCTCGGCCTGTTCTCTGCCGCCCGCTTCTACATGGTCACGTGGTTGGGCGAGCGGGTCACCGCGGACCTGCGCAATGCGGTCTACGCCCATGTGGTGAAGCAAAGCCCGGAGTTCTTCGAGACCACCGCCACCGGCGAGGTCATCAGCCGCCTGACCACCGACACCACGCTGGTCCAAACCGTCGTCGGCTCCAGCCTGAGCATGGGCTTGCGCAACACCGTGATGGGCATCGGCGCACTGATCATGCTGATCGCCACCAACCCCTACGTGATGACGCAGGTGCTGGGCGTGCTGGTGTTGGTGGTGCTGCCCACCATCCTGTTCGGACGCCGGGTGCGCAAGCTCAGCCGCGCCAGCCAGGACCGCGTCGCCGATTCCAGCGCCATCGCCGCGGAGGTGCTGAACGCCATCCCCGTGGTGCAAAGCTACACCCAAGAGCAGCGCGAAGCCGGCCGCTTCTCGGCAGCGACCGAAGCCGCCTTCGACACCGCCAAGAAGCGCACCCGAATCCGCTCGGTGCTGGTGGCGTTCATCATCACCTCCACCTTCGCCGGCCTGCTGTGGGGCCTGTACCAGGGCACCCAGGCCGTGCTGCATGGCCAGATGACCGCGGGCCACCTGGGGCAGACGGTGCTGTATGTGATCGTGCTGATCAGCTCGGTGGCGGTGCTGTCGGAGGTCTATGGCGATCTGCTGCGCGCCGCCGGTGCCACCGAGCGGCTGATGGAGCTGCTGGCGGCCCGCTCACCGGTGGCAGAGCCGACTTCACCACGCCCGCTGCCGCCCACCGAGCGTGGCTCGCGCGTGGCCTTCAACGGCTTGCGCTTCCACTACCCCTCGCGCCCGCAGACCGCCGCGCTGGCCGACATCGACCTGGAGGTGAAGCCTGGCGAAACGGTGGCGCTGGTGGGCCCGAGCGGCGCGGGCAAGAGCACCGTTTTCCAGCTGTTGCTGCGCTTTTACGACGCTGAGGCCGGCAGCGTGCGGGTCGATGGCGTGGACGTGCGCGAAGCCTCGTTGCAGTCGCTGCGCGAGCGCATCGGCATCGTGCCGCAAGACAGCGTGATCTTCTCGACCAGCGCGCTCGAGAACATCCGTTACGGCCGGCCCGGCGCCACCGACGACGAAGTGATCGCGGCCGCCAAGGCGGCCTTCGCCCACGAGTTCATCATGGCGCTGCCCCAGGGCTACCAGAGCTTCCTCGGTGAGCGTGGCGTGCGCTTGTCAGGCGGACAACGCCAGCGCATCAGCATCGCCCGCGCGATCTTGAAGAACCCGCCGCTGCTGCTGCTCGACGAAGCCACCAGCGCACTGGACGCCGAGAGCGAGCGCATGGTGCAAGCGGCGCTCGAAGCGGCGATGGCCCACCGCACCACGCTGGTCATCGCCCACCGCCTGGCGACCGTGCAACAGGCCGACCGCATCGTCGTGATGGAGTCCGGACGCATCGTCGACCAGGGCACCCACGCCGAGCTGATCGAACGAGGTGGCCTCTACGCCCGACTGGCAGCGATGCAGTTCGGGCTCGAGAGCCCTGCCTGAACTCGTTTGAGACGGCTTCCCGGCCGCGCCCGTCGGTTGCATCTTGAATCGCGGCCGGCAGGGCCCGGCATAGGCTTTGCCCCTTTCAGTCGTTGGCCAGAAATGGAGCAAAAGCCATGAAACATCTACACCACTTGTCCTGGATCGTCGCGGCCGCCGTGTTGAGCAGCGGCTGCAGCAACATGGGTGCCCGCGAAAAGGGCACCGCCGCGGGCGCAGGCATCGGCGCGGCGGCCGGCGCCATCATCAGCACCACCACCGGCGGCAAGGCGGGCACGGGCGCGGTCGTTGGCGGCGCGCTGGGCGCCGTGGCGGGCAACCTGTGGTCCAAGCGCATGGAAGACAAGCGCAAGGCCATGGAGAAGGCCACTCAGGGCACCGGGGTCACGGTCGATCGCACGGCCGACAACCAGCTGAAGGTGAACGTGCCGAGCGACATCTCGTTCGACACCGGCCGCGCGGACATCAAGCCCGAGCTGCGCCCCGTGCTCGATCAATTCGCTCAGGGCCTGGACCAAACGATGAATGTGCGCATCGTCGGCCACACCGACGCCACCGGCAGCGACGCGATCAACGACCCGCTGTCGGTGGACCGGGCCCGCAGCGTGCGCGAGTACCTGGAAGCGCGAGGTGTCGGCGAGCAGCGCATCGACGTCTCGGGCGTGGGCTCGCGCCAACCGATCGCCGACAACGCCACACCCGATGGACGCGCACGCAACCGCCGCGTCGAGATCTTCCTGCGCGAGCCGCAGAAGGCGTCCTGAGCCCACGGCGCCGACGGGGCGCTCACCCGCCTCATAAAATCGCTCGATGAGCCAGCGCCCCGTCCGTTCCCAGTACGAAGATTTCATGCGCCACGTCTTTGAGACGGGCGCCCTCAAGGCCGATCGCACGGGCACCGGCACGCGCAGCGTATTCGGCTACCAGATGCGCTTCGACCTGAACGAAGGGTTTCCGTTGGTGACCACGAAAAAGGTCCACCTGAAATCCATCATCCTCGAACTGCTGTGGTTCCTGCGCGGTGACTCGAACGTGAAGTGGCTGCAAGAGCGCGGCTGCACCATCTGGGACGAGTGGGCCAAGGACGACGGCGATCTCGGGCCGGTGTATGGCGTGCAGTGGCGCAACTGGCCCACGCCCGACGGTGGCCACATCGATCAGATCGCCGAGGTGGTGAAGCAGCTCAAGGGGAACCCCGATTCGCGCCGCATCATCGTCAGCGCGTGGAACGTGGCCGATCTGCCCAAGATGGCGTTGATGCCGTGCCACGCGTTCTTCCAGTTCTATGTGGCCGACGGCAAGCTCAGCTGTCAGCTGTACCAGCGCAGCGCCGACATCTTCCTCGGCGTGCCGTTCAACATCGCCAGCTATGCGCTGCTGACGCACATGCTGGCGCAGCAGTGCGACCTCGCCGTGGGCGACTTCATCTGGACGGGCGGCGACTGCCACATCTACGACAACCATGTCGAGCAGGTGCGCACGCAGCTGGCCCGCGAGCCCTTCGCCTACCCGGTGCTGAACATCCGCCGCCGACCCGCGTCGATCTTCGACTACGAATACGACGACTTCGAGGTGCTCGACTACCAACACCACGCGCCCATCAAGGCGCCGGTGGCTGTCTGACGATCGCCAACCATGTTGCTCACCCTCATTGCGGGCGTGGCCCGCAACGGCGTCATCGGCCGTGACAACGCCTTGCTGTGGCAGTTGCCGGAAGACATGAAGCACTTCCGGGCCACCACCATGGGCGCGCCGGTCATCATGGGCCGTAAGACCTGGGAATCGCTGCCAGAACGATTTCGCCCCCTGCCCGGCCGACACAACATCGTGATGACTCGCCAAGGCGGTTTCAGCGCCCCGGGCGCCACGGTGGTGACCGATCTCGACGCGGCCTTGGCGGCCGCGCGAGGCGACGGTGCGTCGCGCGCCTTCGTGATCGGCGGCGAGCAGATCTACCGCGAGGCCCTGCCGCTGGCCGACGAGCTGATGCTGACCGAAATCGAACGCGATTTCGAAGGCGACGCGCACTTCCCCGATTTCGGACGCGACGCGTTCGCCGAGGTCTCGCGCGAACGGCATGCGGCCGCCGCCCCCAACGATTTCCACTTCGCCTTTGTCACCTACCGGCGCCGCGCGCCGAGGAGTTGAACCCCGCCATGTCAGGACACGGTTTCCACGTTCACGGCCCGCACGATCACGAACTCGAGCACGCCGCCCAGCACAACCCCGAGGGGATGGCCGGCCAGTTGGCGGTGATCACCGCCATCCTGGCCACCGTGGGAGCGCTCTTCTCGTACGAGGGTGGCGCCACCCAGGCCCAGGCCGGCCTGCTGAAGAACGAAGCGGCGATCAAGAAGACCGAGGCGGCCAACCAGTGGTCGTACTTCCAGTCCAAGAGCACCAAGCAATCGCTGGCAGAGTTCGCTCGCGACCTGGCGCCCGAAGACAAGCGTGCCGCCTACCAGGCGAAGATCGATCGCTACGAAACCGAGAAGAACGAGATCAAGCAAAAGGCCGAAGCGCTGGACGCCGAATCGCACGAGAAAGATCAGGCCAGCGAGGCGCAGATGCATCAGCACCATCGCTGGGCCCAGGCGACGACCGCACTGCAGATCTCGATCGCCATGGCGGCCATCGCGCTGCTGACCAAGCGCCGTTGGCTCGAATGGGCCACGCTGGGGCTGGGTGGCCTGGGGGTCGCGATTGGCATCGCGGCCTGGTTTCATCTCTGACCGGCATCGATCCTGGCACGCGCCGTGAACTGATGCACGACGGCGCTCACGTCGCCAAGCGGGCGGCGTAAGGTCACGCGCCCGCGCCCGACGAATCCAGCACGGCCGACTCCACGGCCGCTGGATTCACCATGCTGATCAAGACCCTCCACACCCTCGCCGCTGCCCTGCTATTGAGCGCATTGGCCCACGGCGCACCGAGCGACGCGGCCACCGCCGGCACCCCGCCGACGCTGAACGGCCGCACGTCCGTCGGCGAGGCCGTGGACCTGGCGAGCTGGCGCGGGCAGGTGGTGCTCGTCTACCTTTGGTCGACCGACTGCCCGGTCTGCCTGGACCGCCTGCCCGAACTGCGGCGCAACCTGGCAGGCTGGAAAGGCCGGCCGTTCGTGGTGCTTGCGGTCAACCAAGACGCGCGCGACACCGACTTCCGCGCCTACGAAAAATCGTTGGACGCGGTGATGCCGCCGTCGGCGCAGATGAAGCTGGTGTGGCGCCGCGACCCGGCGCACCGCGACAACCTGGGTGAGCTGCCGCTGCGCAGCCCCACCACCCTGCTGATCAATCGCCGCGGCGAGCTCGTCAAGGAGATTCGCGGCAGCTGGTCGCCCGAGATCTGGGACGACATCGCCGAACAGGTCTTGAACTGATCTCGTGGCGGCCCTGTCAGGGGGGCGCCTCTTGTAGCATCGGGCCGACCAACCAAGCCCGAGGGCCGACCTTGAAATTCGCCACCTGGAATGTGAACTCGCTGGCCGTGCGCCTGCCGCAACTGCTGGACTGGCTCGCCGCCAACCCGGTCGACGCGGTGGTGTTGCAGGAGACCAAGCTCTCCGACGACAAGTTTCCGCAAGCCGAGATCGAGGCCGCCGGTTACCACGTGGCCTTCCATGGCCAGAAGACCTACAACGGCGTGGCGCTGCTGACCCGCGGCCACCTCGCCGAGAAGGTGGTCAAGAACATCCCGAACCACGGCGATGACCAGGCCCGCCTGATCGCCGGGACGCTGGGCAACATCCGCATCATCGGCGGCTACTTCCCCAATGGGCAAGCGCCAGACAGCGACAAGTTCGTCTACAAGATGAAGTGGCTCGATGCGCTGCGCGAGTGGTTGCGGGCCGAGCTGGCCGAGCACCCGCAACTGGTGTTGATGGGCGACTTCAACATCGCGCCCGAGGACCGTGATGTCTACGACCCGGTCGCCTGGGCCGGGCAGATCCATTGCACGCCCGAAGAGCGGGCACATTTCCAGGGCCTGCTGGGATTGGGGCTGCATGACGCGTTCCGCCTGTTCGAGCAGCCGCCGAAGAGCTGGAGTTGGTGGGACTACCGCGAGCTGCGCTTCCGGAAGAACCAAGGCCTGCGCATCGATCACATCCTCGTGAGCGATGCGCTGAAATCACGCGTCACCGCGTGCACGATCGACAAGCTGCCCCGCAAGAACGAGCGTCCCAGCGATCACGCGCCGGTGGTGGTCGAGCTCGCCTTGGCCTGATTCGCTGGCGGCACGGCCACGGGCCCGGCCCCCGCTCGCGGCTGCCACAGGGCGATCACGTTGCCCGCGAGGGCCAGGGCCACGCCGGCCAGCGTTTCGCCAGTCCACACGAAGCCTTCGAGCCACCACGAGACCAGCAGTGCCACGATCGGCGTCATCACGCCCACATAGCCGGCGCGCGCCGGGCCGATGCGGTGGACCAGGCCGTAGAACGCGCCGAACGCGACGATGGAGCCTGCCAACGTCAAGTAACCCAGCGAGGCCACGAAAGGCACGCTCCATTCGATGGCGAACGATCGCCGGGCCAGCCACGCCGACACCAGCGAGCCGAGCGCGCCGTACAGCATCGCCCACGCCAGCGGCGCCCAGCCCTTGACGCCATCGCGCTGGTAACGCGTGGCGGCTATGGTGGCCACGCCTGACAGCAGCACCGCCGAAGCCGCCAGCACGGCACCGAGCGCTGCGTTCTCCGAGGCCCCCAGGCGCGCGAACTCGTGCGAAAAGATCAGCGCCACGCCGGCCAAGCCCAGCGCGCCGCCTGCCGCCACGCGGCGGGACATCGGCGTGCCGTTGAACAGGCGCGCCATCACCATCACGACCAGCGGTGAGGCCGCGTAGCCCACCGCCACCACGCCACTGACGATGAAGCGCTCGGCATGGTAGATGAAGACATAGCTGATCGAGAACCCGGCCAGCCCCTGCAGGGCGAACCAGCGGTGGTGACGCCATCCGAAACCGAGCGGCAAGGCACGCACGGCACACCAGCCCAGCAAGATGGCAGCCGCCAGCCCGAAGCGCAGTGCCACCCCCACCTCCGGTGCGATGGCGGCGAGTTGGGCGGTGATGGCAAACCAGGTCGTGCCCCAGACGAGCACGCACACAGCAAACAAGAGCAACGTGGGCATCACGCCAGTGTGTCACGCGGCCATCGCCGAACCGGGGCCAGGCTGGTCGGTGCGGTGGCGACGGGCGCCCGCTCGATCTCTTAGGCGAGCGCCGCAGCAGGGTTAATCGGGATGCCACGCAAAGAGTAGTCATCACTATATTTGCGCCACTGACGGCCGGCCGCCGCTTCGCGTGACCTGCCGCCCCACGGTTTGCCCACGACGTCAAGGAGACACGCGATGAGCGCAGACAGGCAGCAGCAGACAAGCCCCCGCGCGCGGACCACCGGCCGCTCGGATCAACCCCGGCGTCGATGGCGCAGCCTCGCTGCGTGCGTGGCCTTGGCGGCAAGTGCCGCAGCGACCACCGCGCAAGCGGGCGAGTTCGAGATCGGCAGTGGCATTTACGACATCACCGGGCCGGTCGCCGAGATCGGCATGTTCGGCTACGCCGCGCAGCAGGAGGTCGATGGCCTGCACCAACGCATGCGGTCGCACGCCTACATCATCAAGGACCCCGCCAGCGCCCGGCGCGTGGTTTTCGTGAGCGCCGACCTGGGCGCCATGTTCCAGTCGGTGAAGCTGGAGGTGGTGAAGGAGCTGCAGAAGAAATACGGCAACCTCTACACCCACGCCAACGTGATGCTGACCGCCACGCACACCCACGTGGGTGTGGGCATGCTGTCGCACTACCCGCTGTACATCCTGGCATCGGCCGACAAGTCGGGTTTCGGCTACGACGATCAGTCGTACTGGGCCGTCGTCAACGGGATCGTCAAATCGATCGAGCGCGCCCACAACAACCTGGGCCCGGGCAGCATCGACCTGGTCGAAGGCGACCTGCTGGGCGCCAGCCGCAACCGCTCGCTGGACGCCTACCGCAACAACCCCGATCACGCGAACTACGCCTACGACACCAACAAGAAGATGACCTTGCTCAAGCTGCGCAAGGACAACGGGCGCGAGATCGGGCTGATCAACTGGTTCTCTGTGCACCCGACGAGCTTCAGCCTGAATTTCACCAAGGTGAGCGCGGACAACAAGGGTTACGCGCAGATGCGCTTCGAGAAGCTCAAGGGCACCGACCATGCGGCTGGCGAAACCTTCGTGGCGGCCTTTGCGAACAGCGACGAAGGCGACTCGGTGCCCACCGATGGCAATGCCTATTCGGCCCCGGGCTACGAAGGCAGCGCCAATGAATACGCGAACGCCGAGGCCGCCGGCAAGCGCCAGTTCGACCGGGCGCTGCAGCTGTACGGGAACACCGGCAAGCGCCTGAACGGCACGTTGGACTATCGGCACCAGTGGGTGAACCACGCCAACTTCACCGTGACACCAGAGTTCACCGGCGATGGCTATCGCACGCTGTGCGCCGCCTCACGGGGCTTCTCGTTCGCCGCGGGCGGCGAGAACGGGCCGTCGAACATCCCGGGCATCTACGAGGGGATGACGAAGGACAACTTCGACTTCGACTACGCCGTGAGCCAGTTCAACCAGTCGCCGCTGGCTGGCTCCATCCTGTTCCTGTTCGGCGCGATCAACCTGTTCGTCGACGATTCATGCCAGTGGCCCAAGCCCAACTTGCTGCCCACCGGCGCGCTGGACTGGGTGCCCGAGGTGCTGCCCTTCCAGATCTTCACCATCGGCCAGCTTGCGATCGTGGCGGTGCCGTATGAGACGACCACGATGGCCGGCCGGCGAGTGCGCGATCGCGTGCAGTCGGTGCTGGCATCGCGAGGCATCACCCACGTCGTGATCGCCGGCCTGGCCAACACCTATTCGGGCTACCTGACCACCAACGCCGAGTTCCAGAAGCAACACTACGAGGGTGCCTCGACCGAGTTCGGGCCCTATGCGCTGGCAGCCACCGAGCAGATCCTCAACGGGCTGTCGCGGGCGCTGGTCGATGGCAAGTCGGTGGCCGACACCGGCACGCCGCCTTACAAGACGAATGAACTGCGCCTGCAACGGCCCGACGTGGTCTTCGACGACAAGTACCTGTGGGAGAGCTTCGGCCAGGTGCTGACCGACGCGAAGGCCAGCTATTCGCGCGGCGGCGAGGTCACTGTGAGCTTCCGCGGGGGCCACCCGAAAAACAACCTGCGCACGCAAGACACCTTCCTGAAGGTGGAACGACTGGTCGACGGCCAGTGGACCTCCGTGGCCAACGACTGGGACTGGGACACCACCTACCGCTGGCGGCGCGAAGGCATCGCCTTCTCGGTGGTGGATGTCACCTGGCGCATTCCCGCAGACGCGACGCCCGGCAAGTACCGCATCCGTCAGTTCGGCGACTGGAAGAGCGGCTGGGACATGAAGGTACGGCCTTACAGCGGCAGCTCGCGGACGTTCACCGTGAACTGACCTTCGCTCCGCGGCATCGCTGTCTGGCCGACGCGAGGGCCTTTCGCAGAGCCCCTCGCCTCGGCCAGGGGCTCAATCGTCGAGCCCCAGCTCCTGGATCTTGCGTGTGATGGTGTTGCGGCCAATGCCCAGCTTCTGCGCGGCTTCGATGCGGCGGCCACGGGTGAGGCCCAGCGCCGTGCGGATCATGCGGGCCTCGAACTCGCGGGTCAGGCCGTCCCAGACATCGTGTTCGCCCGCCTGCAGCCGGCGTCGTGCCTCAGTCTCCAGGTCATTGAGCCAGCGCACATCGGCTGCCGCCACGGGCACCGCGGGGGACAAGGGTTCACTGTCTGCAGGTGCCGCCGGCAACCGGGTCGGCTCGGCAGGCAGGCTGGGGTACGCGACGGGCGCGGTGCGCTCGGGCTGCGGCGCATCTGCAGCAGGCGGCTTGGCGTTGAGCAACTCGGCCGGAAGGTCTTTCGGCTCGATAAGCTGCGCCGGCGCCATCACCGTGAGCCAGTGGCACACGTTCTCCAACTGGCGCACGTTGCCCGGGAACTCGCAGCTTTTCAGCAGCGTCAGCGCCTCGTCGCTGATGCGCTTGGGCTCGACGCCCAACTCCTTGGCGCTCTTCTGCAGGAAGAAGCGCGCCAACGCCGGGATGTCATCGGCGCGCTCACGCAGGGGCGGCAGGCGCAGGCGAATCACGTTCAGGCGGTGGAACAGGTCTTCACGGAACGCCCCTTGGCGCACCCGCTCTTCCAGGTTCTGGTGGGTGGCCGCGATCACCCGCACATTCGCCTTCAGGGGCTGGTGCCCACCGACACGGTAGAACTGCCCGTCGCTCAGCACCCGCAGCAGGCGCGTCTGCAGATCGAACGGCATGTCGCCGATCTCGTCGAGGAACAGGGTGCCACCATCGGCCTGTTCGAAGCGGCCGCGGCGCATCGTCTGGGCGCCGGTGAAGGCGCCGCGCTCGTGGCCGAAGAGCTCACTTTCCAACAGGTCTTTCGGGATCGCCGCGGTGTTGATCGCGATGAAGGGGCCGTTGGTGCCGCCGTCACCTCGCGGGCTGTGGCGATGCAGCGCGTGGGCCACCAGCTCTTTGCCGGTGCCGGATTCGCCGGTGATCAGCACCGTGACATTGCTTTGCGACAAGCGGCCGATGGCGCGGAACACGTCCTGCATCGCCGGAGCCTGGCCGAGGATCTCGGGCGCCGGTTGGTGGCGCTCGTCGTTGATCTCTTCGCGCAGGCTCTCGTCGACAGCCCGCCGGATCAGCTCGACCGCTTTGGTGAGGTCGAAGGGCTTGGGCAGGTATTCGAAGGCGCCGCCCTGGAAGGCCGAGACGGCACTGTCCAGATCGGAGTACGCCGTCATGATGATCACGGGCAAGCCAGGCAGGCGCTCCTTGACCTTGGACAGCAGCTCCAAGCCGGAGCCGCCTGGCATTCGGATATCGCTGACCAGGACCTGCGGCTCGTCGTCGACGAGCGCGGCCAACACCTCGCGGGGGTTGGCGAAACTGCGGACCGGCAGTTGTTCGCGGGCCAGTGCCTTTTCAAGCACGAAGCGGATGGATTGGTCGTCGTCAACAATCCAGATGGGTTTCATCAATGTGTCTTGCCGGTGAGTCAGCGAAGATTCCGCGCCTGGGCTGACTCGTCCCCTTTTGGGGGAGGCCTCCGCAAGCGGAGACCCTGGGTCGAACTCAGGGCAACGGAATCACGATCTTGAAGACCGTGCGTCCCGGCTCGCTGTCGCATTCGATCGTGCCCTGGTGTTGCTGCACGAAGGTCTGCGCCAGTGTGAGCCCGAGCCCCGAGCCGCCGTCCCGCCCCGACACAAGCGGATAGAAGATGCGTTCTCTCAGGTGCTCGGGGACGCCCGGCCCGTTGTCCTGGATATGCAATTCCAATGCCAGTCGATAGCGCTGCTTGCCGATGGTCACCTGCCGCGCGATGCGGGTGCGCAGCGTGATCGTCGCGTCGCCCTGCTCGATCCGCTCGGACAAGGCCTGGGCGGCGTTCTGGACGATGTTGAGCACCGCCTGGATCAGCTGCTCGCGGTCGCCGCGGAACTCGGGGATCGAGGCGTCGTAGTCACGGACCACCTTCAGGCCGCGGGGGTGCTCGACCAGCACCAGTGAGCGCACCCGCTCGCACACCTCGTGGATGTTGACGTCGCCCACCATGTGGGGCTTGCGGTGGGGCGCCAAGAGCCGATCGACCAGCGTCTGCAGCCGGTCGGCCTCATGGATGATCACCTGGGTGTATTCGGTCAGCTCGGGCGAAGGCAGATCGAGGGCCAGCAGCTGCGCCGCGCCACGGATGCCACCCAGCGGGTTCTTGATCTCATGGGCCAGGTTGCGGATCAGCTCCTTGGTGACCTCCGCCTGCCCCATCACCCGTTCTTCCCGCTCCTGCCGCGTCTGCTGCTCGATCTCGATCATCTCGATCAGGATGCGGCCGCCGATGCGCTCGGTCTGGCTGACGATGATGTGCACCGGCAGGGGTTCGGCGTGGCCGACGCCGGCACGCCTGAGGGCGCCTTCGAAGCGGCGGGTGCTGAATTCGTTGCGGGCCACGGCATCGATGGCCTCACGCATCGCTGCCGGTTCACGCAGCCACTCGTGCAGCGGCCGCTTGACCAGGTTGCGTCGCGACTGGCCGATCACCGATTCGAGCTGGGTGTTGGCAAAGAGGCAATCGCCATTCGGGCCCACCACGGCGACCATGGTGGCGAGCAGGTCCAGGGCTTCCAAGCCCTTGGTCTCCGAGCGACGAGCCGCCGATGCGGCACCCAGCAGCTTCACGCCGGCAGCTTGGCGAGTTCGCGCTTGATGGCGGCGATGTCCGCTTCCTGGCGCAGGATCGCGGCCTTCATCTCGGCAACGCGATCCAGGTAGCGTTGGGCATTGCGAGCCTCATCGCCGCGGCGCTCGGGCTCGCCGTTGTTGTAGTCACGCTTGAGGGCTTCGAGCTGTTCTTCGGCGCGCCTCAACTCGGCTTCGAGGATGCGGCGCGCATCGCTGTCACGCGCCCGCTGCTCGGCCGAATCCACCCGGTCGCCCTTGGGGCCAGAAGCCGGGGTACCGCCTGCCACCGGACGCGGCTTCGGGCCGGCGATCGTGGTGGGCTGCTGTGCTTCTCGGGCCTTGCAGCCCTTCGCCTCGGCCTCCTTGGCGCTGAGCGTGTTGGTGAACACGTTGCCAGGGCAGATGTAGTAGACCGACGCGGACTGTGCCCACGCGCCGGCAGCAGCCAACGCGAGCGTACAGCCTGCGATCAGAGGGCGGGAGATGGCCAGAGTCATCATCGGGCGATTGTGACGCTAAACCCGTGCAACGCCCCAGCCCCCTGCGCCGCCGACCGTTGCAGGAATGAAAAAGGCGGCCGAGGCCGCCTTTGCTGTCGTCGATCGCCGAAACCGATCAGAGGGCGTAGTACATGTCGTACTCGACCGGGTGCGTGGCCATGCGGAAGCGGGTCACTTCCTGCATCTTCAGCTCGATGTAGGCGTCGATGTAAGCATCGGTGAACACGCCACCCTTGGTCAGGAAGGCGCGGTCCTTGTCCAGATAGTCCAGCGCCTGGTCCAGGCTGTGGCAGACGGTCGGGATCTTCGCGTCTTCTTCCGGCGGCAGGTGGTACAGGTCCTTGGTGGCGGCTTCGCCCGGATGGATCTTGTTTTCCACGCCGTCCAGGCCGGCCATCAGCAGCGCCGAGAAGGCCAAGTACGGGTTGGCGGAAGGATCCGGGAAGCGCGCCTCGATGCGGCGGCCCTTCGGGTTGGCCACATACGGGATGCGGATCGAGGCCGAGCGGTTCTTGGCCGAATAGGCCAGCTTCACCGGGGCTTCGAAGCCAGGCACCAGGCGCTTGTAGCTGTTCGTGCCGGGGTTGGTGATGGCGTTCAGCGCACGGGCGTGCTTGATGATGCCGCCGATGTAGTACAGCGCGAATTCGCTCAGGCCAGCATAGCCGTCACCCGCGAACAGGTTCTTGCCGTCCTTCCAGACCGACTGGTGGACGTGCATGCCGGAGCCGTTGTCGCCCACGATGGGCTTGGGCATGAAGGTCGCCGTCTTGCCGTAGGCATGCGCCACGTTGACGATGATGTACTTCTGCAGCTGCAGCCAGTCAGCGCGCTGGACCAGCGAGCTGAACTTGGTGCCGATTTCCATCTGGCCGGCGTTCGCCACTTCGTGGTGATGCACTTCGACCGGGATGCCCATCTGCTCGAGCAGCAGGCACATCTCCGAGCGCATGTCCTGGCCGCTGTCGACCGGAGGCACCGGGAAGTAGCCACCCTTGACGGTGGGGCGGTAGCCGGTGTTGCCGTGCTCGTATTCCTTGGAGCTGTTCCAGGCGGCTTCTTCCGACTCGATCTTGAAGAACGAGCCACCCATTTCGTTGCCCCAGCGCACGCTGTCGAACACGAAGAACTCGGGCTCGGGGCCGAAGTAGGCGGTGTCACCCAGGCCCGACGACTTCATGTAGGCCTCGGCACGCTTGGCCAGCGAACGCGGGTCGCGCTCGTAGGGCTTGCCGTCGCCCGGCTCGATCACGTCACAGGTGAGGATCAGCGTGGGCTCTTCGAAGAACGGGTCGATGTTGGCCGTGTTCGGGTCCGGCATCAGCAGCATGTCGGAGGCCTCGATGCCCTTCCAGCCGGCGATCGAGGAACCGTCGAAGGCATGGCCCGCGGTGAACTTGTCTTCGTCAAAAGCAGACACCGGAACGGAGACGTGCTGCTCCTTGCCACGGGTGTCGGTGAAGCGGAAGTCAACGAACTTGACTTCGTTGTCGCTCACCATCTGCATCACATCGGCGACGGTCTTGGCCATCAAAAAGGCTCCTGGCGGATGAATTGTGTCAACGGAAAACGGGCAGTCGATGCCGCGCGCGAGACACCCGCCAGACCCGCCGGTGAGCGCCCCGTGGCGACCACGGCGCGGGCAATGTAGCAGAAACCATGCCCACAAATGGGGAACACCTGCGCCCGCCAGCGGGGCAGCGCGGCGGCGAGGCCGACGGGCGAATCAAGCCGGCGCAGCAGTCCAGGCCAGCAGGCGCAAGGTCTCGTTGTCAGGCGGCATCTGCACCGTGCCTTCGTCCGTGAAGCCCAACGATGCCAGCAGCCTCAGTGAAGCAAAATTGGCAGGCGTGACGATAGCGACCACTCGCTTCAGACCGAACTCATGGCGGCCCCACCGCACCACTGCGGCCGCAGCTTCCCGCGCCAGACCCTGGCCTCTCGCCGAAGGCAAAAAGGCATAGCCGAGATCGACATCAGGCAAGGTGTCGCGCTGAATCAGCCCACACATCCCCATGGGCGTGGCGTCGTCTCGCCGCTCGACCATGAAGAGGCCGAAGCCCAGCCTCTGGCACATCGCCACCGGACCGTCGCGCATGAAAGCCTCGGCCTGCTCGCAAGTGCTCACATTGCGCCGGCCGATATGGGCGATCCAGTCCGGATCGTTGACGAGTTCGATGATGAATCGCTGGTCGACTTCCGAATTCGGTTGGAGCCAGCGCAGACGCAGCCGGGGGGTGAGCAGAACCTCGTTTTGCACCGTCATGGGGCTCAAGCATGCACCAAAAGTGTTCTATCGGTGCGCACCTACTCGGTGCCGAACTCCACCCCCGGCAAGGCGGCCAAGCCGGCTTGCAACGCCGCAAACGCCTGTTCGACCCGCGCCGGCTCGCCTTTGACGCCCAGTTCGATGTGCCGGCCTCGTTGGGGGTGGTCGACGCTGGGCAGGCTGAAGATGCGCACGCCATCGAATTGGGCTTCGATCTGCTCCATCAAGGGCGTCAAGGTCGCTTCCATGCTGCCGCGGACGTACACCGCCCGCTCCGCATGAGCCACGGGGCGAAGGTGGCCGTAGCGATGGTCCAGCAGCCACTCGATCATCGGGTGGGCCATCACCGGGAACCCAGGCACGAAATGCACGTCGCCGAGGCTGAAGCCGGGGATCTTGTTGTAAGGGTTCGGAATGATCGCCGCCCCTTCGGGAAACACGCCCATGTTGAGGCGGTGGATGTTGTCGGGCCGGTCAGGCTCGAAAGGCACCCCTTGTTCCACGGCCACGTCGCGCATGCGCTCTTCGATCAGGCGCTGGGCTTCTGGGTGCAGCGCCAGGGGCAGGCCCGCCGCCGCAGCAGCGCACTGGCGGGTGTGGTCATCCGGCGTGGCACCGATGCCGCCGCAACTGAAGACCACATCACCGCTGTCCATCGCCTCTTTGAGCGCCGCGGTGATCAGTGGGCGATCGTCACCGATGTAACGCGCCCAGGCGAGCTGTTGGCCGCGAGCCGCCAGCAACTCGATCACCTTGACCATGTGCTTGTCCTGGCGACGCCCGGAAAGGATCTCGTCGCCGATGATGATCACGCCGAATTTCATGGATGACCTGAGACGTCAGGGAGTTGCGGGGGAACAGGCGCGGCCGGAGGCATCTCGACCACCGGCGCCGGCGCAGCGGCGCGATGGGCCTGCAGCGCCGCGAGCAGGTAGTGGGTGAACCACAGCGATGAGAACGCGAAGACCAGCGTGTACAGCCACACCGAGACCGCGATGAGCACGGGCGCGAATACCAGCGCCATGGCACTGACCGCCCAGATCATCGAAGGCGCAGCACCAAGGAAGCCGGTGATGATGCCCAGCAACAGCAGTTGCCAGCCGTGCAGCCCCATCAGGGCGCGCCGCTCCTCGCGAGACGCATGCTCGGCCAGCACATCGAAACTCATCACCCGCGTGGTCAACCACCCCCAGATCAGCGGCGGCACGATGAGCACGACGCCAGGGATCAGCCAGAACGGCATCGTGACGAAGGTAGCCACAAGGGCCAGCGCGGTGCAACCGAGCCCCCAGACCGCCCCCTGCCAGAACGAGGCGCCGCGTTTGCGCTCCAGGGTGGAAAAGCGCCGCTCCGCCACCAGGCTGACGATGGAAGGCGTCATCAGCAGCGCGACCAGCAGCAACGAGGCCACGACGGCCACCGGCACCACCGCGGCGACCACGATCAGCGCAGCCAGCGCCACACGGAACTGCGGCCCGAGCCCGCCGTCGATCCACTTCAGCAAAGGCTCGACCAGCGACCAGCTCTCGATCTGGTCACGCACCGCGGCCAGCGCAGGCTCCCAGAAGAACCAGCCCAGCGCAAACAGCGATCCCCCCGCCAGCAACAACGGCAGCAGGGACAGGCCGATCACCCGCGGCATCAACAGATAGGCCAGGGCGCGCCAAAACGAATCGAGCAGCAAACTCATTCGTCGAGCATACCGCCTGGGGATAGGGCCCCCGGCCCGCCCGCCGCATCGCCCGCTGCGCGAACAGGGCGAGCAGCGGCCCCGCCTCAGCGCAGGTTGCCGGTGTGGCCCAGTGAATAGCGTCCAGGTTGCGGCCAGACGGTCAGCCCATGAGGTTCGGCGCCGACCTTCACCTGCGCCACCTCACCGGTGCTGGTGTCGAACCGGTAGATGACATCGTCATAGCGGGCCGCGAGCCACAACCACTTGCCGTCGGCGCTGACATTGCCCATGTCGGGGCTGCCGCCGCCGGGCACGGGCCAGCGGGCGATGACCTTGTCGGTGGCGAAATCGATCACCGTGACACCGCCATCACCCAGACGCGGGCCGTGGATCTTGTGCGAGCCCCGGTTGGCCACGTACAGGTGGCGGCCATCTCGGCTGGGGTACAGCCCATGCGCACCGATGCTCGTCTGGATGAAACCGATCTGCTTGAACGACGCACCATCCACGATGTGCACGCCATCGGCATGCATGTCGGCGATGTAGAACTTCGAACCATCCGGCGAGCTGCGGATGTCCTGCGGCATGCCCTTGGTGACGGTGCAGATCTCAGTCTCGCCCGGCTCCCAGATCTTGCCGGCGGGGGTTCGCGGTTTGCGGGTTTCCTTGAACCGCGTCTCGGGCATCTGCAGCTTCAGGTAGCCCAGCACGGCCCGATCGACCAGGTCGATCTTGGCCAGCGTGCCGCTGAATTCGCAGGTGAAATAGGCGTAGCGGCCGTCGATCGAGAAATCGGCGTGATTGATGCCTGGGCAGCCGGGCACTTCGATCGAGTACTGCAGCGCCATCGTCCGCGGGTCGCGGAAGTCCAGGCGCTTGCGGGCTTCGGCCACCACGATGGCCGACTTGCCATCGGGCGTGGCGTACATGTTGTACGGGTCATCCACCGGCACTTCCGGGCCGGGCTTGCCCGTCTTCGGGTCGATCGGCGTGAGGCTGCCGTCGGTGCGGCCTTCGGCATTGTTGGTGACCCACAGCGTGCGCAGATCCCACGACGGCACGATGTGCTGCGGGCTGCGGCCGACCTTGAACCGATCGACCACCTTCATCTCGCGCGGATCGACCACATAGACGTCATTCGATCGCAGGTTGGGCACGTAGATGCGCTCCAGGTCGCCTGCGATCGCCGGCTGGATCTTGCCCGACGCCGTTTCGCTGTAGAGGTTGCGCGGGTCCACCACCGGTGGCATGCCCGGGACGGTGGCCACCGCCGGCACCGCGGCCGATGCCGCCGATGCCGGAGCACCGGCCACGGCCGGCGCGGCACCGACCGCCACCGACGACTCGCCATGCACCTGATGAACCAGCAGCGCACCGGCACCCGCCAACACTGCCAAACCTAAGCCGAGCGCGCGGCCAGACGTGCGCTTCTTCGTCATGAGAGAAATTCCAAACGAGGATCGAGGGGACCAGAGAACTGAACGTTGCTAGTCCAGTGAAACGGAGAAATCGGAAGTTCGTGGACACCTGCCAGCGATGCAATCAAGGCGCCAAGCGCAGCCGGGTTGGACACCCGGCGAGCATTGGCAACGCCGAGTGCGCCGCTGGCAGGTGCCCACCCTGTGGGCCGGTGTTTGGCAGGGCGCGCCGCGGCGTTGCGACCCTTGCCCAGGCGTACAGCCTGGGCTGCGCGCCTCGCCTTGCCGCGCACCCTGCCAAACACCGGCGAACATTCGATTTCTCCGTTTCACTGGACTAGCGCGGCGGCGGTTGAACGTGGGACGGGTCGGCGGGCAGGCGAGACAGTGACGGAATTCGCTGCTGCAGCACCGACACGGTAGTGTCCACGATGAGCTTGACACCGATCTGTCCCAGATCAGCGCTTGCACGCCTCGGATCGCCATCCACCCCGTCGACTGACGCGCCCGCGCCACGAACCAGCTTGTCGGCACGGACCAGGCCTGGGTTGAGGGCCATCGACAACGCGGTGTCGGCCAAGCCGGCGTGGTTGCCGATTTCGCCTGCGGCAAAGCCTCGCGCGCGCAAGGCATCGCCAAAGTCTGCCTGCGCGGCCCGGTAGTACTCGACCAAGGCGTGCACGCGGCAGGAGGCTAGTCCCTTGCGAAGCGGCTGCCGCTCCAAACGGGCGGCCACCTGCTGCAGGTTGCGCTGGTAGCCCCCGTGGTCACCCAGCAGCACCACATCGCGGAATCCGTGACGGCACAGGCTCTGGGCCGCGGAAGCCACCACCGACTCGAACGCCGCCTCTGGCACCGAGATGGTCCCGGCAAACCGCATGTGCGCCGCCGGCGGGTCGATCGAGCCCTCGGGCACGTAGGCCATCACCGGCGCCACCAGCGTCCGCCCCAGGCGCTGGGCGATCTGCTGCGACAGCGCAGCCACCCTCTGGTTGTGCTTGCCCAGGGCGAGATGGGGGCCGCTCTGCTCGGTGCCACCGATCGGCAGCAGCACGGTCGTCCAGCCATGCTCGATCCGCTCACGCACCTCTGTGGAGGTCAAGGCATCGAGCTCCACGCTGTCGCTGGCGGCCCCGGCACCGCCAGCGCTGGCCGCGCAGCCCCAAACAACAAGGCCAGCCCGAAGGCCGGCCCTCAACGCTCGTCCGAGCACGGCGCTGCGACGATCAGTCGTCGTCGCCACCCAGCACCGCCCCCAGCAAGCCGCCGGCACCAAAGCCGCCCAGCACGGAGCCTTCTTCACGCGATCCGCCGGCCTGCGGCGCCGCCGCGAACACCCGGCTGGCCAGGCGAGAGAACGGCAGGCTTTGCAGCCAGACGGTGCCCGGGCCGCTCATCTTGGCGAAAAACAGGCCTTCGCCGCCGAACAGCGCCGTCTTGATCTTGCCAACGTACTGGATCTCAAAGTTCACGTTCGGGGTGTAGGCCACCACGCAGCCGGTGTCGATCATCAGCGTCTGGCCGGGCACCAGCTCGCGCTTGACGACTGTGCCGCCGGCGTGCACGAAGGCGAGCCCGTCGCCCTCGAGCTTCTGCATGATGAAGCCTTCGCCGCCGAAGAAGCCCACCGACAGCTTCTGCTGAAGGTGCAACCCGATCGACACGCCCCGTGCCGCACACAGGAAGGCATCTTTCTGGCAGATCAAGGTGCCGCCCAGCTGGCGCAGGTCCATCGGCAGGATCTTGCCGGGATACGGGGCCGCAAACGCCACCCGCTGCTTGCCGCTGCCTTGGTTGGTGTAGACGGTGGTGAACAGCGATTCACCCGTGATCAGACGCTTGCCCGCCCCCAGCAGCTTGCCGAACAGGCCGCCGCCTTGCTTGCCACCATCGCCGAAGACCGTGTCCATGGCGATCGAGCCGTCCATGTAGAACAAGCTGCCGGCCTCGCCGACGGCCGCCTCGCCCGGGTCGAGTTCGACCTCGACGAACTGCATCTCCGAGCCTTTGATCTCGTAGTCCACCACATCCATGGCCATCGCGAATTCCCCTGTTGGCGTCGTGCGGCACTTGCCGCGAAGGCGCGAATGGTACTGAAATTCGCAACTTGTGCTGGTCATCGCCAGCGCCCCAGGCGAATGCTGACCACCTGATCCGGCCGTCATGCCCTCCACGCCCCCCGCCTCACGCCGCTGGCCCAAGATGGCTCTGCTGATGGGTGGCGCGCTGGGGGCGTTGGGCCTCGGGGCCGGTTACGCCAGTTGGACGACGCCCGCGGAAGCGGACGCCACCGCGGCACCGCCTCCCGTCGCCGCAGCAGCAGCGCCCAGCGCGGGCACGGCACCCGCGCCAACGATCCCCGCCGCGCGCCCCGACTTGCTCGATGCCGAGCAGTGGGCCCGCCTGCAGGAGGCCGTGGCCCATCAACCCGACCCCGACGGCGAAACCGCCCGGATCCTGGATTTCCTGGCCTACCAGCACACCGTGCAGCGGTTCCGTGCCGAGCGTACCGCCCACCCCGGCGCCCCCACGCCTGAGCTGCTGGCACTGGCGCGCGACATCGACGCCGGGCTGGACGGCCGGTGGGCCCGCGGTGAAGTGAGCGGCCCCGAGGCGCAGCACATCAAGGCCGGCTTGCTTGAGCTTCTGCAGCCCGACCCCGACCGGCGCGCACGCGATCTGGCGGCATGGCGAGAGGCACAAACGGCCACCCGCCCTCGGCAGGTGGATCCACGCGACGCGCAATTGCTGCAGGCGCAACGGGCCCTGGTTACCCGTTGGCGCCAAGAGGCTCCACCGGGCGCCTCGCCGGACGAGCTCGTGGCGCAACTCGACAGCCTGCGCCAACGCATCTACGCCTCCCCCACCACCCCTCAGGGAAACCCGCCATGACAGACCGTACCGTGTCTTCGTTGTTGCGCCGCCTGTTCGCGGCCATGGCCCTGATGCTGCTCGCGCCGATGGCGCAGGCGGCCTGGTTCATTTGGGAAACGATCGAGCTGCCGATGTCCACCGGAGCCTCGTGCGGCAACGGCACGCCGTACCGCTTCTTCGTCAACCGAACGCCGCTGAACAGCCATCTGGCCATCACCTTCGAAGGCGGCGGCGCCTGTTGGGACCAGGATGCGTGTGAAGGGGTGGGCGCCTACAGCGCCACCAACCCGGACGGCATTCCGGGCGACTACATGAGCCAACCCAACTCGGCCGCGGGCGGCTTGGTCACCCCCTTCTCGGCCCGGCTCGACCCGTTCCAGGGTGTGCGCACGCAGGACTGGACGCTGGTCTACATGCCCTACTGCACAGGCGACGTGCACACCGGCAACCTGGTTCGTGTCTACAACGACCAGCGCCCCGATCAGCCGCGGGTGCAGTACCACCGCGGCCAAGCCAACGTGAAGGCCGCCGCCGACTGGATGCGCCGCAACCTGGGCCGACCCGGCCACCTGCTGCTGACGGGCTTCTCGGCGGGCGGGGTGGGCTCGACCGCCAACTACGCGATTGTTCGGGACGCACTCGCGCCCCGGGGCCGGGCCACCTTGATGGCGGATTCTGGGCCCCTGATGAATGCCCCACGCGGCCAGACGAAAGAGCAATCGCCTTCGCTGCCGTTGCAAGAGCTGATCCGGGTCAGCTGGGGCCTCGATTTGCCGGGCGGCATGATCCCGACGCTGCAAGCCAAGCTGCCCACACTGAATGTCGACAACATGGGCAGCCTGAGCGGCGCATTGGCGAGGCAATACCCGAAGGACCGGTTCGGCTACCTGCTGTTCCAGGAGGACGCCATCTTCGCCGGCTTCAGCTACCTGGATTTCTTCCCCGACATCGCCAACGAACCGAATCCGGACAAGCAGAAGCGGATGCTGAATGCACTGTGGCGGCAGGACATTGCCGCCTGGCTGCCGCTGCTGGACGCAGAGCCGAACATCTCGTACCACGTGCCCTTCTTCCGGGATTTCAACGAGTCGCACTGCCTGACGATCGTGGACTTCTCAGGCACCGGCATCCAGGAAAAAGGCATCGCGGACGCTGAGCCCTTCATCAACAACGCGCTCGACCGGAAACCGCCGATGCGCAATGTCGAGCACGATCAGGTCACCGATCTCACCCAGCCCTTGTCGGTGGCGCTGGAGATCCTGGCGATCGTGCTGGACATCTTCGGCTGACGCCCACCCGCCTGCCGCGAATCGGGGGGCGCAGGGGCGCCCCCCCACGGGCAGCATCACGCCACGTCGTGCGCCACCCGGGGCGCCTCGGACGCCGCTTTCGCAGGCTCCGGCGCCGCCGCGGCACGAGGCTGAAGGCCGCCGAAGGTCGTGGCCAGCAGCAGCTCGGTGATTCGCTCGTCGGTGTACGCACCAGACGACTTCAAGACCGCGAGCACTGGATCGCAAGCACGTGCGTACAGGGTGTAGAGGATCAACTCCGGCGGAAACGCCGGATCCAGTTCACCTTGCTCCTGCGCCTGGGTGATCCATTCGCCAAGCTGGTCACTCACTTCCATCAGCTTGCCGAGATAGGCCTGGTCTGACATCAGTGCCGAGCGCAGCGACGAGTTCTGCGCGGGCAGCGCCGGCATCTCGCCGGCCAGCTGTTGCCGCATCGTCCAGCGCACCACCTCTTTGAGCCGCTCCAACGCGCCCAGCGACGTCGCCGCCAGCTCGTCGAGCCTGGCCTGCGCGCGCTCCAGCAACTTGACCATGGCTGCCGCGGCCAGCAGCTCCTTCGAGCTGAAGTGCTTGTACAGCACGGCCTTGGCAATGCCGACGTCGGCCGCCACGGCGTCGATCGTCATGCCCTCATAGCCCCGCTGCGCGAGCAGGCGGTTGACGGAGGAAACGATCGCGTCCTCCCGTGCGCGGAGCACTTGCTCTCGAAATGACACCCTCGACATGCCTGGAGTGTAACCAGCGGTCCGCATGATGACCAACGACTCCAGAAAACATACTAAGTAGTTCCGTTAACGACCACACAGTTGACATCGTGAACTCTGTAGTTCACATTTCGCACCGTCAATTCGCGATCTGTGGATTCACACGGGTCATCCACCCACCTTGACCTCACCGAAGGAGACCTTTCATGCTTGTTTGGATTCAACGCGCCGGCCTGGCCGCTGCCCTGGCCGCCAGCGCCCTGTTGGCGGGCTGCTGGGATGACAACGATTCGGCAGACCCGAAGAACATCGTCGAGATCGCCCAGAGCGACCCGAACCTGAGCACCCTGGTCGAAGCCGTCGTCGCCGCCGGCCTGACCGAAACCCTGAGCGACGAGAACGCCACGCTCACCGTCTTCGCTCCGACCAACACCGCCTTCGCCGCGCTGTTGACCGAGCTGGGCATCACCAAGGAAGCGCTGTTCGCCGACAAGGAGCTGCTCACCGCCGTCTTGACCTACCACGTGCTCGACTCCGAGGTGAAGGCGGCCGGCATCCCGGTGGGCAAGCCGATCACCACCTTGCAAGGCGGCTACTTCAAGATCGACGGTTCACCGCTGGGCATCACCGACGGCCGAAACCGCGTCAGCAGCATCACGCAAACGGACATCGAGGCCTCGAACGGCGTGATTCATGTCGTCAACCAGGTCCTGCTGCCCGCCGACAAGACCGTTGTCGACACGGCGGCCGCGCTGGCTGCGGGTGACCCGGCCGAGTTCACGCTGCTGGTCGAAGCCCTGCAGACGACCGGCCTGGACGCCACGCTGAGCGGCACCGGCCCCTTCACCGTCTTTGCGCCGACCGACGCCGCCTTCGCCGCGCTGCTGGAAGAGCTGGGCGTGAGCAAGGAAGAGCTGTTCGCGGACACCGCGCTGCTGAGCAAGGTGCTGACCTACCACGTCGTTCCGGCTCTGGTGCTGAAGGCCGACGTGCCCGTAGGCACCGCGATCACCACCGTGGAAGGCGAAACCTTCACGGTCGACAGCACGCTGGCGATCACCGACACCCAAGCCCGCAAGGCGCAGATCACCGCGACCGACGTGCTGGCCAGCAACGGCGTGATCCACGTGATCGACAAAGTCATTCTCCCCACCCTCTGACCTTCACCCCTGACAAGGAACTCAAGATGAAAAAGTGGATTGCCGGCGCTGCCGTTTTCGCCGCCGCCTTCGCAGCCCAAGCCAAGGACATCGTGGACACCGCCGTCTCGGCCGGCCAATTCAAGACGCTGGCCACGGCCCTGCAGGCTGCAGGCCTGGTCGACACCCTGAAGGGCCCCGGCCCGTTCACGGTGTTCGCCCCCACCGATGAAGCATTCGCCAAGATCCCGAAGGCTCAGCTGGATGCACTGCTGGCCGACAAGGCGAAGCTGACGGCCGTGCTGACCTACCACGTGGTCGCCGGCAAGGTGATGGCCGCCGACGTGAAGGCCGGCGCGGTCAAGACCGTCCAAGGCAAGGACCTCACCGTCTCGACCAGCTCGGGCGTGATGGTCAACAACGCGAAGGTCGTGAAGACCGACATCACCGCGGACAACGGCGTGATCCACGTGATCGACACCGTCGTCCTGCCGCCGATGTAACGCCTCACCCCACCAAAGCAAACGGCCGCCCTCTCGGGCGGCCGTTTTTCCAAGTGGCGCGCGCGAATCCGGCTGCGCCGGTCCGCTGCGTGGTCTTGCAGACCGCGGCGGGCCACTGGACGTTTCATGTCCGGGCTCTGCCCCCTCGGGGGCAGCCCGCCGGAAAGGGCGTGGTGGCCTTACTTCAGCGCCTTGAAGCGCATGCGGTGCGGGCGAGCACCCTCTTCACCCAGGCGACGCTTCTTGTCCTCTTCGTACTCCTGGTAGTTGCCTTCGTAGAAGTACCACTGAGACTCGTCTTCCACCGCCAGGATGTGGGTGCAAATCCGGTCGAGGAACCAGCGATCGTGCGAGATCACCATCGCCGAGCCGGCGAACTCCAGCAGCGCCTCTTCCAGCGCACGCAGGGTTTCGACGTCCAGGTCGTTCGACGGTTCGTCCAGCATCAACACGTTGCCGCCCTGGGCCAGGGTCTTGGCCAGGTGCAAACGACCGCGCTCACCGCCCGAGAGCGAACCCACCAGCTTCTGCTGGTCGTTGCCCTTGAAGTTGAATCGGCCGATGTAGGCGCGGCTGGGCATCACGAACTTGCCCACCACGATGTTGTCGAGGCCGCCTGAGACGTCTTCCCAGACGGTCTTGTCGTTGGCCAGGCTGGCCCGGCTCTGGTCAACGAAGGCCAGCTTGGCGGTCTTGCCGACCTTCACCTCGCCAGAATCGGCCTGTTCGGTGCCCTGGATCATGCGGAACAGCGTCGACTTGCCCGCCCCGTTCGGGCCGATGATGCCGACGATCGCGCCGGCCGGCACCTTGAAGCTCAGGTTGTCGATCAGCACGCGGTCACCGAAGCTCTTAGTGACGTTGACGAACTCGATCACTTCATTGCCCAGGCGCTCGGCCACCGGGATGAAGATCTCGTTCGTCTCGTTGCGCTTCTGGTATTCGACGTCGGACAGCTCCTCGAAGCGGGCCAGGCGCGCCTTGCTCTTGGCCTGGCGGCCCTTGGCGTTCTTGCGCACCCATTCCAGTTCCTGCTTCATCGCCTTGGCGCGAGCATCTTCGGTCTTCTGCTCCTGCTCCAGGCGCTTTTCCTTCGCGTCCAGCCAGTCAGAGTAGTTGCCCTTGTACGGGTAGCCGTAGCCACGGTCCAGTTCCAGGATCCATTCGGCCGCGTTGTCGAGGAAGTAGCGATCGTGGGTGATGGCCACCACGGTGCCCGAGAAGCGCTTGAGGAACTGCTCCAGCCATTCCACCGATTCGGCGTCCAAGTGGTTGGTGGGTTCGTCGAGCAGCAGCATGTCGGGCTTGCTCAGCAGCAGGCGGCACAGCGCCACACGGCGCTTCTCGCCGCCAGAGAGCTGGCCGATCACGGCATCCCACGGCGGCAGGCGCAGCGCGTCGGCGGCGATGTCCAGCTGGTGTTCGGTGTTCTCGCTGCCGGCCGCCGCGATGATGGCCTCCAGCTCGGCCTGCTCGGCGGCGAGCTTGTCGAAATCGGCGTCCGGCTCGGCGTAGGCCGCGTAGACCTCGTCCAGACGCTTCTTGGCAGCGAGCACCCCGCCGATGCCTTCCTCGACCGCCTGGCGCACGTTCTGGTCGGGGTTCATCTGCGGCTCCTGGGGCAGGTAGCCGATCTTGATGCCGGGCATCGGTGTGGCTTCGCCTTCGATTTCCTTGTCGAGGCCGGCCATGATCTTCAGCAGCGTCGACTTGCCCGAGCCGTTCAGGCCCAGCACACCGATCTTGGCGCCAGGGAAGAAGGACAGCGAAATGTCCTTCAGGATCTGCCGCTTCGGCGGCACGATCTTGCCGACGCGGTTCATGGTAAAGACGTATTGCGCCATAGCGGAGATGTCCTCGAGGGTGCTGCGGATGTCGTGGTGAGCAGGGGCCGGCGCGATGCTGCTGCGGCGGCCCGGGGCTCGCGCGGCGCGCGCAGCACACGGGGTTCGTGGCGGCGCGACGGCGACGAAAGGGCGAATTATCGCCCGGCCAGCGCCTCGGCGCTGCGGCGGTCCAGCGGGACCTGCATCGTTTCGGGCAACTCACCCGGCTCGGGGCGGGAGATGCCCGCCCAGCCCTCGAGGAAGGGCAGGAGGCGCAACAACGGCATCGGCCGGGCAATCAGATAGCCCTGGATGGACTGACAGCCCGCGTGGTTGAGCACCTCGAGTTGCACGGGCTCCTCCACCCCTTCGGCGATGGTGTGCATGCCGAGCGTCGTCGCCAACTGGACGATGGTGCGCACGATCGCCCGCGCGTCGTGGTGGGTCATCAGCTCGCGCACGAACGCCCGATCGATCTTCAGGGTGTCAAAGGGGAACCGGCGCAAGTACTGGAAGGCCGAGTACCCGGTGCCGAAATCATCCAGCGCAATCCGCACGCCCAGCGCCTTCAGCGCATGCAGGTGCGACAGCGCGGCCGAGGGGTCGTCCATGAAGACGGATTCGGTGATCTCGATCTCCAGGCGCGAGGGCGGCAAGCCGCTTTGGCGCAGGGCCTGTTGGACGTGCTCGACAAACCCTTCCTGCATCAACTGCACCGGCGACACATTCACCGAGATGGCGAGTCCGGGCAACGCCGCTTGCGCCTCGGTGCAGGCACGGGCCATGGCCCAGTTGCCGATGTCGGCGATGAGGCCGCACCGCTCGGCCACGGGGATGAACTCGGAGGGCTCCACCGCCCCCAGCTCAGGATGGTTCCAGCGCAACAACGCCTCGGCACTGGCCACCTTCCAGGCACGAACCTCGACCTGCGGCTGCCACTCCAGGCTCATTTCGCCGCGCTCGATGGCCTCACGCAATGCCGCCTCCACCTGGCTGGCGCGGCGGTTGCGCGCGCCGAGCGACGGCACAAACACTTCGAAACGACCTCGCCCGTGCTCCTTGGCGGCGTACAAGGCCAAGTCAGCGTTGCCGAGGATCTCGTCCACCGTGCGCCCGTGCTCGGGGATCAAGGCCACGCCGATGCTGGCGCCCATCGCCACCAAGCGGCCCTGGATCACCGCCGGACGGTTCAAGACCTCGACCAGGCGCTGCGACAGCTGCAGCACTTCGCCATCACTGCGGATGTCGTCGAGCACCACCGCAAACTCATCGCCCCCCAGTCGGGCCAGCAAATCGCTGCTGCGCACCACGCTTTGCAGCCGCCGCGCCACCTGGCGCAGCACGGCGTCGCCGGCCGAGTGACCCAGCGAGTCGTTGATCGTCTTGAAGTTGTCGAGATCCAGGCACAGCAGCGCACTGCGGCGCGGCGGCTCGCCCGACGGCGACAGCGCTTCGTCGAGGCGCTCGCGCAGCTGGATGCGGTTGGCCAGGCCGGTCAGCGAGTCGAAATGCGCCAGGTAAGCCAGCCGCTGGTGCGCGACACGCTGCTTGGTGACATCGCTGATCACACCTCGCCAACCGGTGCTGCGGCCCGCCTCATCGAGCAATGGCTTGGCCGTGACGGACCACCAGGCCGAACCATCGCGCTGCTTGACCCGCAGCACCACGTCGCGGAACGGCTTGTCCATCAGCAACGCGCGTTTGAGCGCTGGCAAACCGCTCGCGTCATCGAGCGCCACGCCGGCACGGCGCTTGGGCGCCTTGGTGCGGGATTGCAGCACCTCGACCAGCGTGCTCTTTTGCAACTTCTCGCGCGGCCGGCCCAACAGCGCCACCAGCCTGTCGGACACGTGAGTGAAGCGTCCGCGCCGGTCGATCTCCCACAGCACGTCGACCGAATGCTCTTCAAAGTCGCGCAGCAACAGGCCCACCACCTGACTCTGCCGCTCAGCCTCTCGCTGCGACGCCAGGCGCGCGCTGAACAGGCGGCTGATCGTCACCACACCCGCCATGATGACGACGGCGTAGACCAGCACCATGGCCGCCAACCCCGTCATCACAGAGTCGCCGGTTCGCAGCAAAGAGATGATGGCGGCACTGCCCAGCACCATGATGTGGATCATGCTGGCCGGCAACAGCGTGGCGAGAACGAAGGCCCCCGCGCAGAGCACACCGCTGGTCAATACCGCCAGCATCATCTGCTGCGACGCCGAGGCTTGCGGCAACCACAGCAGGGGAACCGCGGCCCACACGCCACTGATGAACGCCGCTTGGGCCGTGGCGCGCACGACGGCGCGCGGCGGCATCTGCCGCACCACTCGAGTGCGCCAGCGCCACCAACTGTGCACGGCATAGGCGCACGCGGCCGTCAGCAGGCCCAACCAAATGGCCAACTGCAGCCATGGCACCGTACTGAACAGGAAGACAACCACCAGCACGGCGTTGAGCAGCGTGGCGGTCATCACCAGCGGCGTCATGCGCAACACCGCCTCGATGTGGCGAGCCCGCACCTCGCCGGCCGCGACCTCGGTCGAGTCGTACAGCCACTGTTCTTGTTGCCACAAAAGCCGCAATCGGCCGAGCATGGACGATTCGAGTTCCACGCCGTCCTTTCGTCTTCTGGGTCAGGTGGCCGGCCCCATGGGCCGGGTAGGCGAGCCCCAACGCTCGCCGGTCAACGGTATATCGGACACATCCCTCTCTGCTGTAGCCCCAGGCGGGCAACTTGTTCAACAACCCTCAATTCTGCGCCGACAGCCGGGCCCGCCCCACCCCAGTCGTTACCGTCCGTTGCTCACAATCAATGTGGAACACGGCGTGCTTACCAGACGCCGATTTCGTCACCGATCAACGATGGAGTCAACCCGGAACATGAAGAAGTTTTCTGCGCGCACCCTGATTGCGCTGGCAGCCGTGGCCGCCATGGGAAGTGCCGTGGCCAGCCCGGCCCAAGTCGACGCCGACCTGCAGCGCAGCGAGTTGCGCTATGTGGCCTCCGAGGTGCTGGTGCAATTCCGTGCCGGCCACGCCGAAGCTGCGCGTGATGCCGTGCTGAACTCGTTGGGTGCCAAGTCGGTTCAGCGTCTGCGCGCCGCAGCCGAGGGCGAACTGCACCGGGTGAGCCTGCCGCAAGGCGTGAGCGTGCAACAGGCGATCCGGCACTTGCGCGCCCAGGGCGCCGTGCGCTTCGTCGAGCCGAACTGGATCTACACCCACCAAGCCGGCCCGAACGACCCCTACTACCAGGACGGCAGCCTGTGGGGCGTGTACGGCGACGCGTCGCCGGGCCAGCAGAACCAGTACGGCAGCCAGGCCGCCGAAGCCTGGGCCGCGGGCAAGAAGTGCTCGGGCAAGGTCGTGGTCGCGATCATCGACGAAGGCGTGATGACCACGCACCCCGACACCCAGGCCAACATTTGGGTGAACCCGAAGGAAATCGCCGGCAATGGCATCGATGACGACGGCAACGGCTTCATCGACGACGTGAACGGCTGGGACTTCGAGAACAACGACAACAGCACCTTCGACGGTGTGGGCGACGATCACGGCACGCACGTTTCCGGAACGATCGGGGCGGTGCGCGGCAACGGCATCGGCACCGCCGGCATCTGCGGCAAGGTGAAGATGGTCAACGCCAAGTTCCTGGGCGCCAACGGCGGCACCACCGCCAACGCCATCCTGGCCATCGACTACATCACCGACCTGAAGACCCGCCAGGGCCTGAACCTGGTCGCTTCGAACAACTCGTGGGGCGGCGGCGGCTTCTCGCAGGCACTGAAAGACGCGATCGACCGCTCGGGCGCGGCGAACATCCTGTTCATCGCGGCCGCGGGCAACGGCAACATCTTCGGCGTCGGCCAGAACACCGACAACAAGCCGAACTACCCCTCGGCCTACACCAGCGAGAACATCATCGCCGTCGCGTCGCTCACGAAGACCGGCGCGAAGTCGGGCTTCTCGAACTACGGCCTGACCTCGGTCGACCTGGGCGCCCCTGGCTCAGGCATCTGGTCGACGGTGCCGAAGACCGTCAACGGCGTGCTGACCCCCAGCTACGCCTCGTACGACGGCACCTCGATGGCCACGCCGCACGTGACCGGCGCGGTGGCGCTGTACGCTTCGCTGCACCCGGGCCTGACGGCTGCCGAGATCAAGGCCGCCATCCTGGCCAAGACCGTGCCGACCGACTCGCTGGCCGGCAAGACGGTCACTGGCGGCCGCCTGGACGTCAGCGGCTACTGATCACCGACATCGGATGGCGCGTCACCACGCGCCATCACGTTGGCGATCCGATGTCAATCCGATGTCAATCGGGCCCGTCCTGGACGGGCCCTTTTTCATGGTGCATCCCTGTTCACCGTCCCCCAGGGAGAGCAATACCCCCTCCCTAGGCTGAAGGGTCGACAGCACCGCTGGCCTCCACCAGCATCCAGCTTCCCCGGGCCCGCCGCCGCCAGCGCCCGAGATGACAAGGCTGCCGGCCGCGGCGCACCGTCCGCACCGGCCCCACCTATTGACCGGTTTGAGGAGCTACACCATGCCCCGTTCCACTCCCCGTTTCTCTCGTACCCTGATCGCCACCGCGCTGGCCGCGCTGTCTGGCGTTGCACTGGCTGGCGGCCAGCCGGACAGGGTCGTCGCTGAACTGCAAGAAGCCCATCGCCAGCACGTGCCGGCGGAAATGCTGGTGCAGTTCAAGCCAGGCGTTGCGCAGGCTCTGCGCGAGGCGGCTCTGAACCGTGTCGGCGGCAAGTTCCTGGAGAAGATCCGCGGCGACCTGCACCGCATCAGCCTGCCCCAAGGCGCCAACCTGGCGGCGGCCGTGCGTGCGTTGCACGCCCAGGACGCGGTGGATTTCGCAGAGCCGAACTGGGTCTACCACCACACCGCCGTCTCCGACGACACCTACTACACCAATGGCACGCTGTGGGGCATGTACGGTGACAGCTCACCGCTGCAGACGAACCAGTACGGCAGCCAGGCCGGCGAGGCTTGGAACGCTGGTCACAACAAGTGCAAGGGCGTCCTGGTCGGTGTGATCGACGAGGGCGTGCAGTACACCCACCCGGATCTGAAGTCCAACCACTGGAAGAACCCGGCAGAAATCGACGGCAACGGCATCGATGACGACGGCAACGGCTATGTCGACGACACCCACGGCTGGGATTTCGACGGCAACAACAAGTCGGTGTACGACGGCACGGGCGATGACCATGGCACCCACGTGTCAGGCACCATCGGCGGCAAGGGTGGCAATGCCGCCGGCGTCGCGGGCATGTGCTGGGTCATCAAGATGGTCCACGCCAAGTTCCTAGGCGCGGGCGGCGGCACCACCGCCAACGCGATCAAGTCGGTCGACTACATCACCGACCTGAAGACACGCCACAACCTGAACCTGGTCGCGACCAACAACTCCTGGGGCGGCGGCGGCTTCTCGCAAGGCCTGAAGGACGCCATCGACCGGGGCGGCGCGGCTAACATCCTGTTCATCGCTGCGGCGGGCAACAACGCCAGCAACAACGACGTGTCGCCGTTCTACCCGGCCAGCTACACCAGCGACGCGCTGATCGCCGTGGCGGCGATCACCAGCACCGGCTCGCTGGCCAGCTTCTCGAACTATGGCGCCACCTCGGTGGACCTGTGCGCCCCGGGCCAGTCGATCACCTCGACCGTCCCGACCAACGCCTACGCCTCGTACAGCGGCACGTCGATGGCCACGCCGCACGTCACCGGTGCCGTCGCCCTGTACGCCAAGAACCACCCGGGCCTGACAGCAGCCCAATTGAAGTCGGCCATCCTCGGCACGACCACGGCGACGAGCTCGTGTGCCGGCAAGACGGTCACGGGCGGTCGTCTGAACGTGAGCACGTACTGATCCACACTGATCACGCGACACCCCAAGGGCCAGGGCAACCTGGCCCTTTTTCATTGCATCGATCGCGGCCGAGCCCAGCCGCTGGCGGCCGGCGCGTGGCGTCACCACCCGGCAATAGTCGGCTCGCCGATAGCCTCTTTCTTCGATTGGGGTAAACGCGCATGGCTACAATGCCTCCATCCCCCCGAGGTCCAGCCTCGGCGGCGGCTTGTCAGTCCTGACAGCAAGCTCGGCGTTACTGGCCGACTTGTCCTTTTCCCGGCCGGGCCCCTGGCTGGTGCCCCGAGCCTCATCCAGGCAACTCGCGGGCGGCGGGCCGGCGATTGCTCCCATAGAGCTCAATGACCTTTGAATCTCTCGGCTTGGCCGATCCGATTGTTCGTGCCGTTCGCGAACAAGGCTATTCACAACCCACCCCGATCCAGGCGCAAGCCATTCCCGCTGTTCTGAATGGCGGCGACCTGATGGCCGGTGCCCAGACCGGCACCGGCAAGACCGCCGGCTTCACGCTGCCGCTGCTGCACCGGCTGGCTGCACAGGGCCCCAAGCGCGACGCGAAAGGCCGCATAGCCATCCGCGCACTGATCCTCACGCCCACCCGTGAGCTCGCGGCGCAGGTCGAAGAAAGTGTTCGCCTGTATGGCAAGTTCCTGCCCCTCACCTCGATGGTGATGTTTGGCGGCGTCGGAATGCAACCGCAGATCGACCGCCTGCGCAAGGGCGTCGACATCCTCGTGGCCACCCCGGGCCGCCTGCTGGACCACCACCAGCAAGGCACGTTGGACCTGAGCCACGTGCAGATCTTCGTGCTCGACGAAGCCGACCGCATGCTCGACATGGGCTTCATCCACGACATCAAGAAGGTGCTGGCGATCCTGCCGGCGCAGAAGCAGAGCCTGCTGTTCTCCGCCACCTTCAGCGACGACATCAAGGCGCTGGCCGACCGCCTGCTGAACCAGCCGGCGCTGATCGAAGTCGCGCGTCGCAACGCCACGGCCGACACCATCGCGCAGAAGGTGCACCCGGTGGGCCGCGATCGAAAGAAGGAACTGCTGGCCCACCTGATCCGCCAAGGCAATTGGCACCAGGTGCTGGTGTTCACGCGCATGAAGCACGGTGCCAACCGGCTGGCCGAGTTCCTGAACAAGGAAGAAATCAGCGCGATGGCGATCCATGGCAACAAGAGCCAAGGCGCGCGGACCAAGGCACTGGCCGACTTCAAGAGCGGCGAGCTGCAGGTGCTGGTGGCCACCGATATCGCGGCACGTGGCATCGACATCGATCAACTGCCGCACGTCGTCAATTTCGAGCTGCCCAACGTGCCCGAAGACTATGTGCACCGTATCGGCCGCACCGGCCGCGCGGGCGCCCAGGGCGAGGCAGTGTCGCTCGTCTGCCTGGACGAAGAGATCTTCCTGCGAGACATCGAGAAGCTGATCAAGCGTGAAATCCCGCGCGAGGTCATTCCTGGCTTCGAAGCGCCTCCGGGCGAGCGCGCCGAACCCATCGTGCTGGGGCGGATGACCATCGGCATCGGCGGCACCCGTCGCGGTGGCGGCGGCGGTGGTGGCAACCACCCGCGCGGCGGCCGTCAAGGCGAGCGCAGCGGCGCACCGCGCCCCGAAAGCGCCGGCCGTCATGAGCCGCGTGGCGGCCAGAGCAAGCCGCAAGGCAAACCGGCGGCCGGCGGTCGCCCGGCGAACGGCCACGCACCGCACGGTGGACACAAGACGGCGCACAGCAATGCGCGGCCGGCGAGCCAAGGGGCAGGACACGCGCGCCCCGCTGGCGGCGGCAGCCAGAGCAACGGCTCGAACGCCAAGCCAGCCGCGGCACGGCTGCTGCGCGGCAAGCCCTGAAACACCACCCAGCCACCCCATGAATCCGCCGCCCTTCGGGGCGGTTTTTCATGGTGCCCGTGGTGCTCGCGCGGGCTTGTCGAGCAAGGGGCGATGGTGGAATACTGGGCCATGAACCGTACCGCCCTGATCGATCCCCAGTCCCTCACCTGGCTCGAGCTGGGAGAGGCCCAGCGTCTGCTCATCCAGCAGTTCCCGCGCCTGGCCTTTGGCCTCGACCTGGACGGCCGGGTGCTCTGGATCAATCCCGCGGGTGAGCGCGCCCTCGGCTTTGAGCCCGGCGAGCTGAAAGACAAGCCCCTGATCGGTACCGTGCTGCGGCGCGAAGAGATCGAGGCGCGCGCCGCCATGCTGGCGCGCGAGCTCGATGCTCGCGTCCCCGCCGACGCCAGCGTGTTCAGTGCGCGCTTAAGGCGTGGGCTGGTGGACGAACACGCCTGGGTGCTGCGCACCAAGGACGGCGAACCACGGACGGTTAACCTGTCGCTGGGCACCTTGCGGGCGGCCTCTGGCAGCGTCGTTGGCCTGTTGGCGGTTGAATGCGAAGGCCAACTGCCCCCCGATGCCCCCCTCGCGCTGACCCACCACGACAGTCTCACCGGGCTGCCCACACGCGCCGTGCTGCAAGACCGGGCCGAGATGGCCATGCAACGCGCTGCACGGGCCCAGACCAAAGTGGGCGTGCTGCTGGTTGAGCTGCACGGCTTTGAACAATTGTGCGAACAGCACGGCGCCAGCATCGGCGACGACCTGCTTCGTGCCACCGCAGGGCGCCTGCATTTCGAGTTGCGCAAGACCGACAGCGCCGCGCGTATGCCGGGTGGGCAGTTCGTCGCCATGCTGGTCGACCTGCACCAGGTCGACGAGGCCGAGCGGGTGGCCCACAAGATCGCGGCGGCACTCAGCAACCCGGTGAACACCGGCGTCGAAGTGATCAAGCCACGCTGCCGCGTGGGTGTGGCGGTCTACCCCGACCACGGTGACCAATTGCTGCCCCTGATGGAGGCGGCCAACCAGGCGCTGCGCACCACCGACGGCCAGAGCGAGCTCAGCGTGGCCGTGGCAGCCCCTGTCAGCCGCTGACATGCCCCCGCCGAAGCAGCCCAGGCGGCTGCTGCTCGCGGGAGCCACCGGCCTGGTGGGGCGTGCCGTCCTGCAGTGCCTGGCCGAACAGGCCCAGGCGGGGCATTCTCGCGGGCCCGTGGTGGCGTTGCTGCGCCGGCCCGCGGATGCTGCTCTCAGCGCGGCGCTGGCCCACGCGCGTGGAGAGGCATTGGTCCACCCCCGCCTCAGCGGCGCGATGGCGCTGCCACCCACGGATGATGTGCTGATCGCACTGGGCACCACCATCGCCGTGGCGGGCTCGCCCGACGCTTTCAGGGCCGTCGACTTCGACGCGGTGGTGGCGGTAGCACGTGCCGCCCGGGCCGCCGGTGCCGAGCGCATCGCCGTGGTCTCGGCACTGGGCGCCGACTCCCGATCGTCCGTCTTCTACAACCGCGTCAAGGGCGAGATGGAGGCCGCGGTCACCGCGGTGGGGTTCCCCAGCCTCGTGATCGGGCGGCCATCGCTGCTGGCAGGCAATCGGGCCGCATTGGGCCAACCCGTGCGGACGGGCGAGCAATGGGCCCTGCGTCTGATGCGGCCGATCCAGGGACTCATTCCCCCATCAGTGCGGCCGATCGAGGCTCGCCTGGTCGCGCGAGCGTTGCTCGGCGCCCTCGACGAAGGCGCGCCGGGCGTGCTGGTGCTGCCGTCGGCAGAGATGGCGAGGCGCGGCGCAGGCTGACCCCACGGCCCGCCTGCCCCTGCGGCGGCACACGCGTCAGAAGTGGATGCCTCGCATCATCTGCTGCAGGGCAATCGCCTCGGCCGACAGTTGGGGCTTGCTGCCCTTCTCGCCCTTGGCGGCATCCGAATCGGGGAACATCCGGAAGCTGGTGTTCATCGCGATCTGCGCGACGCGTGGCACCAATGCATGCAGCAGTTGCCCGGTGATGCCCAGCCGTGTGGCGATGCGCACCGGCTTGTAGACGCAGGCCTGGGCGATCATGTCGGCGGCCTCTTCCGGCGACAGCGTGGGCACGTTGTTGTAGATCTTGGTGGGCGCAATCATCGGCGTGCGCACCAGCGGCATGTTGATGGTGGTGAAGGTGACGCCCATGTCGCTGTACTCGCTGGAAGCGCAGCGCGTCCAGGCATCGAGTGCCGCCTTGCTGGCCACATAGGCTGAAAAGCGCGGGGCGTTGGTCAGCACGCCGATCGAGCTGATGTTCACCACGTGACCCTTGCGCTTTTTCACCATCCCCGGCAGCAAGCCCATGGTGACCCGCAGGCAGCCGAAGTAGTTCAACTGCATCGTGCGCTCGAAATCGTGGAAGCGGTCGTAGCTGTTCTCGATGGCGCGGCGGATCGATCGGCCCGCGTTGTTGATCAGGAAGTCGACGCCGCCGAAGGTTTCGGTGATCCAGGTGACCATCTCGTTGCAGCTCTGCTCATTGGCGATGTCGGCCGAGTAGATGTGCACCTGGGCCTCTTTGCCCGCCTTGCCGCGGATCTCAGCCTCTGCCTCCTTGAGCTTGACCTCGTCACGGGCACAGATGATCGTGATGGCCCCCGCTTCGGCGAACTTGATCGCTGCCGCCAGGCCGATGCCCGACGAGCCGCCCGTCACCAGCACGACCTTGCCGCCGACCGTGCCGCGCAGAGAGCGATCGATCATCAGATCGGGATCGAGGTGGCGCTCCCAGTAGTCCCACAGGCGCCAGGCGTAGTCATCCAGCTTCGGACACTCGATGCCCGAGCCCTTGAGCGCAGCCTGGGTGTCCCGGCAGTCGAACCGCGTCGGGTAGTTGATGAAGCTCATGATGTCCTCGGGCAGGCCGAGGTCCTTCATGACCGCATTGCGCACACGGCGCACCGGCGCCAGGGCCATCATCCCCTTCTTGACGCTCTTGGGGATGAAGCCGAGCAGCGCCGCATTGATGAACAGGTTCATCTTCGGCGCGTGGGCCGCCTTGGAGAAAATGTCCAGCACGTCGCCGACGCGGTAGCCCACCGGGTCAACCAGGTGGAAGCACGCGCCCTTGACCGCCGCCTTCGAGTGGCTGATGTGATCGAGCGCGTTCACGACGAAGTCAACCGGCACGATGTTGACGCGCCCACCCTCCAGGCCCACCGCCGGCATCCAGGGCGGCAGCACCTGCCGCATGCGCTGGATCAGCTTGAAGAAGTAGTAGGGACCATCGATCTTGTCCATCTCGCCGGTGGTGGAATCGCCAACGACCATCGCCGGCCGGTAGACCGTCCACGGCACCTTGCATTCCTTGCGGACGATCTTCTCGGACTCGTGCTTCGTCATGAAGTACGGGTGGTCAAGGCCTTCAGCCTCTTCGAACATGTCCTCGCGGAACACGCCCTCGTAGAGGCCCGCGGCCGCGATCGAGCTGACGTGATGCAGATGCCCGGCATCGATCGCCTTGGCGAACTCGACCACATTGCGGGTGCCTTCGATGTTGACCTGGACCTGGCTTTCCTCGTCGGCCGACAGATCGTAGACAGCCGCCAGGTGATAGACGGCATCGATCTGACCCTTGAGCTGCTTGATCACGTCCGTGGCGACGCCGAGCTTTTTCTCGGTGAGGTCGCCGCTGACCGCGATGGCCCGGGACTTGGACACGCCCCAGTCCTCGAGAAGGCCAGCGACCTTGCCCTCGCTGCCGGGGCGGATCAGGAAGTACACCGTCGAGCCACGGCGGCCGAGCAGCTTCTTGACGAGACGCTTGCCGATGAAGCCGGTTGCGCCGGTGACGAAATACTGCATGGGGCCTCCTGGGGTGAATGGGGTTCGGGACTCAGATGTTCGTGCCGATTTTGGCCCGCGCCGTGCGGACCTGGCCTTTCGCGCTTACCCGAGATAGGCGCGCGCACCTAGCGTTTTAGGATGCCGCCTCGAAATCCGGCTTCTACACTGGGTTTTATGAGGGTGGATGGTCCGCCCGCGTAGTCGCCAACCCCGAGCAAGGAAAGAGGATCCCACCATGGTCAAGAAGCTGAAGAAGATGGCTGAGCAGAAGTCGGCCTCCCCCGCGGGTCTGCTGGACAGCCAGCTGGCCGGTGCCGTGAAGGCTTCGGCGCAGCAGATCTGGCTGGCGGGCATGGGCGCCTTCGCGAAGGCCCAGGAAGAAGGCACCAAGGTCTTCGAAGCGCTGGTCAAGGAAGGCGTGACCCTGCAGCGCAAGACCCAGGCCGTGGCCGAAGAGCGGATCGGCGAAGTCACCGGCAAGATGAGCGCGATGGCCGGTGAAGTCACCAACAAGGCCGGCGCCTCGTGGGACAAGCTGGAATCGATCTTCGAAGCCCGCACCGCCAAGGCCCTGGGCAAGTTGGGTGTGCCCACCGCCAAGGACGTGGCCAACCTGACCGAGCGCGTCGATGCGCTGGCCAGCGCCGTTGCGAAGCTGGGCGGCAAGGTCGCCCCGGCCAAGAAGGCCGCCAAGGCTGAGAAGGTCGAGAAGGCCAACGGCACCGCGAAGAAGGCGGCCGCCAAGAAGCCGGTGGCCAAGAAGGCCGCCCCGGCGAAGAAGGCTGCTGCGCCTCGAAAGGCCGCCCCGCGCAAGAAGGCCGAGAAGCCCGCCGCCAGCGAAGCTCCCGCCGCTTGATCGCGCCTGCCTGCCGGGCGCTGGGCCACCCAGCGCTCCGGCCGGATAACGGATGCCACGCTTGAGTTCTCGCCGCCCCACGGTCGCGCCCCACCCGCCGACCGCCCCGCGGATCGCGCTGGCCCTGGCCGGTGGCGGCCCCTTGGGCGCCATCCATGAAATCGGCGCGTTGTGCGCGCTCGAAGAGGCCCTTCCCGGCCTCGATTTCACCCAACTGAACGCCTACATCGGCGTATCAGCCGGCGCCTTCATCGCCGCCGGTCTGGCCAACGGCATGACGCCGCGGCAGATGTGCGCCGCCTTCATCGAAAGCGACGGCGGCACCGACGACCTGATCGACCCCAAGCTCTTCACCCACCCGGCTTGGCGCGAACACCGCCGCCGGTTGCGCCGCTTGCCGCACCTGGCCAGCGAGGCCGCGTGGCAGGTCGCCGCCGGCAAGCTGCCGTGGGTGAATGCACTGGGCATGCTCGGCGGTGCACTGCCCAACGGCCTGTTCGACAACCAGGCGATGCAGGCCCAACTGGAACGGGTATTCGCCGCCCCGGGCCGCAGCAACGACTTTCGCCAATTGCGCCGGCAGTTGGTGGTCGTGGCCACCGACCTGGACACCGGTGAAGCCGCGCCTTTCGGCTTGCCGGGGTGGGACGACACCCCGATCGCCCGCGCGGTGATCGCCAGTGCCGCTCTGCCGGGGCTGTATCCGCCCGTGGCCATCAAGGGCCGCCATTACGTCGACGGCGCCCTGAAAAAGACCATCCATGCCTCGGTGCTGCTCGACCAGGGCCAGGACCTGCTGATCTGCTTGAACCCCCTGGTGCCCTTCGACGCATCGTCTCAAGCCGCCCGCAACAATGCCGCGGGCGGGCATGAGGGGACGATTCCGCACCTGGCCTCGGTCGGTCTACCGGCCGTGCTGAGCCAGACCTTCCGTTCGCTGATCCATTCGCGGCTGGAGCTCGGCCTGAAGGGGTATGCCCACAGCCACCCCGAATGCGACATCGTGCTGATCGAGCCGGACCGCCACGACCCGCAGATGTTCCGCGCCGGCACGTTCAGCTACACCTTGCGCCGGGAGCTGGCAGAACACGCCTACCAGCAGACCCGCCGCTGGCTGCGCACCCGTTGTGCGGAACTGGCGCCGGTCTTTGCCGAGCACGGCGTGCCGCTGGATCTGGATTCGCTGTTCCGCGACCGTCGCCTGCTGCCGAAACTGGCCCTGCGACGGTCTGGCAATCAGCTGACGGAACGCACCCATCAGGTGCTGGACCGGCTCGAAGCCGAGTTGCGACGGCTCAGCACGACCGCCCCATCGGCCTGACTGCCACCAACCTCGGAGGGCGACGGCGCGGCCCCGCCGTGTTGCTCCGGCGATCAGCGCGTCACCGCGCCAGCGCTACAACTTGACCAGCTCCACCCGCCGGTTCTTGGCACGCCCCTCTTCGAGCCGGTTGTCGGCGATCGGCATCTCCGAACCGCGGCCTGCCGCCTGCAGTCGCTTGGCGTCGATACCCTGGGCCACGATCGCTTTCATGACGGCCTGGGCACGCGCCTCGGACAATCTCTTGTTGTCTGCGCTCTGCCCAGCTTCCGGGCCACGCGCTCACAGATACCGTGATTCGAGGTGGGCCTTGAAGTGGGCCGGGTTCAGCGTCTCGCCGCTGGCGTGGAGGGCCAGCTCGTCGGTGGTCCAGCGGCTGCCCTGGCTCCAGATCTTCTGGTCGAGCCAGTCGAACACGGGGCTCAGTTCGCCCTCGTCCAGCCGGGTGTCGAGGTCAGGCATTTCGCGCCGCATGGCGGCGAACCACTGCGCGGCATACATCGCGCCCAGCGAGTAGCAGGGGAAGTAGCCGAACAGCCCCTCGGGCCAGTGCACATCCTGCATGGGGCCATCTTTGAAGTTGCCGCGGGTGTCGATGCCCAGCAACTCCATCATCGCGGCATCCCACAGCGCAGGGATGTCCTCCGCTTCGACCTCGCCTTCGACCAGCGCGCGCTCGATGTCGAATCGCAGCATCACATGCGCGGGGTAGGTCACTTCATCGGCATCGACACGGATGAACCCGGGCTTCACGCGGGTCAGCAAGCGATGCAGGTTGCCCGGCATGAAGGCGGCCTGGTCACCAAACGCCTCCACGAGCATCGGCGACAGCAGCCGCGCGACGCCGGGATGCCCGCCCAGCTGCATTTCGAAAGACAGGCTCTGGCTTTCGTGCAGCGCCATCGAACGGGCCTCGGCCACCGGCTGGCCCAGCCACTGCCGCGGCAGGCGCTGCTCGTAGCGGCCGTGCCCGGTCTCGTGCATCGTCCCCATCAGGCTTTGCAGGAAGTCGTCTTCGCGGAACCGTGTCGTCAGGCGCACGTCTTCGGGCACACCGCCCGAGAAGGGATGCGCGCTCACATCGAGACGGCCGGCACTGAAGTCGAACTGCAGCAATTGCATCACCCGCTCGCACAAGCCGCGCTGCGCCTCGATGGCAAACGGGCCATGCGGCTGGAGCACCATCTCGCGGGCCTGCTTTTCGGTCACGCGCCGAATCAGCCCGGGCAACCAGCTTCGCACCTCGCCGAACACCTGCCTCACCTTGGCGGTGGTCATGCCGGGCTCGTATTGGTCCATCAGCGCGTCGTAGGGCGTGAGGCCGGTGCGATCGGCCAGTCGCTGGGCCGTCTCGCGGGTCACGGCCAGCACCTCCTTCAGGTTGGGCAGGAAACCCACCCAGTCATTCGCCGGCCGCTGGGTACGCCATGCATGCTCGCAGCGCGAGGTGGCCAGCGAGCGGCGCTCGACCAGCGCCTCGGGCAAGGCGGTGTTCGCCTCCCATTGCCGCCGCATCTCGCGCAAGTTGGCGCGTTGCTGATCGCTCAGGGATTCATGCCCCGCCGCCTCCAGGCCGCCACCCAGCTCGGGGTCGGTGCGCAGGCGATGCAGCAAAGCAGCCATCTCCGCCAACGCTGCCGAGCGCGCCTCATTGCCACTGGGCGGCATGTTCGCCTGCTGGTCCCA
Source organism: Ideonella lacteola (assembly GCF_038066555.1). Lineage (NCBI taxonomy): Bacteria > Pseudomonadati > Pseudomonadota > Betaproteobacteria > Burkholderiales > Sphaerotilaceae > Ideonella > Ideonella lacteola. The sequence continues at coordinate 88,997 of NZ_JBBUTG010000006.1, read as the reverse complement.
ATGGGCCATGTGTTGCAAATGCGCGAACCGGTGGATGCGCGTGAAGCGATCGGTGAGCGCGTCGTACTGCGGGGTGGCTGGTGACATCGGCTGTGCGTGCTCGTGGCGGGCACGGTCTCTCAAACAACAAGACTGACGGGAACGTGCCCGATTGTGGGCCGAACGGCCGCCCCTGGAGGCGCTTCAGCCCCCCCCCTCATGGGGGATGGCGGGGGAGCGACGGCCGTTGTTCTAGCCGAGATGCGCGCACCTCATTCAGGTACTCAAACTACACAAATACTACGAATGAGAATCCAGAAATTCGGCTGTCAGGTCCAGAGAATTGATCTTTTATCAGGGCAATCCGTCTTGCGTTGCGCGACGTGATGTACTGAAACTACTTAGGTTCGGTGCCAACGATGTGCCGGATCGCTCGCAAAAAGGCTGGCTGGCGACTTCCTGCTCCGGCAGGTTTTCTTCCCCCAACCCTGGCGCGTCTTTCGCGGCCAGCCCTCGGCGCGCCAATCGCACGAGTGAGAACGATATGAAGAACGATCGGAGACAAGGTCTGCTGACCACCCCGCTGCTCGCGGCCATCGCGGCCGGGCTGACCGCCACAGCCGCCCAGGCCGCGCTCAACCCACGCGACACCTCGGTGCAGATGTTCCAGTGGAGCTGGAACGACATCGCCACCGAATGCACGCAATGGCTGGGCCCGCAAGGCTACGGCGGGGTGCAGATCTCGCCCCCCGGCGCCTCGAAAGTGGCCAACGGTTGGTGGGGGGTGTACCAGCCCGTCAACTACGCCTCGCTCAGCAGTCGCATGGGCAATGCCTCGCAGCTGCAAACCATGATCGACACATGCCACGCCGCGGGCGTCCGCGTCTATGCCGACATCGTCGTCAACCAGATGGCGGACGGCTCGGGCACCGCCACCGACGGCTCCACCTGGAACGCCGACACGCTGAGCTACCCCTTCTTCAGCGCCTTCGACTTCCACAGCCGCTGCGACATCCAGCCCAGCGACTACAACCAGGCCAACACCCGCGACCGGGTGATGAACTGCCGCATGGGGGGTCTTCCGGATCTCGCCACCGAGAACAGCTACGTGCAAGGCCAGATCGTCAACTACCTGCGCACGCTGCTGAACATGGGCGTGGACGGCTTTCGCATCGATGCGGCCAAGCACATGCCGGCATCGGCGCTGCAAAGCATCATGAACGCCGTGAAGTCGACCAACCCGCTCACCAAGGCCGGTGAGCCGATCTGGGTGACACAAGAGATCATTCCGGACGGCGGTGTGACGCGTTCGGACTACTTCAGCATCGGCACGGTCAACGAATTCCAGTTCACCTACGCGATGCGCGATGTGTTCCGCGGCACCAACGGGCTGACGCTGTCCTCGATCCCGTCGATCATGGGCACCTGGGGCAACTGGGGCGGCAGCTGGGGCTTCATGCAGCCACAGTTCGCCACCATCTTCATCAACAACTGGGACACCGAGCGGCAGGACTCGCTGAACACCGCCAACTACACCGGCGCCATCAACGACACCGCCGGCACCAAGCGCTACGACCTGGCCAACATCTTCATGCTGGCCCAGGGCTACGGCGAGGCCCAGCTGCATTCCGGCTTCCGTTTCACCAACAAGGACGCCGACCGGCCGACTGCCAGCCCCTATCTGAACGGGGTGCCCCAGATCAACGTGGCCTGGGACTTTGTGCATCGGTGGGCCGACATCTCCAACATCGTCAAGTTCCGCTCGGCGATGAACGGCCAGCCCCAGCAGAACTGGATCGTCGGCAACAACGGCAACCAGGTCACCTTCAACCGGGGCACGACGGGCTTCGTCGCGCTGAACAACAGTGCCAGCGCGTGGACGCAGACCTTCAACACCCGGCTGCCGGCAGGCACCTACTGCAACATCGTCCAGGGCACCCTCGCCGCAGATGGACAGAGCTGCACCGGCGGCACCGTCACGGTGGACGCCAGCGGCAACGCGCCCATCACGGTGGCCGCCAACAACGGTGGCAGCACCGTGCCGGCCGTGGTGATCTACACCGGCCAGAAGGTTGCCGGCGGCGGTGGCGGCGATGGCACCTGCGCCGTGACCTTCAAGATCGCGAACGCGAACACGAGTTGGGGTGAAAACCTGTATGTCGTGGGCAACCAGACGGCGCTGGGCAACTGGACGCCCGCGAAGGGCTTTGCGCTGACGATCCAGGGCACCGGCGGCGCCAACGCCACTTGGAAGGGCACGGTGGCGCTTCCGGCCAAGACCGCCATTCAGTACAAGTACGTGAAGTGGAACGGAACAACCGCGGTGTGGGAAAGCAACCAGCCCACCCCCAGCGGCAACCGCGAAATCACCACCTGCGCCAAGGGCACCACCAAGGCACAGAACGACGGCAACTTCAAGTTCTGAGCCCGCTCGGGTGCGCCTCGCCTCGGCGAGCCGCACCCCGACGAGCCAGCCCGGGCGGGTGAGTCAGCCAATCGCCGGCCACCGCCCGGGGAACCACCACATCAGCGCAGCGGTCATCGTCACATAGCGGGCCAGCTTGCCGATCGCCATGTAGACCACACACGGCCAGAACGGCAGCCGCAACCAGCCGGCCACCGCGCACAGCGGATCACCGACGACCGGCAACCAGCTCAGCAGGCACGCTTTAGCCCCAAATCGCTGCAACCAGCCCAGGGCGCGCGCCTCACTCGGTGGGCGTTCGGCCAATCGCTCGTAGGCCCGCTCGGCACCATAGCCCATCCACCACGAGATCGCGCCGCCGATGGTGTTGCCTACCGTCGCCACCAGCACGGCGGGCCAGAACAGCGACTCGTCGAGCTTGACCAGGCCGATGACCGCGAACTCCGAGCCCAACGGCAGCAAGGTGGCCGAGACCACCGACACCACAAAGACGGCGGTGAGCCCCAGGCGCGGCACCGCCAGCGCAGCCAACAACCCGTTCACCCACGCCGCAATGCTCGCTTCCATGCCGGGCCATTATGGAAGGCCCGGGGGGCGCCACCGTCCAAGCCATGCAACAGTGGTTGTCCGCCAGGCGCACCGCTGCCATCATCCGACGGTTGAGGGCCCGGCGAAGCCGCCACGGCCGCCCCTTCACTCGAACCGACGCACCATGCCGCACATTGCCGCTTCCGTCCGTCACCCGAGAGCGAGTGCCCCGCATTGGGCGGCCGCCGTCTGGCTCGGTCTGATCTCCTGGCAAGCCCACGCCGCCGATGGGGCCTGCACGCAGATGACGGCCTCTGGCAACCCCGAGTACCCACCGTTTTTGTGGCGAGACCCCGACAACGACAACCGCCTGATCGGCGCCAATGCCGATCTGATGCAGTGGCTGGCCAAAGAGATCGGCGTGCCCATCGAAGTGCAGTACAGCGGGCCCTGGGGCCGGGTGCAGGAAGAAACGCGCCTGGGCCATGTCGACCTGATCGCCGGCGCGTTCTTCACCCTGCCGCGCACCGAGTACATGGACTACTTTCACCCCGCGTTCCACGAAACGCGCTCGGTGATCTGGACGCGTGAAGACAACAGCGCGTTGAAGTTCCGCCGCTGGTCCGACCTGATCGGCGTGCAGGGCGTGACCGTCATCAACAACAGCTTTGGCGAAGAGTTCGACCGCTACGCCCGAGAGAAGCTGAAGATCAACCAGGTGGCCAGCCTGGAGCAGGCCATCCAGATCGTGCAAAGCGGACGGGCCAGCTACCTGGTCTATGAAGACAGCCCCGGCCAGGCCTTTCTGGCCCGCCGAGGCATCACCGACGTGAAGATGCTGGGCGAGCCGGTCGCACGAGAGAACCTCTACCTCACGTTCTCGCACCGTTCGCCGTGCAACACGCCTGAGATGCGCGGCCGCATCGCGCGGGCCCTGTACAAGCTGAGCCGCGACAAGACCATGGGCGGCTTTGTCGACAAGGCCATCCAGCTCTGGCGTCGCCAGACCGCCAAGTAGCCCACGGCTCGCCAGCAGCATGCCCCGCGGCGCGCGGGTGACGGCAGGTAGAATCCTGCCTCCTTTTTGAGCACCCATGCCCCCGCCCGACCTCCTCCGCCCCTTGCGCATCGGCCCCTTCGATCTGGCGAACAACCTGTTCGTCGCCCCGATGGCCGGGGTGACGGATCGGCCGTTCCGGCAGTTGTGCAAGCGACTGGGCGCGGGCTACGCCGTCAGCGAAATGGTCACGTCGCGCAAAGACTTGTGGCAATCGCTGAAGACCTCGCGCCGCGCCAATCATGACGGCGAACCGGGCCCCATTGCGGTGCAGATCGCCGGCACAGACGCCGCGATGATGGCCGAGGCGGCGGCCTACAACATCGATCGCGGCGCGCAGATCATCGACATCAACATGGGCTGCCCGGCCAAGAAGGTGTGCAACAAATGGGCGGGCTCGGCGCTGATGCGCGATGAGCCGGGTGCGTTGGCCATCGTCGAGGCGGTGGTGGCGGCCTGTGCGCCGCGCGGCGTGCCCGTGACCCTGAAGATGCGCACCGGCTGGTGTGCCGAAGAGCGCAACGCCCTCACGCTGGCGCGCGCCGCCGAAAGTGCGGGCGTGGCCCTGGTCACCGTGCATGGCCGCACCCGCGAGCAAGGCTACAGCGGCCGGGCAGAGCACGACACCGTGGCCGCCATCAAGGCCGCGCTGCGCATCCCCGTGGTGGCCAATGGCGACATCAACTCCCCCGAGCGCGCCGCCGAGGTGCTGCGCGCCACCGGTGCCGATGCGGTGATGATCGGCCGCGCAGCCCAGGGCCGGCCCTGGATCTTCGACGACATCGCCCACTATCTGGCGCAAGGCACTCACCGCCCGGCACCCGCCACGCGCGACGTGCAGCGCTGGCTCACCGAACACCTGGCCGACCACTACGCGCTGTACGGTGAAGACACCGGCGTGCGCAGCGCGCGCAAGCACATCGGTTGGGCCGTGCGCACCTTGCCCGGCGGCGAGGCCTTCCGCGCCGTCATGAACACCCTCGACGACGCGGCGGCACAGCTGCGCGCCGTCACCACTTTTTTCGACCACCTGGCTGACAGCCACGAGCGCCTTCCCCACAGCGGCCTCGATGCGGCCGCCAACCAGGATCAGATCGCCCTGCTCGCCTGAGCCCCCATTGCCTGTCGCCCGCCCTCAGGGGCGGGCTTGCTGTATTTCGCATGAGCAAGAAAAACATCGAAGAGTGCGTCCGCGAGACGCTGACCCAGTACTTCAAAGACCTGAACGGCGAAGAGCCCCACTCGCTGCACGACATGGTCATCCTCGCGGCCGAAAAGCCCCTGCTCGACGTGGTAATGCGCCAGGCCGAAGGCAACCAGAGCAAGGCCGCCGAATGGCTGGGCATCAACCGCAACACGCTGCGCCGCAAACTGGTCGACCACAAGCTGATCAAATGAAGCCTCCAACGCCCCTCCCGGGGCAGCCCCCCACGGGGCAGCCCCCCACGGGGGCTGAGCCCGGACATGAACAGTCCTGAGGACTGTTCATGCCTGGCGAAGGGGCGAGCCTCTGGCTCGCCGCGGTCTGCAAGACCGCGCAGCGGCCCGGCCAAGCCGGATCCGCGCACGCCACCAGGCTGAACACTGAATACTCGTCTCACTACCACGCACCCACACCATGGCTGACCTCACCGCCCTGCTCTCGGTCTCCGACAAGACCGGCATCGTCGACTTCGCCCGCGCGCTGCACGCGCAAGGCATCAAGCTGCTGTCGACCGGCGGCACCGCCAAGCTGCTGGCCGACAGCGGGCTGCCGGTGACCGAGGTCTCCGAGATCACCGGTTTTCCAGAGATGCTCGATGGCCGGGTGAAGACCTTGCACCCGCGAGTGCACGGTGGCCTGCTGGCCCGCCGCGATGTGCCAGCCCACATGGCCGCGCTGAAAGAGCATGGCATCGGCACCATCGATCTGCTCATCATCAACCTCTATCCCTTCGCGCAGGCCACGGCCAAGGCAGACTGCACGCTCGAAGACGCGATCGAGAACATCGACATCGGCGGCCCGGCGATGCTGCGCGCCGCTGCCAAGAACTGGCAGGACGTGGGCGTCGTGATCGACCCCACCGACTACCCGCAGGTGCTGTCCGAGCTGCAAGCAGGCGGCCTGAAGCGCGCGACCAAGTTCATGCTCGCCAAGAAGGTGTTTGCCCACACGGCCGCCTACGACGGCATGATCACCAACTACCTCACAGCGCTGGAAGCTGGCGCGGAAGACAAGACCGCTGATGTGCCGGCCAAGGCCGAGTACCCGCAGGTCTTCAACCTGCAGTTGCACAAGGTGCAGGGCATGCGCTACGGCGAGAACCCGCACCAGTCGGCCGCCTTCTACCGAGAGGCCAAGCCCGCTGCCGGCACCCTGGCCCAGTGGACGCAGATCCAAGGCAAGGAACTCAGCTTCAACAACATCGCCGATGCCGATGCCGCCTGGGAGTGCGTCAAGGCCTTCGAACAACCGGCCTGCGTGATCGTCAAACACGCCAACCCCTGCGGCGTGGCCGTGGGAGCGACCTTGCTCGAAGCCTATGAGAAGGCCTTCAAGACCGATCCCACTTCGGCCTTTGGCGGCATCATCGCCTTCAACCGCCCGCTCGATGCTGACGTGGTCGAGGCGATCAACGCCCGCAAGCACTTCGTGGAAGTGGCCATCGCACCGGCCATCACCCCGGCCGCGCGCACGGCCTATGCCAGCAAGACCAACGTGCGCCTGCTGGAGGTGCCCATCAGCCAGCTGTCGAACCCGCTCGATTTCAAGCGCGTGGGCGGCGGCATGCTGCTGCAATCGGCCGACAACATCGACATCGTCGGCGAGTTGAAGGTGGTCACCAAGAAGCAGCCCACGCCGCAACAGCTGGCCGACCTGCGCTTTGCCTGGACAGTGGCCCGCTTCGTCAAGAGCAATGCCATCGTCTTCTGCAAGGACGGGATGACGATGGGCGTCGGCGCCGGCCAGATGAGCCGCCTCGATTCCGCCCGCATCGCCAGCATCAAGGCCGGCCATGCCGGGCTCACGCTGCAAGACACGGCCGTGGCCAGCGACGCCTTCTTCCCGTTCCGTGACGGGCTCGACGTGGTCGTCGACGCCGGCGCAAGCTGCGTGATCCACCCGGGCGGCTCGATGCGCGACGACGAGGTGATCGCCGCGGCCGACGAGCGCGGCATCGCGATGGTGCTCACCGGCACCCGGCACTTCAGGCACTGATTCAGGCACTGACGTAGGCCCCACCAGCCCCCTCCCAGGGGGCTGGTGGGGCCGGCTGGCAAAGCCGGACCGCGCACGCCACCCGGAGGGAACGGCGCTGCGCGCGCTCCGTGGGGCCTTTCCCTCCGCTCGGGTACTGTTTTTATGTACAGTATTCGAATGGAGCTGCTGGACAAACTCGCGGTACTGGCCGATGCGGCCAAATACGACGCCTCTTGCGCATCGAGTGGCAGCGTCAAGCGCGACTCGCGCGATGGCCAAGGCCTGGGCTCGACCGACGGCATGGGCATCTGCCACAGCTACACCCCCGATGGCCGCTGTGTCTCGCTGCTCAAGCTGCTGCTGACCAACCATTGCCAGTACGACTGCCTCTACTGCGTCAACCGTGTCAGCAGCAACGTGCCCCGGGCGCGCTTTCGCCCCGATGAGGTGGTGCAGCTCACGCTCGATTTCTACCGCCGCAACCTCATCGAGGGCCTGTTCCTGTCCAGCGGCATCATCCGCAGCCCCGACTACACGATGGAGCAGTTGGTCGAGGTGGCCCGGTCGCTGCGGGAAGACCATCACTTTCGCGGCTACATCCACCTCAAGACCATTCCCGATGCGGCGCCCGAGTTGCTCGCACGCGCTGGCCGCCATGCCGACCGCCTAAGCATCAACCTCGAACTGCCCACGCCCGCGGGCCTGCAGGCCCTGGCGCCGGAGAAAGACGCCACCGGCATTCGGCGCTCGATGGGCCGCATGCGACTGCTGATCGACGATGCGAAACAGGCCGGGGCCCCCACCGCACCACGGGCGGGCCGCGCGCTTCGGCCCACGCGCGCCACGCCACCGCGCTTCGCGCCGGCCGGCCAGAGCACCCAGATGATCGTGGGCGCCGACGGGGCCGACGACCGAACCATCCTGGCGACCAGCCACACCATGTACGCGAGCTATGGCCTCAAGCGCGTGTACTACTCGGCCTTCAGCCCCATCCCTGATGCATCGAGCCGCCTGCCGCTGCAAGCGCCCCCACTGGTGCGGGAACACCGGCTCTACCAGGCCGATTGGTTGATGCGCTTCTACGGCTTCGATGCCAGCGAGATCGTGCCCGCCACCAGCGGCCTGCTGGCACTGGAGATCGATCCCAAGCTGGCCTGGGCATTGGCGCACCGCGAGCGTTTTCCGGTGGACATCAACCGCGCTCCGCGCGAGCTGATGCTGCGCGTGCCGGGCCTCGGCGTTCGGACCGTGGACCAGTTGCTGCAGGTGCGCCGGCTTCGGCGCCTGCGCTGCGACGATCTGAAAAAGCTGCGTGTGTCGATGAAGAAGGTGCTGCCCTTCGTCGTGACGGCCGACTACACGCCTCGCCGCCAGCTCGATGACCCCGGCCTGGCCCAGCGGCTGGCCCCGACGCCGGTGCAGGCCTCGCTGTTCGACACGCCGGCGTGAGGGCCACAGCCCACTTGCTCTGACCGACGGCTTGCCGCATGCGAACCATCGAACTGCTCAGCGAGGTCGACGTCGCCGGTTGGCGCCGCCACGCCCGCGCACTGTGGCAGGCCGGCGTCTCACCCGATCAGGTGCAATGGCGCATGGCCCCGGCGCCGAGTGAACTGCCGCTCGCCATGGAGGCTCACGGCCCCGATGGCTACCTCATCGCCAGCGACCACGCTGCGCCCTACGCCGCCGCCGAGTCTGCGCCGCTTCATGGCACCAGCCCATGGCAGGCGCTCAGCCTGTTCGACGCGCTCGACAGCCCGGCGCCGACAGAGCCACCCGCGCCACCCACCGTGAGCGAAACCCCCGAGGTGCGCCGTGCGGCGACGCTGCCGCGGGTGCCCGCCGCCTTCGTGGCGCTGGCCGAGGCCGCGCTGCTGCACAGCGATCCGCAGCGCTTCAGCTTGCTCTACCGCTTGCTGTGGCGGCTGCAGCACGAGCCCTTGCTGCGCGGTGACACCCTCGACAGCGATTGGGTCGCTGCCAGCCGCATGGCGCGGGCCGTGCACCACTGCCAGCACAAGATGCGCGCGTTCGTACGCTTTCATGAGCGGCGTACACCGGAGGGCCCGCAGTTCGTTGCGTGGTTCGAGCCGCAGCACCACACGCTCGAATCGCAGGCCAGTTTTTTTCAACGCCGCTTCGCGAGCATGCGCTGGGCCATCTTCACGCCTCGCGTCAGCATCGCCTGGGATGGGGCACGCCTTCACCAGGGTGGCCCGGCTCGGCGCGACGACATCCCGCTGGATGACGACAAGCAAGCCTTGTGGCTCACCTACTACGCCAGCATCTTCAACCCCGCAAGGCTCAAGCTGGGCACCATGACCAACGAGATGCCGCGCCGGTATTGGCACAACCTGCCCGAAGCGCGCCTCATCGCCCCACTGGCAGCCCGCGCCGCTCAACGTGCCGAGGCCATGGTGGCGCAGCCCGCCACGGTGGCGCGACGGCGCCCGCGACCCGCACCCGAAGTGGCGATCTCCGGCCCGACCGAGCCGGCCCACGACATCAGCCAGATTCGCGCCGCGGCCTCCGCCTGCCAGGCCTGCCCCCTGGGCGCTCGTGCCACCCAGATGGTGTGGGGCGAAGGCCCGGCGCAGGCCCGCGTGATGCTGGTGGGCGAACAGCCGGGCGATCGCGAAGATCTGCAAGGCCAGCCCTTCGTGGGCCCAGCGGGCGAGCTGCTGGACCGGGCGTTGAAGGAAGCCGGCCTCGACCGTGGCGCGCTCTACCTCACCAACGCGGTCAAGCACTTCGGCTTCGATCTGCGGGGCCAGCGCCGGCTGCACAAAACGCCCGGGCAGTTGGAGATCCTCGCCTGCCGCGGCTGGCTGGAAGACGAGATCGCCGCGGTACAGCCCCAGCACATCGTGGCCCTGGGCGTCACGGCCGCGCAAGCGCTGCTGGGCGCGCGGGTGCGCATCGAAGCCTCGCGCGGCCAGTGGCAGCCTCGCCCCGATGGCCGCACGGTGCTCGTCACCTGGCACCCCGCTGCCCTGCTGCGCATGCCCGCCGAACAGCGCGAAGCCACCTGGCCGCGCTGGGTGGAAGACTTGGCCCGGGCGGCCTGCGCCAGTGGGCCTGTAACGCCTGAATCGTCAGCAGCTACCGACGCGATTCGGCACGCACTACGGCGTTGCACTAGTTGAATCGAGGCTCGCCCCACATCGCTATGTAGAGCTTCTTCAGGTGGGCGGGCATCCGTGCCCACGCCCAGCGCTGCCGATCGATCTTCAACCCTGACAACAGGGGCTCCACGTAAGCCACGTCAATGGCCGATCGAACAGATTCGCCGCCTCGGGCCCACTGTTGCGACATGAAGCCAAGGTGTGCATCGACCGTCTGCTCGTCCAGCGCGGAGATGGCCTTCGTCGTCGTCCGCCCGAACTCTTCAAGCCAGATGATGTGCGCGCTCTCGTCGAAACCGCATGACGCCAGCCGCTCGGTCGCCACCGAGGACTCCGTCGGAAATCTGCGCTCGATCGAGGCCCTTAACGTCCCCAAGGCCCCCAACTCCCCCCAAGCCGCCAAAGCATCCTCACTCATGACCCTGTGCCCTTCCAAGCGCGCAGTCTAGGGCGTGTTCACACGACGCAGCCCTGTGCGAACGGGTTGTCCAGGGATGCAGGGCAAGGCGCCCGACGCCGCCCAGGCTGGTGCCTGGGCAAGGTGGGCAACGCCGCCATGCGCCCTGGACGGCCCGTTCCCGAAGGGTTGCCACCAGAACCAGCCGCCCGCAGTGTTGCAAAGCCTCGCCGGGGCCGCACGCCGGCTTCGTTTTGCTCCTTGCGCTCGACCGGTTCTGGTGGCAACGCATCGGGGCTCCGTCGTGTGAACACGCCCTAGCCTCCCCCCGCCTCGTCGCACGCAGAATCACAGCCCATGAAGACGCCCGACGCATCCACGGCAGCAGCAGCCACCTTCTACCTGCACCTGCGGCCAGAAGCGCCGCCGCCCGTGCTGCACGTGCCGCGTCCCTTCAGATGTGTGCTGGTGCTGGAGACCAACGTCGGCGCGTTCTGGCAAGCCGCGGTCAGCGATTGGCTGGTCGCCTCAGGCTGCCTCTATGCGCTGGCTGTTGGCCCCGCCTGCAGCAGCTGGGACGATGCCATCGACATGGCCGTACTTGAACGATTCGATTTCGGCGACATCCCCGAAGAGAGCCTGGTCATGACGACCTGGCACGAGCACGACACCTTGGGTGAGGTGTTCGAGTTCGCCAAACTCTGGGCCCACCACAGCACCGAGCCCCTGGTCGCCACCCTGCTGCTTCACATCGCAGCCGACCCTCGCGAAGCCCAGATGCTCGAAGCCTTTGCAGCGGCCTGAGCCGTCGACCGCCGCACGGGCCCATGGGTGGCCGGCGCCGGCCGGTGCAGCTCGCTAACGAGCCTGCATCCATGCGTCTGGCAAGCGGGCCTGCCCCAGCGCATTCAGCCACTGCGACTGCAGCGCGTCCAGCGCGGCCTCGTCCGTGTCGCGCAGTGTCAGCTCGGCGCGCCACGGCATCCCCGATGCCCCCCAGGGCAGGCGGCGGATGGCGCGAAGCTCTCGGCAGGCCTGCACAGGCGCAGCGCCGCTGGCCCGTGCGTCTTGGCGCGAGCGACGAACCAGCAAGACCCCCGGCTGACCAGCCACGGTGGTGCGGCGCAGATCCACACCCAGCAGGGGGCCGTTGCCGCACCGGTCGCCGTCGTATACCTGCTCCAACAACCAGTTGTCGTCTTCCTGCACAGCGAGCGAGGCCATCGCGGGCGGCTGCGGGCCTGCGGGCGGCAGGTTGAACTCGGTGCTCATGCTCCACAAGCGACGGCGTTCGCGGGTGCTCTGCTCCAGACTCTGCCGCCAGGTCACCTGGTGCTCGCTGCCATCCAGCACCCATCGGTAGCCCGGCAGGCACAGCGCGTTCTCGGATGCCGCATCTGTCGGCGCCGCCCCGCCGGTCAACGGCACCAGCTTGGCCAGGCGCTGCTCGACCCACGCCCGCAGTCCCGCCGGCACGTCTTCTCTCAGCATGCGGTTCAGCACATGCTCACGGCCCTGCAGCCACCACGCCAGCGTGACGCGCGCATCGTCGATCTCGAGCAGCGCCGGAACCGGGCCACTGGGCGACTCCACGCTCAGCTCGAACACCCCCAGTTGCGGCAGCAAGCGCTGGCGGCTTTGCAGCATCGCCCGCACGCCCGCCGCAGCGTCGCGGCCCGCCGGGGGAGGGCGACGCGGGTTCTGCCCCGCCGCCTTCTCCTGCGCCTTCAGCGTGCGCTCCAGCTCCTGAATGTGGCGCTGCACACTTTGGCGCACATCGGTGGCCCGCCGCTGCATGGCGGCCTTTTCCTCGGCGCGCCGCGCGTCGTCGGCACCCTCGCTGGAGGCGATGGACAAATCCCAGCGGTACAGATCGGTGCTCACGCTCAACTCCACGCGCTCAGACGCGCCAGCGCCCACCACCGAGGAGGGCGCCAGTGGAACGCGCATCGGGCCTTCGCAGGCCCAGCTGGCCGATGGCGTCAGTTCAATGGGCGGTGCGGCCTCCACGGCGGCCTGGCGCGCCCGAAGCGCCGCCGGCAGGCCATCACGCAGCCAAGCCTGCAACCAGCTCGGCGGCCGGCCCAACCGCACCGGCTCGGCCGGCATCGCCACGTGTGGCTGCACGCCGTGCCCATGCACCGGCAAGCCGCCACCCGCGTGGATGACACCCACCGGCACTTCAAACCGCGCGCCCTCGAAGGCATCGAACGCCTGCCGCACCTGCGCGACCGCCGAACTCGGCTGGCCCACCAGCACGGCACCCACCTGCTGGCGCCAGGTCTCGGCCAGCCATTCGCTGCCACTGCCGGTGTCCTTGTCCACCAACACCACCAAGGGCAGATCAGCCAGGCGCTGCTGCGCCCGCTCTAGCGAAGAACGCGTGGCGTCGCCCAGGCGCCAATGGCCAGCGCCGTCTGGCACGGTGGCACCCACCGGACGCGCCCCCACGGTGTAGAGCGCCGGTGACGCACCGGGCGCCAACAACTGCGCCAGGTTCACGATCCACTGGGCGGTGCCACCGGTGTTGCCGCGCAAATCCACCACCAGCGCACCGCGCAGCGTGCCCGCCTGTTCGGCTTGTGCCAGCAACTCACTGGCGCGCTGCACCAGTTGATCGGTGTACGAATCCACCCGCAGGTAAAAGGCCCCTTCGAGGGGCACCGCATACACCGGCCCGCGCGCGCTCAACTGCCGCGTGACACTGACCTCGCGCGGCGCACCCTGCGCAGGCGCCACGCCCAATCGCACCGACGTATCCGGCTGCCCGCGCAGTTGGCCCACCAAGGCGTCCAGCGTCTGGCCCGCCACGCTGCGGCCATCGATCGCGGTGATGAGGTCACCCGGCTGAAGGCCCGCGCGCTCGCCCGGCGCACCGGGCACCACGTCCGTCAAGGCGAGGCGCCCCTCGTCCAACTTGACCACGATGCCCACCCCTGCGGGCCGCTGATCCCGCGGAAAGACACTTTCGCGGCGAAACACCGCGCCGTCTCCGTAGACCTTCACCGCGGCTTGCAGGCATCGGTCGACATTCGCATCCGTCAACCCCTCGTCTGGCAACACGGCCTGCCAGCAGCGGTCTTCCGCAGACGGCTCTTGCGGCGCCGGCACCATGCCCATGCCGCCGAAGTAACGCAAGTGGTGCAGCCCGTTGCTCACCGGCGCATGCTGCTCGAAGGTCTCGCGGTCCACCGCGGCGGCAATAGCCGCGACCGAGACGCCGGCTACCAGGCCAGCCAGAACCCGCGGCAAGACTGGCGCACGCAAGGTGTTTGTTCTCATGGCCTGACGCCCTCGTACTCCATCCGTGTTCTCGTGCATTGTGGTTCAGCGATGCTCGATGGCGACGGTTTGGTCAGCGGCTTGCCCGCCATCGGTACGGCCCAGCACCGCCGCGCTGAGGTGAGGGGCCGCCGCTGATGCACGGCGCCAACTTCGAAGCCGCCGAAGACGTATTTCAGACCACCTCGACGACATGGGTGCTTAGGGGTGCGCGCGCGCCTTCGAAGTCAATAGCATTTGTCCACTTCAATTCATCGTTATGTAACGCCTTTCGTGCGGTACCCGAAGGGTCGAAGCATCCCCCGTCCATCCAGCAAGAAGCCACCCATGCTCTATCTCGAACCCGACGACTTCTCCGACATCCCCGCCTTCCCGGAAAAGCATCTCGATTTCGTCCACGCGGCCGCTGAGACAGTCGATCTCCACGGCGACTGGACGGTGCCTGCGAAGGCCATCACGACGATGCGCATCAAGACCGGTCACTACACCCTCAATGTATCGATCAACACGATCCACCGGGCCGACAAACTGGTCACCACCTTGCACGGTGCCCGCGGCATCACGAAGGACGCGATCAACTTCACCCGGCCGATGCTGGTGCGTCGAAACTGGGAGGCGCTGTTTGAGTCCCCCATCCTCGCGATCTCCGACCCCCAGACCGAATCCGATTGGAACGTGAACGTGCCCCGTTGCGCGTTCTACATGGGCACAGTCGAGAACGACCTGGTGCCCGAAATCAATGCGCTGATCGACGTGTTCTGCGCCAAGCTGGGCATCCCGGTCGACAACGTTCTGATGTACGGCTCGTCTGCGGGGGGCACCTCGGCCATCCTGGTGGGCAGCCGCCGTACCACCAAGACGGGCATCGTCGCGGTCTGCCCCTTCTTGCGCACCGACCGCTACCACGACGGCGTGGTGGCCACCGCCGTGCGCTCCAGCGGCGCGACGATGGCGCAGTTCGAGCAGATGCAGCAGCACGCACCGTGGCGCTTCGACGCGCTGGTGGCGCTGAAGGAGGCCCATCGGCAAGGCCACGACATCCGCCTCTTCGTGGGCCAGAACGTGAAAGACAAGTCGACCGTCACCCGCCACTTTCCGGCGGTCTGGCGACGCTGGAACATCGACCCGGAGGGCGGAGTCTCGCCGGGCGGCCGCGTGATGACGGCGATGTACGACTCAACCGAGGCCGGCCACGGCCACGAGCCGGCCGAATACTCCGGTCCGCTGTGGCAAGAAGCCCTGAAGTTCTTTGGCACCCCGCTGCGCACCAGCACGCGAGGTGGCGCGATGCCGGAAGCCGCTGCGGTTGAGGTGGGTCAGCTCTGCAGCGCCGCTTGACGCAGTTCCTCGCTATGACGACCACTGGGCGTGATGTGAAGACAATCCTGTCATTCCATCGCAAGGTTAAACACCATGAAGCAACTTCTTGCCTTCGCCCTCGCCGCCGCCTGCTTGAACGGCACGGCGGCCGAGGAAGGCGCCGTGTGGTCGACGGCGGTTGCCACACGTCCTTCAGACGGTCACCGCATCATCCATCGGTATCGCAGTGAATTCGGCCCATCGTTCACCCGCTCCTCGTATCCCGAGCGCATCGTCATCACATGGAACTATCAGTCGGTCGAAGGAATGCCGTCTAGAGCCGAGCGCGAGTCGATGGATCGAATGGAAGACCTTCTTGCTCCCTATGTGGAGCAAGCTTCGATCTCCGTGCTGGTGTGGGTCTCCACTGGCGAAGGAGTACGCGAATGGGTGTACTACGCAAAATCAAAAGACGAGTTCATGAACAAGGTCGATGAGGCCCTCCGGGGCCACCATCGATTCCCGGTCCAGTTCAAGCTTT
The DNA here is from genome assembly GCF_038066555.1 of Ideonella lacteola. Taxonomy (NCBI): domain Bacteria; kingdom Pseudomonadati; phylum Pseudomonadota; class Betaproteobacteria; order Burkholderiales; family Sphaerotilaceae; genus Ideonella; species Ideonella lacteola. The sequence goes on along the minus strand of NZ_JBBUTG010000006.1, from coordinate 73,183 downwards.
GGAAAGACCCGCAATGGACGCGATATGACGAATCCAAAGGCCAAGTTCGGAATTGAGGCAGCGCCTCGGTCAGACAGAGCGGCCTTCGGCAGCTCCCCTACGTCGAGACGTTAGGCCGCCCATGAAGATTCGCTCCTACACCGCTGGCGATTGGGATCGCGTCTGCCAGATCCATGACGCCGCGCGGCGTGACGAACTGGCCGCGTCGGGCCTGGACGCGGCGTACCTGAACCTGGAGCAAACCGCTGAGAACGAAGGCTTCCTTGAATACGCGATCCGCGTCGCGGAGGTGGCCGGAAGGGTCGTGGGCTTTGTGGCGTTCACGGACGATGAACTGGCTTGGCTCTACGTCGACCCTGCCGCCTACGGCCAGGGGATCGGAACGTCACTGATTCAGGCAGCGCTGTTGGAGGTAAAGGCGCCGATGACCGCCGAGGTATTGGATGGAAACCATGCCGCGATTGCCGTCTATCGGAAGGCTGGATTCGAGATCGTCGGCCACGAACGGGGCGTCATGCCCGGCAACGAGGGCTTTCGAGTGTCAGTCACCGTGCTGCGGCATCCGGGCGCGGGCTGATCCGTGGTTCAAGGCGACCCGTCAAAGCAGGCAGCGCCTGACCACGGTCACCTCCACCGAATAGCTCGCGGCCCGCCTCCCTCACCGACTGTGCGACGTCAGTTTAGAAAGCGGTGACGACGGTCCAGGGCCCGTGGCAGGCCGGTTGGCGGCGGCCTTGTCGGCCTCGGATGAAGCGGCGTCTGCATCACCGCCTCCGCTGTCGACCACGCCTTCGCCGTTGGACGTGGACAGCAGCTTGTCTTCGTCGAGCACCTGGCGGCGCATGGCCACGCCGACGGCGAGGATGTCGATCACCAGCAGGTGCAGGATGCGCGTGACCATCGGCAGGTGGGTGGTCACGTCTTCGGGGTAGTCGATGATCAGCGCCACGTCGGCGCGGCGCGCCAAGGGCGATTGGCTGGCGGTGATGGCGATCACCGAAGCACCGCGCGACTTGGCTTTGTCCACGGCGTCGAGCAGCTCGGGCAGGCGGCCGCTGGCGCTGATGACGATCACCACGTCATGGGGCCGCAGCACCGCGGCAGCCAGCGTCTGCAGGCGCGCGTCGGTGTAGGCCATGCTGGGCAGGCCGAAGCGCAAGAACTTGAACTGCGCGTCTTGTGCCACCACGCCGTAGTGGCCGAGGGCATAGAAATCCACCCGCTGCGCATCGAGCAGGATCTCGATGGCCCGGTTGATCATCTCGCGGTTGAGCTGGCTGCGTACCTGCAGAATGGCCGACGCGGTGTTGCCGAGCACCTTGCTGCCCAGCTCGAGCATCGAGTCGTCGGTGGTCACCTGGGTGTGGGTGATCGGCACCGTGCCGGTGAGGCTGGAAGCCAGCCGCAGCTTGAAATCGGACAGCCCCTCGCAGCCCAACGATCGGCAGAAGCGGATGACGGTGGGCTGGCTCACCTGCGCCGCCTTGGCGATTTCGGCAATGGGGTCGTTCAGCACCGAGCGAGGATGGGCCAGCACGTGGTCGGCCACGCGCAGCTCGGCGGGCGTGAGCTCGCCCCGGGCGCGGCGGATCTGCGTGAGCACCGCCGAAGCGGGCGCGTTGCTGATGGTGCGCAGCTGCGCTTCGAGGATGGCCGAGGCACCGAAAAAGGTGGCTTGCTCGGCGGTGATGACGAAGGTGGGGATCTCGGAGAGGTAGCGGCTGAAGCGCCCCTTGTCTTCAAACCGCGCGCGGAACGGCGAGCGCTCGAAGTACGCACCCAGCCGCGGCACGATGGCGCCACCAATGTAGATGCCGCCGAGCGCCCCGAGCGTGACGGCCAGATTGGCCGCGGCGGTGCCCAGCAGCGCGCAGAACACGTCGAGCGTGTCGGCGCACAGGCGGTCGGCCCCGTCGAGGGCGCCCTGGGTGATGTCGGGCGCGCTCAAATTCTCGGGTTTCGCGCCGGCGTGTTCGGCCAGGGCGCGGTACATCAGCTCGATGCCGGGACCCGAGAGCAAGCGCTCGAACGAGACATGGTCGTACTGCTTCCAGGCATGGCGCAGGATGGCGATCTCGCGCTCGTCGCGCGGCGAGAAGCTGGTGTGCCCGCCTTCCGAGCCGAGCGAGATCCAGCCGTCGCCGGCCGGGATCAGGCCCGACACGCCCAGGCCGCTGCCCGAGCCCAGCAGGCCGATCACGTTTTGCTTGCGGGCGTTGCCACCACCCACTTGGTGCAGGTCTTTCGGGCCCAGCCGCGGCAGGGCCATGGCCAGGGCGGTGAAATCATTGAGCACCACCAGGGTCTCGAGGCCCAGTCGCTGGCGCGTCTGTTCGATCGAGAACTGCCAGTGGTAGTTGGTCATCCGCACCTGGTCGCCCTCGACCGGGTTGGCGATCGCCACGGCGGCGTGCTGGATGCGGGTGCCAGGCGGCAGCGAGTCCATGTAGGCCCGCACGGTGGCCTGGAAGTCGGGGTGATCGGCGCAGCGCAGTGACGCGATCTGGGTGAATTCGCCCGACGCCACCTCGAGCGCGAAACGGGCGTAGGTGCCGCCGATGTCGGCGATCAGCCGGGGGCTGTCAAACGAAGCCATGGGGGTCGATTTGCGCGGGGCGCCGGGCGTGAGGTAGGCCATTATCGAGCGCTTCATGGCGGGCCCTGGCCTGCTGTCTGCCGCAGACCGTCAGTCGCGCACAAAGACCACCGCCGTCCGGGCGGGGATGCTGAAGCGCCCCCCCTCCGCCCGGGCCTCCCGCACGCGCGCATCGGCCGCGGAGGCGCGGGCCTGAACCGGGTGCAGGCGCCAGGGCCGGCCCGCCAGTTCCGGCAGCGTCAAGGTCTGCGCCTCGACAGCCACGTTGACGAAGTACACCAGCTCGCCGAAGCCCGCCGCCGGCCAGCCGCGGCCATCCAACCGACCGACCAGCACCGCCGGGTTCTGCTCGGGCCCGCTGTTCGGAAAGCTGAGCCGACGTTGGACCTCGACCGCGTCGCTCAGGCGAAACAGCGGGCTGCTCGCGCGGATGGCGAGCAGATCGCGAAAAGTGTCGCGCGTCCAGGCAATGTCACTCGGCCGCGGCCGGTTGGCGGGGTTGGCAAGCGCTGGCGCGAAGACGGGCCAACTGCTGCGGTTGTCACGTTCGGGCGGCAGGCCCGTGCCGAAATGGTTGCTGCGGTAGCTCCAGTCGAGCCGGTTGAACCAGTCGCCCGAATCGTAGGAATTGCGGTCCAGCGATTTGCTGCGCAGCGTGTCGATACCAGCATGGAAGTAGGCCACGCCCTGGCTGAAGAGATTGATCGCTGCCGCCAGCATCTGCACCCGCGCGCGTTCGGCCGGCGGGGTATCAGGCGGCAGCTTCAGGGCCAGCGTGTCGTAGAGCGTCTGGTTGTCGTGGTTCTCGACATAGTTCACCACCTCACCAGGTGCGCTGGCGTAGCCCGCGGGCTGGCCGGCGTAGTCGATCTCGTCCAGGCGCCGGCGCGGGCCTTGCCAGGTGGTCAGCTCGACATCTCGCAGCGTGCCAGCCAACCCCACCCGCACCAGATCCGCCAGGCGCATCGCCTCGTCGCGCGGCCCTTCGACGGCGCCGTTGATGTAGCCCTTGCGGCTCACGAGGGCCGCACCTTCGTCACCCGCCGAGCCGCCGCGCACGGCATCGCGAGCGCGGTCGCTGAAGGTGCCGATGCCGCTGCCATTCAGCGAGCGCTGCGAAGCCTGCACGAAGCGGCGGCCGTCGGCCACCTCGCCGAAGTTCCATCCCTCGCCGATCAGCGGCACATGGCGGCCGGTGGCGGCATTCACGGCGCGCTGCAGGTCTTCCATCACGGCGCGCGGCTGATGCGCCATCAGATCGAACCGAAATGAATCGATGCGGTATTGGGTCGCCCAGAGCACCACCGAGTCGATCATCAGCCGAGCCATCATCGCGTGCTCGGTGGCCGTGTTGTCGCAGCAGGTCGAGCGCTCGACCTGCCCGGCGGCATCGAGCCGGTGGTAGTAGCCCGGCACGATGCGGTCGAGCACGGCCTTGGCGTGCTGGCCCGCGGCGGCCGTGTGGTTGTAGACCACGTCCATGCCCACGCGCAGCCCCGCACGGTGCAGCGCCATCACCATCGAGCGGAACTCGCGGACACGCACCGCGCCATCGGCCGCATCGGTGGCGTAGCTGCCCTCGGGCGCGCTGTAGTGGAACGGGTCATAGCCCCAGTTGAAGCAGTCACGCGCGGCCTCGGCCATCACCGCCGCTTGCTGCGCCGGGCTGTCTGCGGCGGCTTGGGGCACCCGTGGCGTGACACAGCCCCGCTCCGGCACAGTGGCGAGGTCGAACACCGGCAGCAGGTGGATGTCGGTCAGGCCGGCCTGCGCCAGCGCCCGCAAGTGGCGCATGCCCTGCGAACCGGTGTCGGTGAAAGCCAGGTACTTGCCGCGGTGCCGGGGCGGCACGGTGGTGTCGTCGATCGAGAAGTCGCGCACATGCAACTCATAGACGACCATGTCGGTCGGCTTCGAGCCGCGAAGCGGTGCGGTGTGGGTGTCCCAACCCGCGGGCTTGAGGCGGCTGTCGGACAGATCGGCGATGTAGGCACGCTCTGAATCGGTGGTCAGGCTCACCGCGTACGGATCAGTCACCCGATTGCGGACCCAACCGGTGCCCGGCACGAACACCTCGACCAGATAGCGGTAGGTGCGCCCCCGCCAATCGGCCGGCTCGTCGTGGCGCCAGATGCCGGTGGCCGCGTCGCGCTGAAGTGGGCGAATCACTTCCGCCGGGCCCTCCGCGTTTCGGTAGATGCACACGGCCACGGCGCGTGCGGTGGGCGCCCACAGCGCCAGGTGCGTGGACTGCGCCCGCGGCTGCACGCCCAGCGGCCCGGCGGTCGATGCCGCGCGGTACACATCGTCGAGCCAGGCGGGCCATTGCAGGCCGGTGGCGTCCCGCACACGACCATCGGCCGATTCGCGCACCAGCAGCCACTGGCCGGTGTGTCTCCGCACCAGCGTTGCCACATCGGCCGCGGCCAAGCCCAGGCGAGGCCCGGCGGGCAGGTAGGCGAATCGCGCATCGCCCACGGCCGGTTCAGCCGGTGCCAGATCGAAGGCCGCCTCCATCCCGCGGGCGGCCTCACCGAGTTGCCACTGGATCGTGCCCGCCTCGCTGTGCAGCAGGCGATAGCGCGTACCGGGCTCATCCGGGTGCACCGCCCCGGCCCACAGAACGCGGCCGCGATCCAACCACACCGCTCGGGCCTCGGCCGAGCCGGTAGAGGCCTTCAGCACCGTTTGCCATGACGGGCCGTCGCAGTCGCGCAGCGCGGCCGGCATCGACAGCGGCTGCGGAGCAGCGACGGCCGCGGTGAAGCCCACCCCTGCCAGCAACGCGACCGCCGCCAGACGACCCCAAGCCGCCGCCCAGGCGCCACCGCGCCCCGCCATCGATCGCACCGTCAACCTCAACCCCTTGGTCAAACGCCCGAAGCGCCGAGATTGGCGCGGTCGATAAGGTAGCAAAACTACATTCTCATGGCACTCATGGATTCCACTGCCCGGCGTTTTCTTCTATCCTGGAACTCAAGCTTCTGCATCAGAGGCCATTGTCCAAAAGTATTTTTGCTACACATGTTGCCATTGCACCTGCTCCGGTCTGCCGCGCTCGCATGCGCCTGCGTGGGCCCCTTCGTCGCCGCCGCACAAGCCCAGCCGGTGGATCTCAGCCCGGTGCCGTTCGCGCCTACGCCCAGCGCGCTGCCACCGGGGTGGCACCACGGTGCCTTCATGGAGATCTTCGTTCGCGCGTACCAGGATTCAGATGGCGACGGCGTGGGCGATCTGCGCGGGCTGACCTCGCGGCTGGACTACCTGCAAGAGTTGGGGGTCAAAGGCCTGTGGTTGATGCCCATCCAGGCGAATGCAGATGGCGACCATGGCTACGCCACCCGCGAGTACCGCAGCATCGCGCCCGAGTACGGCACCTTGGCCGATTTCGACGAATTGATCCGCCAGGCGCACGCGCGTGGCATCGGCGTGGTGATGGACTACGTGATCAATCACAGCGCCGCGCAGCACCCGCTGTTCGTCGACGCGCAGGCCTCCCCCGCCAGCCCCTATCGCGACTGGTTCATCTGGAGCGACACCGCACCCCAGGGCTGGAGCATCTGGGACACCTACCCCTGGTACCACGCCGCCTCGAAGCCATGGCTTTTCCGCGGCCACCCGAAAGACCTGCCCGCCGCGCCCGCCGACGCGCGCGGCTTTTACTTCGGCACCTTCGGCCCGCACATGCCCGACTTCAACCTGCGCCACCCGCGCGTGCTGGCCTATCACCAGGACAGCCTGCGCTTCTGGCTCAACCGCGGGCTGGATGGCTACCGCCTCGATGCCGTGCCGCACATGATCGAGAACGACGCGGTGCACTGGAACGACCAGCCGGAAAGCCGCGCGTTGACCAAGCAGTGGCAGGACCTCATCAAGCAGTACCCGCAGCGCTACGTGGTGTGCGAAGCCACGGCCGAGCCCGCGGCGTATGGCGACCCCGCCGTCTGCGGCGGCGCCTTCGCCTTCGGCTACACCCAGCACTTCGTGGGCGCGGCGCGTGGCGAAGCGGCCTCGGTGCAGCGTCTGGCCGAGTACTACCGCAGCGCGTCGCCCACGATGGCGACCTTCATCTCCAACCACGATATCTTCGCGGGCCAGCGGCTGTGGGACCAGGTCGGTGGCGACCTCGCCCGCTACCGCCTCGCGGCGGCCGGCTACCTGTTGCAGCCGGGCACGCCATTCATCTACTTCGGCGAAGAGATCGGCCAGGCCGGCGTGACGCAACTGGAAGGTGATCTGCCGCTGCGCTCGCCGATGAGCTGGACGGCCGAGCCGGGCCGCGCTGGCTTCACCACCGGCCGCCCCTTCCGCCCGATCGCCCCCAACGCCAGCGCCTTCAACGCCAGCACGCAGCGCGCCGACCCGACCTCGTTGTTCGCCTTCTACAAGGCGCTGCTGGGGTTGCGCAACAGCCGGCCCTCGCTGGCCAGTGGCGCGTTCGAAGCGAGCTTCGCCGATGGCCTGGTGCTGGGCTTTCAGCGCCACGCGGCCCACGAACGCACGTTGGTGCTGATCAACTACGACACCCGCGCCGCCACGGTCGAGGTGCCTGGCCTCGGCGCTGGCGACCGATTGCAGCCCCTGTATCCCACGCCTTCGGCAGCGGTGGTCGACTCTGCACCGACGGCGGCCCGCCCCATGCTCACACTGGCGCCGCAATCCGTCCAGGTCTTCGACATTTCCACCGTCCGATGAAACGACTGCTCTGCCTGCTGGCGCTGCTCGCCGCACCGATCATCCACGCCCAATCGATCGACCGCGTGGAGCCGCCGTTCTGGTGGACCGGCATGAAGCACCGCCCCCTGCAGCTGATGCTGCACGGACGCGATCTGGCCGGCCTTGTCGCGCGGGTAAAGGCCCCGGGCGTGACGGTGAAACGCACCCTCACGCTGCCCAACCCGAATTACCTGGTCGTCGATCTGGACCTGGCCCCCGGCGCGCGGCCCGGCACCGTGATGATCGACCTGCTGCGCGGCAGCCAGGTGGCCCTGAGCACCCGCTACGAGCTGCGCCCGCGTGCGCCAGGCTCGGCCGAACGACAGGGCTTCGGCCCATCGGACGCGATCTACCTGGTCGTGCCCGATCGCTTTGCCAACGGTGACCCCACCAACGACAACCAGCCCGAACTGGGCGACCCGGTCGATCGCAGCAACCCCGGTGGGCGACACGGCGGCGATCTGGCCGGCATCAGCCAGAGGCTCGACTACATCGCCGGCCTGGGCTTCACCCAGCTCTGGCCCACACCCCTCATCGAGAACCGCCAGCCCAGCTACTCGTACCACGGCTACTCGGCCACCGACCTGTACCGGGTGGACCCGCGCTTCGGCACGAACGAAGACTATCGGCAACTGGTCGAGCAAGCCCGCGCGCGCGGGCTGGGCGTGATCATGGACCTGGCCCCGAACCACATCGGCTCTGGCCATTGGTGGTTGAACCCGCAGCCCAGCCGCCCCGCGGATGGATCTCCCACGGCCGCAGCGCCAGACGCGCCATCACGCGACCTGCCCACGCCAGACTGGCTCAACCACCCCGACCGCTATGTCGAGACCAACCACCGGCACGTGACGGTGCAAGACCCGTACGCCGCGCCCAGCGACAAGGCCGGCATGACCGACGGCTGGTTCGTGCCAACGATGCCCGACCTGAACCAGCGCCAACCGCTGCTGGCGACCTACCTGGTACAAAACGCGATCTGGTGGATCGAGTACGCCGGCCTCTCCGGCATCCGCGCCGACACCTACCCGTACTCGGACAAGGCCTTCCTCGCCCGCTGGTCGGGCGCGATCATGTCCGAGTACCCGCGGCTGTCGATCGTCGGTGAAGAGATGACCGACCACGTCTCGATGGTGGCCTACTGGCTGCGCGGTCACCGCAACCACGACGGCTATGTCTCGCACATGCCGAGCATGATGGATTTCCCGCTGCACGGAGCACTGCGGCAGGCCCTGGTCGAACCCGAAGGGCAAGGCTATGCCGTCGGCCTCGGCCGGCTGTACGAGGCCCTGGTCGAAGACATCCAATACCCGGAGCCCTCACGGCTCGTGCTCTTCGAGGGCAACCACGACACCAACCGCGTGTTCTCTGCGCTCGGCGAAGACGAGGGCCTGATGCGCTTGGCACTGGTCTACCTCGCCACCATCGCCCGCACACCTCAGATGTTCTACGGCACCGAGGTGCTGATGAAGAGCCCCATCGAGCGCAGCGACGGCATCGTCCGCAGCGACATGCCCGGCGGATGGGCCGGTGACAGCGTCAATGCCTTCACCGGCGCCGGGCTGACACCGACACAGCAGCAGATGCAGGGCTTCGTGCGCCAGCTGTTCAGTTGGCGCCGGTCCGCCACCGCCGTGCAACGGGGGCGCCTGACCCACTACGCCCCGGACCGCGGCACCTACACCTACTTCCGCACCGACGAGAAGACGGGCGCGCAGGTGATGGTGGTGCTGAGCAAAGCCACCGAGCCCGTCAACCTCGACACCCGCCGCTTTGCCGATGTGCTGAAAGCCGGCTCGACCGGACGCGAGCTGTTCAGCGGCGCGTCGCTCGATCTCGGCACCACGCTCGTCGTGCCGCCACGGACGGCGATGGTGATCGATGTGACGCCCCCTGCGGGCCAGCGCTGACGCCCCGCGGCCGATACGCCTCGACACGCGTGCGCGAGAGGTCCGCGGATGCAGCGGGTTAGCATCGCCGTTTTCTTTGGGGGGACAGCAACCATGAAAACACGCATCCGTCGATCCACTGCCTGCGCCGCAGCCGTCCTCGTCACCGCTGCCTTCCTGGCCGCTTGCGGCGGTGAGGACTCGCGCGAGGAAACCTGGGAGGTCCAGGCCAGCGAGCAGGAGTGCTATGGCGAATCGGCCATGTTGTGCCTGCAGACGCGCGCCAGCGCCAGCGACGCTTGGGGTGTGCACTACGGCGGCATCGAGGGCTTTTCGTACGCGATGGGCAACCGCTATCAGGTGCGTGTGCGCATCAGCGAAGTCAGCAACCCGCTGGCCGATGGGTCCAGCGAGCGCGTGGAGCTGGACGCCGTGCTCAGCCAGACCGCGGTGGCACGCAGCGAAACCTTCGAGATGTCGGTGACCGAGCCGCCATCGATCACGCCGGTCGACGACACCACCTACCGGCTGTTCAACCGCCGAAACCTCACCTGCAGCCCGTTGGACTGCGCGGTGATTGAAGCCGCACGCACCGGCGGCCTGGGGCTGTTGCTGGAGTTCGATCACCAGAACTCGCCCACCGGGCCCATGCACCTGCTGGGCATCACTTGCAGCGCACCGAGCGCCACCTTCCACGATATTTGCCTGAAGTGACGCGCCCCCCCCAGGCGGCCACGTTCAATGCGGCCGGGGGCTCCGGCGCACTTCCGGCATCGAGAACTCTCGCCCGATGACCGAACGGGCGTAGAGGTAGTTCAGCCGCGCCCGCGCGCTGAGCCGGTCGAGGTCGACGTGGCCCTGTGCGTCGCACTCGAAGGCATAGGCTCGGCCGGCATCGAACAGCGACGTGAATCGCAATTCGTAGTGCCGTCGATCCGGAAACTGCAGATGTCGATCGCTGTTCATGATCCATCCCTCGCAAGCTGGTCCGGCGGGGTGTCCCGCTGGTGGCTGGGCGTCATCAGACGCCTGAAGAGCCTCCATTGGCATCCCCATCCCGCGGGACGCCCATCCCCTGCTTGAGGGAAGCGGGGGCCGCACGGTGAAGATTCACCCTGCGGCTGCGACAAATTGCCGCTCAGCGCAGCGTGTGGCCATCGGCGGTGGTGATGCGCCAGCCCCATGCGGGCAGGCGCACGTCGCCCAGCACCGGATGGGCCGACAGCGACTGCTCGGCGCCAGACAGATTGACCACCACGGTGACGCGGTCACCCGCTTTTGCTCGCTGGAACGCGAACAGCGCCGGGTGCGCCAGATCGATCAGTTGCAAAGGCCCACCTTCGGTCCCCACCGCCAGCGCCGGATGCTCGTGCTTGAGCTTGAACAGGCGGGTGTAGAAGTCGCCCAGCGGGTAGTTCTTCCACTCGATCGGGTCTTTCTCGAAGAACTTCAGCCGCTTGTCGAGCCCACCCTCCTGGCCGCCGTAGAGCAGCGGCATGCCGGGCAAGGTGGCCGCAAGCACCGCGAAGGCCTGGAGCGAAGGCCCGAAGGCCTCGGCGTCGCTCGCTTGCCATGAGTTGCTGTCATGGTTGGCGGTGTAGCGCATGCGATAGGCGTCGGGCGGGAAGACCTGCTTGGGATGCTCGAGCACGTCGACCAGCGCGGTCTTGCCGACGCTGCCCTTGGCGATGGAGCGAAACACGTCGTACAGACCGAGGTCGTACGTCATGTCAAACGCCCGGTCATGCATCTCGGGCGAATCCCACTCCGCCAGCATGAAGACCGGCTTGATGCGATCGAGCGTGGCCCGGGCTTCGCGCCAGAACGGCATCGGCACCAGGCCGGCGACATCGCAGCGGAAACCGTCGACATCGACATCGCGCACCCAGAAGGCCATCGCTTCCAGCATGGCTTGGCGCAGACCCGGCTGGGTGTAGTCCAGCGCGACGACGTCGGACCACTCTTCCTTGTGCTCACCTTCGCCAAAGGTGACGGGGAAGATCTCGCCCCGCGCGTTTTTCTTGTACCAGTCGGGGTGCTGGGTCACCCAGGGGTGATCCCACGCGGTGTGGTTGGCGACCCAGTCGAGAATCACCTTCATGCCCAGGCCATGGGCCTGCTTCACCAGCTCGCGCAGATCGGCCACGGTGCCGAACTCTGGGTTGACGCCCCGGTAATCGCGCGAGGCGTAGTAGCTGCCCAGCGTGCCCTTGCGCTCTTTCACGCCGATCGGGTGCACTGGCATCAGCCAGAGGATGTCGACGCCCATCGCTTTCAGGCGAGGCAGATGCTGCGCAAAGGCCTGGATCGTGCCTTCGGGCGTGTACTGGCGCAGGTTGACCTCGTAGATCACGGCCTGGCGCGACCAGGGCACATGCGTCACGTTGTCCTGGGGCGGATCGTTGTTGGCGGCGAGAGATGGCATGGCGGAACTCAGGCAGAGCGCGGCCAGCAGGGCGCCAGCCAGCGAACATTGAACCGAGAGGTGGCGCATCGAAGGGCTCTCCCTGACAAGGGGTTGGAGAATCCCGCCGGAACAGAAGACAGAGGGTCTCACCGCATCAGCACGGCAGTTTCAGCAACTCGAAGGGGCCCCGGCCGCTGGCGGCGGTGATCAGCCCCAGCACGCGGGTGGTTTCGGGTTGCACCATCGGCCAGCTGAAACGCCAGCTCCAGTTGCCGCCCAGCACGCCCGGGATGTTCATGCGGTGGCTGCTCGGCAAGCCGAGCACATCCTGCATCGGGAACACCGCCATGTTGGCCACCGAATTGCAGCAGGCGCGGATCATGGCCCAGTGCACGTCGTGTTCGCCGCACGCGAGGTAGCTGCCTGCGTAGGCCCGTTCGCGCGGGCTGGCGTGGTCCCACCAGCCACGCACGGTGTCGTTGTCGTGCGTGCCGGTGTAGGCCACGCTGGCACGGCTCCAGTTGTGCGGCAGAAACTCATGCGAGCCATCGCCGCCAAATCCGAACTGCAGGATCTTCATGCCCGGGAAGCCGCAGCCGTCGCGCAGCTCGTGCACGTCCGGCGTGATGAAGCCCAGGTCTTCCGCCACGATGGGCAGCTTGCCGAGCGCGGCCTCGATGGCGTCGAACAGCGGCTTGCCCGGGCCCTTGAGCCATCGGCCCTGGCGGGCATCCGGGCTCTCGGCGGGGATCTCGAAGTAGCCGGCGAAGCCGCGGAAGTGGTCGATGCGGAACACATCCGCACTGGTCAGTGCCCGCTGGACACGGGCCGTCCACCAGGCGTAGTTCTCGTCGGCCATCTTGTCCCAGCGGTACAGCGGATTGCCCCAGCGCTGGCCGAGCGGGCCCAGGTCATCGGGCGGCACGCCGGCCACGACGGTCGTCTGGAAGTCATCGTCGAGCAGATACAGGTCGGGGCGAGACCAGCAATCGGCCGAATCGTGCGCCACGAAGATCGGCAGGTCGCCCATCAGCGAGACGCCCCGCTCATTCGCATAGCGCTTGAGCGCGCCACACTGGGTGTCGAAACACCACTGCACGAACTTCCAGAAGGTGATCTCGTCGGCGTGGTCGAGGCGGGCCGCCGCCAAGGCCGCCGCGTCGCGCCGGGCCAGGGGCGCGGGCCACTCCCACCACGGCTGGCCGCCGCGGGGCGAGCGGATCGCCATGAAGAGCGCGTAGTCGTCGAGCCAGCCGGCCTGCGATTCGCACCACGCCTGGTACGCAGCCCGGTCGGCCACGGTGGCCTTGGCGGCAAAGCCCGCCGCGGCCGCCCGCAGCTGCGCCTCGCGCCACGGCAGCACGCGGCCGTAGTCGACGCGAAGGGCGTCGAAGCCCCCCGGCGGCAAGCTCGGCGCGGCCAGCCAGCCGCGCTCGACCAAAGGCTCCAGCGCCACCATCCATTGGCTGCCGGCGAAGGCACTCACACCCTGGTAGGGCGAGTCGCCGGGCCCGATCGGCGTGCTGGGCAACCATTGCCACAGCCGCTGGCCGGCGGCCTGCAGCCAGTCGACGAAGCGGTACGCATCGGGGCCGAAATCGCCGATGCCGTGGGGGCCGGGCAACGACGTGATGTGCAGCAGCACACCGGCGCAGCGCTGGGTCAGGTCCATAGGTGCCAATCCTTCTCAGTGTTCAGCAGTCGCGGTTCGTTCGGGGCGCCCGGCGGGAGGTCGCGCGAGGCATGGCGGCGGCCAGGCGCCTGGGTTCATGTCATGCGCAGCAGCAGCACGCTGCGGGCGGGCGCGGTGAGGTGGCCGGTGGCCGCGGTGGCGTGGTTCTGCGGCAGGCTGCCGCTGCTGTCCAGGCGCAATCGCCACGCGCCGGGCGGCAGGGTGAACGGCTGCGGCGCGGCATCGGGGTTGAACAGCAGCAGCAGCGACGGCACGCGCGGGTCATGCGCACGGAGGCGGCAGGCGAAGGCGAGGCAACCGGGCTCGTGCCAATCGTGCACGTGCATCTCGCTGCCCACCGGCGTGAGCCAGGTGATCGAGGCGTCGCCCGGGCCACCGGGTGGCGGGCTGAACCAGCGCTGGTGGTGCAGCAGCGGCTCTTCGCGGCGCAACGCGGCCAACTCGCCAACGAAAGCCGCGAGGCTCGCGTCCGCCGAGTCCCAGCCCAGCCAGCCGGTGGGGTTGTCCTGGCAGTAGGCGTTGTTGTTGCCGTGCTGGCTGTTGGCCAGCTCGTCGCCCGCGTTGAGCATCGGCGTGCCCTGGGCCAGCATCAAGGTGGCGAGCATCGCGCGGCGGACACGCTCGCGGGTGTCGCGCACCTGCGCATCGCAGGTGGGCCCTTCTTCACCGAACGAGGCGCACAGCTCGCCATCGCGGCCATCGCGGTTGTCTTCACCGTTCGCGTGGTTGTGCTTGCGGGCGTAGCTGACGACATCGTTCAGCGTGAAGCCGTCGTGCACGGTGATGAAGTTGACCGAGGCCATGGGCGGGCGCTGGGCATGATGGAAGAGATCGCTCGATGCGGTGAACCGCCGGGCGAACTCGCCGCGGCTGACACCGGCGCCACCATCGCGCCCCAGCCAGTAGCCACGCACCGCGTCGCGGAACTTATCGTTCCACTCCAGGAAGCGGCCGGGGAAGCGGCCGACCTGGTAGCCGTCGTGCCCCGCATCCCAGGGCTCGGCGATCAGGTGCACCTGCGCCAGCACCGGGTCTTGACGCAGGGCCGTGAAGAAGGCGGCGTGCGGATCGAAACCATGGTGGGTGCGGCCCAGCACCGGCGCCAGGTCGAAGCGGAAGCCATCGACACCCATCTCCTGCACCCAGTAGCGCAGCGAGTCGAGCACGAACTGGGTGACCCGGGGGTGCGCCACATTCAGCGTGTTGCCGCAGCCGGTGAGGTTCTCGTTGCGACTGCGGTCGTCGGGCACCAAGCGGTACCAGCTGCGGTTGTCGAGGCCGCGAAAGCTCAGGGTCGGGCCGAACTCGTTGCCCTCGGGGGTGTGGTTGTAGACGACGTCGAGCACCACTTCCAGGCCGTTCGCATGCAGCGTCGCGACCATGTCTCGGAACTCGCGCGTGACCGCCGCGGGGTCGTCCGGCTGCGTGGCCCACCGCGGGTTCGGGCAGAAGAAGCCCAGCGTGTTGTAGCCCCAGTAGTTGGTGAGACCCTTGTCGGCCAGGTGGGGCTCGTCGATGGCGTAGTGCACCGGCAGCAGCGACAAGGTGGTGACACCCAGGGCCTTGAAGTGCGCCATGGCCGCCGGGTGTGCTAGCGCCGCGTAGGTGCCGCGCAGCTCCGCCGGGATGCCCGGGTGTGCCTTGGAAAAGCCTTTGACGTGCACCTCGTACAGCACCACGTCCGACGCCGCATGCCGGGGCGCCCCCAGCCGTGCGGAGGGCCCGCCCTGCGGCTCGGCCACACGGGCCTTCAGCGCCTGGACGGCGTTGTCGCGGGTGTCGAACGAGCGCGGCCCTTCGGGGTGGCCCAGCTCATAGCCATGGTGCTCGGGCAACCAGCGGAATGCGCCGACGATCTCCCTCGCGTACGGATCGAGCAGCAGCTTGTGCGGATTGAACCGATGGCCGTCTTCGGGCTGGTACGGGCCATGCGCACGGTAGCCATAGACCAGACCCGGCCCCACCTCGGGCAAGAAGCCGTGGAAGACGCCATCGCCAGGGCCGTGCAACGCGTAACGCTTGAGTTCGCGCACGCCGCTGCCATCGAACACGCACAGCTCGATGCGCTGCGCATGTTCTGAGAACACGGCGAAGTTGACACCACCGTCTCGGGGATGCGCGCCCAGCGGTTCATGGCGGCCTTCGAGCAGTTGCAGCGGCAGACAGTGGTGCATCGAGACAGGAACAATCAGACCGCCACGAGGTAGACCGTGGCGAGCGGCGGCAGCGTCATCACGATCGACAGATCGCGACCGTGGGCCGGCAGGTTCTCCACCGGCAGGGCCGCATCGCGGTTGCCGACGTTGCTGCCGCCGTAGTGGGAAGAATCGGTGTTCAGCACCTCGCGCCAGGCTGACGCGCCGGGCGGCACGCCCAGGCGGTAGCCTTCACGCGGCACCGGGGTGAAATTGCAGGCGACGATGACGGCATGGCCCTGGCCATCGCGGCGCACCCAGGCAAGCACCGAGGTGTCGGCCTCGTCGCGGGCGATCCACTCGAAGCCCTCGGCCTCGCAATCGAGCCGGTGCAGGGCCGGCTGGGTGCGGTAGACGCGGTTCAGGTCGCGCACCAGCGCCTGCACGCCCGCGTGGCGCGGATCGTCGAGCCGGCGCCACGGCAGGTGGGCATCGTGGTGCCATTCGTCGGGCTGCGCGAACTCCTGGCCCATGAAGAGCAGCTTCTTGCCCGGGTGGCCCCACATGAAGCCGTAGTAGGCGCGCAGGTTGGCAAAACGCTGCCAGTCGTCGCCCGGCATCTTCGCGATCATCGAGCCCTTGCCGTGCACCACCTCGTCGTGCGAGATGGGCAGCACGAAGTTTTCGTTGAACGCGTAGACGAGCCCGAAGGTCATCTTGTCGTGGTGCCAGCGGCGGTGCACGGGGTCTTCGCGCATGTAGGCCAGCGTGTCGTTCATCCAGCCCATGTTCCACTTGTAGTGGAAGCCCAGGCCGCCGACATCGGTGGGCGCCGACACCTTGGGGAACGCGGTCGACTCTTCGGCGATGGTCACCGAACCGGGCGCTTCGGTGCCCAGCACGCGGTTGACCTGCTGCAGCAGCGCGATCGCCTCCAGGTTCTCGCGCCCGCCGTGCACGTTGGGCACCCACTCGCCCGAGGGGCGCGAGTAGTCGCGGTAGAGCATCGACGCGACGGCGTCGACCCGCAGGCCGTCGACCGCGTAGCGCTCGGTCCAGAACAGCGCGCTGCCGACCAGGAACTCTCGCACCTCGTAGCGGCCGAAGTTGGGGATCAGCGTGTTCCAGTCGCGGTGCACGCCCTCGCGCGGGTCGCCGTACTCGTACAGCGCGGTGCCGTCGAACTGGGCCAGGCCGTGGCCATCGCTCGGGAAATGCGCCGGCACCCAATCGAGCAGCACGCCCAGGCCGCGGGCGTGGCAGGCATCGACGAAGCGCGCCAGCCCGTCGGGTGACCCGAAGCGCGCGCTGGCGGCGTACTGGCCCAGCGTCTGGTAGCCCCACGAGCCATCGTAGGGGTGCTCGGTGATCGGCAACAGCTCGACGTGCGTGAAGCCCATGTCAGCCACGTAGGCGGGCAAGGCTTCGGCAAGGTCATCCCAACTTGGGAACGGGCCACTGCCCAGGCGACGCCACGAGGGCGCATGCACCTCGTAGATCGAAATCGGCGCGTCGCGGCGGTTGGCGTCTGCACGCCCTTGCGGCAGCTTGCGCACCGGCGGCATGGGGGCGACCTTGCTGGCGTTGTCCGGGCGCAATTGCGCCGCGCGGGCATATGGATCGGCCTTCAGCGGCAGCAGTCGTCCGTCGCGCGACAGCACCTCGAACTTGTACAGGTCGCCTTCGATCACGTGGGGAACGAAGATCTCCCACACGCCCGCCTCGTGGCGGTAGCGCATCGGATGGCGCCGTCCGTCCCACTGGTTGAAATCGCCGACGACGCTCACCCGCTTGGCCGTGGGCGCCCACACCGCAAAGCGCACGCCGGGCACGCCCTGCTGCACCACCGCATGCGCGCCCAGCACCGTGTAGGGCCGCGGGTGCCGGCCGGCCTTGAGGGCCAGCAGCTCGGCCTCGGGCAATTGCGGCCCGAAGGCGTAGGCATCGGCCACCTCGCCGAAGACCAGGCCCTGCGGGTCATACAACTTCAGGCGGTAGGCAAAGCGCTGCTTGCGCCGCGGAATCGGGGCCTCGAAGAAACCGTCCGGGTCACGGTGGTTGAGGCCCACCAGCTTCTTGCCGGTCTTGGCATCCAGCACGTCGATCGCGGCCACGCTGGGCCAGACGACGCGCAGCCACATCTGACCGTCTTCCTCCGGGTGCAGGCCCAGCACCGAGAACGGATCAGGGTGGCGCGCCGCGAGAAGGGCCTGGACGTGCGAGTCTCCGAGCATCTTGTCTTCAGAATTTCTAGGGACAACCGGTCAGCTTACACCCCCTCTGGCACGGCCCAGACACGCTCGACGTAGTCGCGGATGGTGCGGTCGGCCGAGAACCAGCCCATGCCGGCTACGTTGCGCAATGCGCGCTCCGCCCAGGCCGCCGGCTGGCGGTACAGCGCGTCGACCTGCGCCTGCGTGGCCACGTAGTCGGCGAAATCGGCCAGCAGCAGGTAGCGGTCGATGCCCAGCAGGTGGTCGATCAGCGGGCGATAGCGCTCGGGCTCGGTGGGCGAGAACAGGCCCTTGTCGATGGCGTTGAGCACGCGCTGCAGCTGGGCGTTTTCGCGCTCGAAGCGCGCCGGCTGGTAGCCGCGGGCCACCAGCTGGGCGACCGCCTCGGTGCGCAGGCCGAAGACGAACATGTTCTCCACACCCATCGCCTCGGCCATCTCGATGTTGGCGCCGTCCCAGGTGCCGATGGTGATGGCGCCGTTGAGCGCGAACTTCATGTTGCCGGTGCCCGAGGCCTCGGTGCCAGCGGTGGAGATCTGCTCGGACAGGTCCGCTGCAGGCAGGATGGTTTCGGCCAGGCTCACGCTGTAGTTGGGCAGGAAGACGAGCTTCAGCCGGCCGGCGACGCGCGGGTCATGGTTGATGATGGCCGCAATGTCATGCGCCAGGCGGATGATCAGCTTGGCCGCCTGATAGGCCGACGCTGCCTTGCCCGCGATCACCACCGTGCGCGGCACCCAGTCTTTGCCATCGGGGCCTTGCGGGTTGTCGAGGATGGCCTGGTAGCGCGCCACCACGTGCAGCAGGTTCAGCAACTGGCGCTTGTATTCGTGGATGCGCTTGATCTGCACGTCGAACAGGCTGTCCACATTGACCGCCAGGCCCAGTTCGCGCTCGATGCGGGCCGCCAGCCGCTGCTTGTTGGCCCGCTTGACCGCCATGAACTCCTGGCCCAGCGCCGGATCCGCCGCCAGGGGCTTCAGCGCGGCGAGTTGGCCCAGGTCTTTGCGCCAGGCGGTGCCGATGCGCCCGTCCAGCAAGCCGGCCAGGCCCGGATTGGCCTGCGACAGCCAGCGGCGCGGCGTGACGCCGTTGGTCACGTTGTGAAAGCGTTCGGGCCACATCGCGGCGTAGTCGGCGAAGATGGTCTGCACCATCAGTTCACTGTGCAGGGCCGACACGCCGTTGACCTTGTGCGACGCGACGATCGCCAGCGCCGCCATCCGCACCCGGCGCTCGCTGTGGTCGCTGCCTTCGTCGATCAGCGACATGCGGGCAACGCGCGAATGGTCGTGCGGGAAGCGGCGGCGCACGTCGTCCAGGAAGCGGTGGTTGATCTCGTAGATGATGCCGAGGTGGCGCGGCAGCAGCTCTTCGAACAGCGAGACCGGCCAGGTCTCCAGCGCCTCGGGCATCAGCGTGTGGTTGGTGTACGAGACGGCCTGCGTCGTGATGGCCCACGCCTGGTGCCAGGGCAGCTGGTGCTCGTCGAGCAGCAGGCGCATCAGCTCGGCCGGCGCCAACGCCGGATGGGTGTCGTTCAGATGGATCGCGTTGCGCTGGCCCAGGGTGTCCAGCGACTGGCCCTCGCGCAGATGGCGCGCGATCAGGTCTTGCAGCGAGGCACTGACGAGGAAGGCCTCTTGCTTCAGACGCAACGCACGGCCCGCGGCGGTGGAGTCGTCCGGGTACAGCACCCAGTTGAGTGAATCGGCCGCCAGTTGATGACGCGAGGCGGCCGCGTAATCGCCATGGCAGAAGGCGTTGAAGTCGATCGGGTCGGCCGCCTTGGCCTGCCACTGCCGCAGGGTCGCCACGCGCTCGCTGTGGTGGGCCGGCACGATGAAGTCATAGCCCTCGGCCACCAGCCGCTCGGCAGGCGACCAGTGGTGGCGCAGGTCGGCACCGATGCTCACGTGGCCACCGAAGCCCACCGGGTAGCGCAGCTCGGGGCGCGGCAGCTCCCAGGGCTCGCCGTGCTTCATCCAATCGTCCGGGCGCTCGATCTGGCGGCCGCCCTCGATCCCTTGGGCGAACATGCCGTAGCGGTAGCGCAGCCCATAGCCGAAGGCAGGCAGGCCTTGCTCGGCGAAGGCATCCAGGAAGCAGGCCGCCAGGCGGCCCAAGCCACCGTTGCCGAGCGCCGCATCGCTCTCGCGCTCCAGCACATCGGGCAGCGAATGACCCAGTCGTGCCAGTTGGTCGCGCAACTCGTCTTCCAGCCCCAGGGCCGCCAGCGCATTGCCCAGTGCGCGGCCCATCAGGAACTCCATCGACAGGTAGTGCACTCGCCGCGAGACGCGCTGGCCATCCGGGCCCGCATCTTCAGCCTGGGTGCGCGTCCAACGCTGGGCCAGCAGATCGCGACAGGCGGCTGCGGCAGCCCGCAGCGCCGCATCGACGGTGGTGCCCTGCGTGGCCAGGCCCAGCTCGCGCTCGAACGCAGCCCGGAACGCGGCGCGCAGCGCGCCGTCGTCGGCGGCGGAGGGGGAGCGATTCGGGGCGGTCATGGTGGTGTTCACAGTCAAGCGTGTTCCGTGTTGGCAGCGGCGTCAGAGCCTCATTGAGGCGACGCCGGTGATGGGCCCGCTGGCGGGCGCGGAATGCCCACGCGCGGCCGAGCCGCACCGTTGGCGTTGTGAAAGTATCGTGGATTTGGAGTCTGTAGTGTAGTTTGACTACACATGGTAAACCCGGAGATCGAAATAAGTTATTGATTTCATTGATTACAGGCTCAGAACATCCGTGGAATACGCGTTGTCTTGATCACGTCATGAATGTATATTCTCTACATCAAGCCGAGACTTCACCGCCTCGGCGGTCTGGTGGTGCGCGCTCAAGAAATCAGATCGAATAGCGACGCATCCCCTGGCACAACCCAGCACCCAGCGAGACAAGCCGATGCGGCCCGGCCAAGGGCCGGCTGCACGGCGCGGAGGTAAGTAAGTGGCGGACGTGAAGCTGCAAGGCGTGGCCAAGGCCTATGGCGCCGCGAAGATCCTGCACAGCATCGATCTGGAGATTCGTGACGGCGAGTTCATGGTGTTCGTCGGCCCGTCGGGCTGCGGCAAGTCCACATTGCTGCGGGTCATCGCCGGGCTGGAAGACATCACCGGCGGCACGCTGGCGATCGGCGGCAAGGTGGTCAACGACATCCCACCGGCCGAGCGCGGCATCGCGATGGTCTTCCAGAGCTACGCGCTCTATCCGCACATGAACCTGTTCGACAACATGGCCTTCGGCTTGAAGCTGGCCAAGATGCCGAAAGACGAGATCGAGCGCTCGGTGCGGCAGGCCGCCAAGATCCTGAACATCGAACACCTGCTGGAGCGAAAGCCGAAGGATCTGTCCGGCGGGCAACGCCAGCGGGTGGCCATCGGCCGGGCCATCGTCCGCAAGCCCGAGGTGTTCCTGTTCGACGAGCCGCTGTCGAATCTGGACACCGCCTTGCGCGTGCGCATGCGCTACGAGTTCGCCAAGCTCCACCAGGAACTGAAGACCACGATGGTCTACGTGACGCACGATCAGGTCGAGGCGATGACGCTGGCCGATCGCATCGTCGTGCTCTCGGCTGGCCAGATCGAGCAGGTGGGCTCGCCACTGGGGCTGTACGAACACCCCTGCAACCTCTTCGTCGCCAAGTTCATCGGCTCGCCCGAAATGAACATCCTCGATGGCACGCTGGTCTCGGCGGACGCGCTGGGCGCCACCGTCAAGCTGGCCAGCGGCGCCACGCTGCGCTGCGCGGTGAACGCCACCCGTGCCCAACCCGGCGCCCCGGTCAAGCTCGGCATCCGGCCCGAGCATCTGAAAGAAGGCGGCCAAGGCAACACCATCGAGATGAAGGTGACCTTCGTCGAATCACTCGGCGGCACCACCTACGCCTACGGCGAGTACCCCGGCGCCGACGACACGCTCACCTGCGAGTTGGACGGGCACTCTCACCCTCAACCCGGCCACGCCTTGACCCTCACCGTGCCCGAAGACCGCGCCTACCTGTTCGACGCACAGGGCTTGGCTTTCGAGCGCCACACCAGCGCAGGCCGCGCATGAGCCGAGGCAACGAGTTCGGCATGCGGTCGATGCCGGGCCAGCGTCGGCGCACAGCCGCCGTGGTGGCCTGGCTGGTGTCGCTCGCCTGGCTGGGCGGCTGCGCGCCACGGCCGGCCGACGACACCTCGGCGCTCAAGCTGCTGGTCTGGATCAACGGCGACAAGGGCTACAACGGCCTGCAGAAGGTGGGCGACGCCTTCACCGCCGAGACGGGCGTGCAGGTCATCGTCCAGCACCCTGAAGGCGCGCCGGACAAGTTCCAGGCCGCCGCCGGTGCCGGCAAGGGGCCAGACATCTTCTGCTGGCCACACGACCGGGTGGGCGAATGGGCCAAATCGGGCCTGATCGTGCCGGTGCATCCGCCGCGGCGCCTGCGCGACGAGGTGGAAGATTCGGCCTGGCAGGCATTCACCTACCGGGGCAAGACCTGGGGCTATCCGCTGGCGATCGAGGCCATCGGCCTGGTCTACAACAAGGCCCTGGTCAAGACGCCGCCGGCCACCTTCGACGAGCTGATCGCGCTCGACAAGCAGTTGCAGAAGAACGGCAAGCACGCGGTGCTGTGGGACTACAACAAGTCGTTCTTCACCTGGCCGATGCTCGCAGGCCCGGGGGGCTATGTCTTCGGTCGAACGCCCTCAGGCGACTACGACCCGAAGCAGGTGGGCGTCAACACCGAGGGCGCGCTGCAAGGCGCGCAGATGCTGGACCGCCTCATCAAGGACGGCCACATGCCCAAGGGCGCCCGTTACTCTGAAATGGAAGCCAACTTCGCCCGGGGCGAGGTGGCCATGATGATCACCGGCCCCTGGGCGTGGGACAACGCGAAGAAGGCCGGCATCGATTTCGGCGTGGCGCCGGTGCCTGGCGTGGCAGGCCATCCGGCCAAGCCCTTCGTCGGCGTGCTGGGCTGCATGGTCACTGCGCCCAGCCCGATGAAGGACGTGGCGCGCGAGTTCATCGAGAACCATCTGCTGCGCATCGACAGCCTCAAGCGCATCTCCGCCGATGTGCCGCTGGGCACCCCGGCCAACAAGGCGTACTTCGCCGAGCTGGCGAACGACCCGGCGATCCGCGCCACGATGGACAACGCCCGCGCTGGCGAACCCATCCCGAACATCCCGGAAACCCAGCGCTTCTTCCCGGCGATGGATGCCGCGCTGGAAGCCATCACCAACGGGCGACAAGCCCCGAAGGACGCTCTGGACGGCGCCGCCGCGCGCATGTTGGTCAAATGATGCCCCCACACTCCCTTCCGGTCGTTGCCCCCCGAGGGGGCTCGCGCGGCGGACCGGCGAAGCCGGTTCCGCGCACGCCACTTGGTTTGTCGGTAGCGGCAGTGTCCATGTTTGCCGTGTTGTGGTTCGCGTGGCGGCTGGCGGCAAGCGGCCAGTTGCTCGTCAGCACGGCGACGCTCGCGCTCGGCATGCTGGGGGTCTACAGCTACGCCTCGGCCACCTCGCTCGCCTGGCGCTACCTGTTCCCCGGCGTGGCAGGCATGCTGGTGTTCGCGGCCCTGCCCCTGGCCTACACGGTGCAGCTCGGCTTCACCAACTACTCTTCGGCCCACCTGCTCAGCGAGACACGCGCACGCAGCTACCTGCTGGAACAAAGCGAGGTCGACGAGGCGCACGCGATGGCCAGCACGCTGCACGCCGAAGGCTCGGCGCTACGCATCCGGTTGATCAGTGCTGACGGCAGCGAGGTGCTGCTCTCGCCACCGATCTCAACCGCCACCGACGCGCCGCTGGCCTTGGCGGCCGCTGGCGACGCGCCACTGGGCCCGGCCCTCTCGCTGCGTGACGCGCTGTCGCGCCGCGACACGGTGCGTGCACTCGTGCTGAAGAAACCCGATGGCACGCTGCTGCACTACACCGGCGTGCGCGAGTTCGGCCCGCTCAAGCCCTTGTGGACAGCGGGTGACGACGGCGCGCTGGTGCAGCAGCCTTCAGGCGTGGTCTACCGGCCCAACCGAGAGACAGGCTATTTCGAGAACGCCCAGGGCGATCACATCCAACCCGGCTTCAAGGTGGGCATTGGTTGGGACAACTACACGCGGATGATGTTCGACGCCGACTTCCGCGGCCCCTTCGTCTCGATCTTCGGCTGGACGGTGGTCTTTTCGGCGCTCACGGTGCTGTTCGCCACGCTGATCGGCATGACCCTCGCGGTGCTGCTGAACTGGGAGGCGCTGAAGTACCGCACCCTCTACCGCACGCTGCTGTTTCTGCCGTATGCGGTGCCCGGCTTCATCTCGATCCTGGTGTTCAAGGGCCTGTTCAACCAGAACTTCGGCGAGATCAACGCCATCCTCGATGCGCTGTTCGGGGTGCGGCCCGCCTGGTTCGCCGACCCGACGCTGGCCCGCGCGATGCTGCTGATCGTCAACACCTGGCTCGGCTATCCATACATCATGGTGCTGTGCACCGGCCTGCTCAAGGCCATCCCGGCCGACCTGTATGAAGCCTCGGCCATCGCCGGTGCGGGGCCGTTGACCAACTTCTTCAAGATCACCGCCCCGCTGATCGCCAAGCCACTGACGCCGTTGCTGATCTCGGCATTCGCGTTCAACTTCAACAACTTCGTGTTGATCGCGCTGCTGACCGACGGCCGGCCCGACTACCTGAACACCAGGCTGCCGGCCGGCACCACCGACATTCTGGTCAGCTACACCTACCGCATCGCCTTCACCGATGCCGGCGCCAACTTCGGCCTGGCTGCCGCGATCTCGACGCTGATCTTCATCGTCGTGGCGCTGATGTCGCTGGTGAACCTGAAGCTGACCGGCGACGCGAAACACAGGAGCTGACCCCATGGCCATCGTCACCGGCAAGCGCCAGCGCTGGCGCATCCTCGCCGCCCACGCCGGCTTGTGGGCGCTGATCGCGATCACCCTGTTCCCGCTGCTCGCGGTGATCTCGATCTCGCTGCGCCCCGGCAACTTCGCCACCGGCTCGCTGATCCCGTCGCAGATCAGCCTGGAGCACTGGAAGCTGGCGCTCGGCATCGCCCACGTCACCGCCGACGGCACCCGGATCGAGCCGCCCTTCCCGGTGCTGCTGTGGCTGTGGAACTCGGTGAAGATCGCCACCGTGTCGGCCCTGCTGATCGTGGCGATCTCGACCACGGCCGCCTACGCCTTCGCACGGCTGCGCTTCACCGGCAAGCGCGCGCTGCTCAACAGCATGCTGGTGCTGCAGATGTTCCCGGTGGCGGTGGCACTGGTCGCGATCTATGCCATCTTCGAAGGCATCGGCCAGTACCTGCCGTGGATGGGCATCGAGACCCACACCGGCCTCATCGTGGCCTACCTGGGCGGCGTGGCCACCCACGTGTGGACGATCAAGGGCTACTTCGACACGATCCCGGTCGACATCGAAGAGAACGCCAAGGTCGATGGCGCCACGCACTGGCAGGCCTTCCGCCTGGTGCTGCTGCCCATGGCCGTGCCCATCCTGATGGTGGTGTTCGTGCTGGCCTTCATCGGCACGATCATCGAGTACCCGGTGGCTTCGGTGCTGCTGCGCGAGGAGCCCAACCTCACCTTGGCAGTGGGCTCGAAGTTCTATCTCTACGATCAGAAATACCTGTGGGGTGACTTCGCCGCCGCTGCGGTGCTGAGCGGCCTGCCGATCACGCTGGTCTTCCTGGCCGCACAGCGCTGGATCGTCTCGGGCCTCACCTCGGGCGGCGTCAAGGGTTGATCAGGACAACGTCGATCAGGCCCGGCCATCCAGCGATCATCGCGGCATGAACAAACGCCACTTCCTCACCCACCTGGCGCTGGCTGCGGCCGGCGCCGCCACCGCCGGGACGGGCGGCACCGCGCTGGCCGCCACCCCCGTGAAGCAGCGCGCCAACGCCTACGACGCGGCGCTGGCCGGCGCCTTTGAAGCGCGCGAGAAGGACTGGCGCAACGGCGCCGTGGTCTACCAGGTGCTCGTCGACCGCTTCGCGCCGAGCGCGACGCTGGATGCCAAGCGCTACCTGTACCCGGCGCCCAAGGTGCTGCGCGCGTGGGACGAGCTGCCCCGCGCCGGCAAGTACCTGCCCGACGCCAAGCTGTGGAGCCACGAGATCGATTTCTGGGGCGGCGACTTGCGCAGCCTGATGGGCCGGCTCGACCATGTGCAGCAGCTGGGTGCAGACGTGCTGTACCTCAACCCCATCCACCTCGCCTACACCAACCACAAATACGACGCGCTGGACTACCAGGTCGTCTCACCCGAGTACGGCACCCGAGAGGACGTGAAGGCGCTCGCGCAGGATCTGCACGGCCGTGGCATGAAGCTGGTGCTCGACGGCGTGTTCAACCACATGGGCCGCAACGCGCTGGTTTTCAAGCAAGCCGAAGGCAGCGCCCAGAACCCGTACCGCTCCTGGTTCGTTTTCGGGCCACAGTACGAGGGTGGCGCACGCACCTGGGCGCTGGCCCAGAACCTGCCCGAGCTGAACCTCGAGAACCCGGCGGTGCGCGACCACCTCTACGCCAAGCCGAATTCGGTGGTTCGCAGCTACCTGCGTGACGGCATCGATGGTTGGCGGCTGGATGTGGCCTTCGACATCGGGCCGGAGTTCCTGGCCGAGCTGACCCGTGCAGCACACCAGGAAAAGCCCGGCTCGTTGGTGGTGGGCGAGATCGCCAACTACCCGAAGGAGTGGTTCCCGGCTGTCGATGGCGTGCTCGGCTTCACCCTGCGGCAGATCATCCTGCGAACGGTCAACGGCCAGATCGACGCACCCGCCGCCGCCCGCATGCTGGACCGCATGGTCAGCGAGACGGGCATCGAGCCGATGCTGAAGTCGTGGGTCTATCTGGGCAATCACGACACCTCTCGCCTGGCCACCGCCATCCCGGACGAGCGGCAGCGCCGGCTGGCCCAGGTGCTGCAGTTCACCCTGCCCGGCTCACCCAACCTCTACTACGGCGACGAGCTGGGCATGCTCGGCGGGGAAGACCCCGAGATGCGCGCCCCCATGCGCTGGGACCTGGCCACGGCCGACAACGCCGCGCTCGACTGGACGCGGCGGCTGGTGAAACTGCACCGCGGCGAGCGCGCGCTGCGGGTGGGCAACTTCCGGCTGCTGGAAAGCCAGCGCCTGCTCGCCTTCGAACGCTTCACCGACCGCGCCCGAGATGCGGTGCTGGTGATCACGAACCCCAGCCTGCAGGACGTGACCGACACCGTGCTCATCCCTGATTCGAAGATCATGGACGGCACCCGCCTGGTCGACCAGCTCGGCACCTGGACCGGCGAGCCCTTGCGCGTGCAGGCGGCGTTGCTGCAGGTCACCCTGCCGCCTGGCGGCACGCTGGTACTCAAGCCCGATGTCTCCCCACCCGGCGGCTACACCAACTACAAGCGGGTGCAATGAGCGTCAGAGCACGGTGCCGGCTCGGCCGGCTGGTGGGCGTGGCGCTGCTTTGGACGGCCGCCTCCCACGCGCTCGCCGAGGGCGCCACACCGGCACCATGCTCTGCAGACCCCCTGGCCGGCCGCGCCCTCTATCTGCGCGGCAGCTTCAACGCCTGGGCCGCCAGCGACAGCCATCGCCTGCGCTGGGTGTGCGATCGCTACGTGCTGGTGACACGGCTGACCGGCGAGCAGCGCTTCAAGCTCGGCGACGAAGCCTGGTCGCCCGACGCCGACCTGGGCCAGGGAGCCGGTGCGCTGCTGCGGCGCCAAGGGCCTGACATCTCTCGCCGTTTCAACGGCCTTCACCGCATCACTTTGAAGATGACCGCCGACGCCTCCGCACCGCCCCGCCTCGACATCGAAGACTGCCCCAGCGCCGCGCCCCCCTTTGGCGACACCGTGCTGTACCTGCGCGGCACGATGAACAACTGGGCCGCGCTGGACGAGTACGCGCTTCAGTACAGCTGCGACGCCTACTACCTGAACACCCGACTGAAGGGTCGATACGAGTTCAAGCTGGCGGACGCGGCCTGGACGCCCGGGCTCACCTCTGAGGGGCACACGCTGGAGTTCGATGGCGAGCAGACACTGCGCGCCGTCATCGTGGCCGAGCGCCCCTTGATCAGCCTGGGGCCGAAGAGCTTTGCCGATCCGAACGCACGTCCGGTCGAGCACCCCGTGGCGCAGAGCCTGCGCTTCGATTCGCGCGCACTGGCCCACAAGACCCCCTTCGGCGCGGTGGTGGAACACACGCCGATCGACTGGGCCGTCGAGGCCCTGCCGGGCGTGAGCCGCCTGACGCTCGTGGTGGAGCAACGCCGCCTTGAAGGCAACCAGGAGGTGCTGGAGTACCTGCCAGTGGCCCGCGTGCCGATGCAACGCCATGCGGCAGGCAGCGGCGGCACCGAGCGCTGGACGGCCACCCACCGCTTCGGCACCAAGGCCGTTTACGGCTATTGGTTCGAGGCAGAGATCGATGGGCAGATCTTCGTGCTGCAGAACAACGCCGAATCGATCTTCTGGACGCGCGAGAAGGGCAGCCACGGTCTGGGCGAGGTGGCGCCCTTGCCGGCGCGCACCAGCTCGATCCGCCGCTTTCGGCAGACGGTGTACGACGCCGGCTTCCAGGTGCCCGACTACGCGGCGGACCTCGTCTACTACTACATCTTCCCCGAGCGCTTTCGCAACGGTGACAAGCGCAACGACCCCAAGCCGGGCCGCGACCACTACCAGGACCACACCGTGGAACTGCACAGCCGCTGGACCGACAAGCCCTGGAAGCCCGGCACTGGCGATGGCTCGGACGAGGTCTACAACAACGACTTCTTCGGCGGCGACCTGGCCGG
The DNA here is from genome assembly GCF_038066555.1 of Ideonella lacteola. NCBI lineage: Bacteria > Pseudomonadati > Pseudomonadota > Betaproteobacteria > Burkholderiales > Sphaerotilaceae > Ideonella > Ideonella lacteola. The sequence continues at coordinate 44,700 of NZ_JBBUTG010000006.1, read as the reverse complement.
CATCATCGACAAGCTCGACTACATCCGCGACCTCGGCGCCAACGCGATCTACATGACGCCGATCTTCAAGGCGGCGAGCAACCACAAATACGACACGGCCGACTACCACCAGGTCGATCCCGCCTTCGGAACCAACACCGATTTCGAACGCCTGTGCCGCGAGGCCGCACGTCGCGGCATCCGCGTGATTCCCGATGCCTCGCTGAACCATGTCGGCAGCGACTCCGTCTACTTCAACCGCTACGGCCACCACGGCGACCAGGGCGCTTTCCAGAACGGCCGCATCCATCCGGCCTCGCCCTATGCCGACTGGTTCAGCCTGGATCCGACCCCGTCGGACCCTGACCAGCAGTTCAAGGGATGGGTGGGCGTGCGCGATCTGCCCGAGCTGAACAAGGCTTCACCGGCCTGGCGGCGCTTTGCCTACGGCGACCGGCAATCGGTGATGAAGGTCTGGCTCGACCGGGGTGCGGCCGGCTGGCGCATGGACGTGGCGCCGTGGGTGCCCGATGACTTCTGGCGCGAATGGCGCGCCGCGATCAAAGCCCATCGGCCCGACGCACTGACGATCGCCGAGACCTGGTTCGACAGCTCGAAGTACTTCCTCGGCGATGCCTTCGACTCGACGATGAACTACGTCTTCCGCAACACGTTGCTCGAGTACGTGAATGGCGGGCACGCGGCGCTTCTGTACCGCAACCTCGAAGCCTTGCGCGAGGCCTATCCGCCGCAAGCCTTCCATGCCCTGATGAACCTGCTGTCCACCCATGACCAGGCGCGCTCGCTGCATGTCTTGGGGTGGACCGATGGCGCCGACGACGCTGCGATCACGCTGGCCAAGCGGCGCTACCGATTGGCCTTGCTGTTCCAGATGACCTACCCGGGAGCCCCGGCGGTGTACTACGGCGACGAGGTCGGCGTCACCGGCGGCGACGACCCGTACAACCGCGCCACCTACCCGTGGGCCGACGAAGGCGGCCAGCCGGACGAGGCGATGCGGGCGGAAGTCAAGCGCTTGATCGCGCTGCGACATCAGCACCCCGTGCTGCGACGCGGCAGCCTCGATGCACCGTTGTGGACCGACGCCCACGCCATCGTGCTCGCGCGGCGCCTGGGCGACCAGTGGGCCATCGCCGCCACCAACAATGCGGACGCGGCCCACGCCGTGACCGTCGAGCTGCCCCGGGGCGCGCCACGCCGCTGGGCTGACGCGCTGGCCCCGGCTGCGCACCCGATCGAGATGGACGAAAAGCGTCGCCTGACGCTGAACCTGCCCGCATTGGGTGGCACGGTGCTGCTATCGTCACCTGAATGACTCCAGCTCCGCCGCGGCCGCGGTTGTTCACCCTCACTTGGCCGCTGTTCGTCGAATTCCTGCTCGGCATTGGCGTCGGCATCGTGGGCACCGCGCTCGCGGCGCGCGTGTCCGACGCCACCGGTGCGGCCTTCGCGCTGTCGAACCAGATCTTCGCCACGCTGTTCATCGTCTTCCGCATCGTCGGCGCAGGCGTGGGCGTGGTGATCACCCAGAACCTCGGCGGCGGCCAGCGCGAAGGGGCCGACCGGGTGGCCCGCGCCGCGCTGGGCGCCAGCACCTGGATGGGCGGCGCCACAGCCCTGCTCGCCGGCTTCGGCGCGTTGCCGATGCTGCGGCTGATGAGCGCCCCGCCCGAGGTGCTGCCGCTGGCGGTGCCGTTCCTGACCACACTGGCGCCGGCCCTGCTGTTCGATGCCTGGAACGCCTCGATGGCCGGCGTGATGCGCGCGCACCTGCGCACCCGCGACACGCTGGCCGTCATCATCGCGATGCACGCCTGCCATCTGGGCCTGGCCATCCCGCTGATGACTGGTGCGGGCCCCCTGCCCGCACTCGGCCTGCCGGGCTACGCGCTGGCGCTGGGCGCCAGCCGGGTCATCGGCGTGGGCCTGCACCTGTGGCTGTGGCGTTTGCGTCTGGGGCTGGTGCCGCACTGGCCGGATTGGTGGCGGGCATCGCGGCGCGAGTTGGGCGCGATCCTGCACATCGGCGTGCCCGGCGCGGCCGAGAACATCGCCTACCGACTGGCCTTCATGGTGAGCGTGTCGGTGGCCGCCCACCTGGGCGCCCAGGCGTTGGCCACCCAGGCCTATGCGTCGCAACTGATGTACGGCGTGCTGCTGTTCGGCCTGGCCACCGGGTTGGGGGTGGAGATCCTCGTGGGCCACCAGATCGGGGCCGGCCATTGGCACGAAGCCCACAAGCTGGTACGGCGCGCGTTGGCCCGCGGCCTGCTCGTCAGCGTGTCGGTGGCCACCGTCGTGGCCCTCACCGCCCCCTGGCTGCTGCGCCTGTTCACGCAAGACCCCCAGATCCTCGCGGCTGGTCAGGTGGTGCTGTGGATCACCATCGTGCTGGAGCCCGGCCGCACCTTCAACCTCGTCGTGATCAACGCGCTGCGCGCCGCCGGCGACGCACGCTACCCCGTCGCCGTGGGCTCGATTTCGATGCTCATCGTGCTGGCCGGCGGCAGCTGGCTGCTGGGCATCCACTTCGGCTGGGGGCTGCCTGGCCTGTGGATCGCCTACGCCGCCGACGAATGGATACGCGGCCTGCTGATGTGGCGCCGCTGGGCCACGCTGGGCTGGCTGCCGCACGCACGGGCGGTGCGACGGCGGCTGAGGGCGGCCAAGTCAGGGGGCTGAGCCCGTCCCCCGCAGGCCGCGGGCCCTTCAGGGCCGTCAGCGCCGTCAGAGCCGCGAGGCCCTGCAGTGCTTGTCGATGTAGGCCTGGTGGTCGGGCATCACCTCGACGCACTTGGCGATCACCTCGCGCACCCCTTCGAGGTACTCGGCGATGGCGTCTTCCGGCTGCAGATCGACCAAGGGGTGGTAGCGCTCGGGCACGAGGTTCTGCCCCTCGAAGACCTGTAGCCAGCTGAACTCGGTGAACAGCTCGTTGTCGATGCGCACCATGCGCCCGTGCGTGCGGAACAGCTCGATCTTGTGCGCCAGGGAATCCGGGATGGGCATCTCCGCGCACGCCTTCCAGAATGGCGAATCGTCTCGCTGGTTCAGCTTGTAGTGCAGGATGATGAAGTCGCGGATGCGCTCGTATTCGAAGCGCGACTGTCGGTTGTATTCGGCCACGTCGACCGGATTGAAGCCGCGGTCCGGGAAGTAGTCGATCAACCGCTGGATCGACGATTGGATGAGGTGGATGCTGGTGGACTCCAGTGGCTCCATGAAGCCACTCGCCAGGCCGATCGCCACCACGTTCTTGTTCCACGCCTGGCGTCGCATGCCGGTGGTGAAGCGGATCGGCCGGGGATCGGCCAGGGGCTTGCCGTCGAGATTCGCCAGCAATGCGGCGGCCGCTTCATCGTCCGTGGTGAACTGACTGCAATAGACATGGCCGTTGCCCGTGCGGTGTTGCAGCGGAATGCGCCACTGCCAGCCGGCACGGTGCGCGGTCGAACGGGTGTAGGGCGTCAGGGTCGGGGCGGATTCGCAAGGCACCGCCAGTGCACGGTCGCATGGCAGCCAATGGGTCCAGTCTTCATAGCCGGTCTGCAGCGCCTGCTCGATCAGCAGCCCACGGAAGCCGGAGCAGTCGATGAACAGGTCGCCCTCGACACGCTGCCCGCCCGCCAGCACGACCGCGTCAACGTGGCCGTCGGTTGGCCGTTGCGACACGCTGTCGATGCGGCCTTCGAAGCGCCGCACGCCACGGCTCTCGGCCAGCCCGCGCAGGAAGCGCGCGTACAGACTCGCATCGAAGTGGTAGGCATAGGCGATGTCACCGAGCGGTGAGTTGGGCAGTTGAGGCTGCGGCGGCAAGAACTTGTTCTGCCGGCTGGCCATGCGGGTGATGCAGTACTGCTCCAGCGGCTGGGCCCGGCCCAGGGCGCGCATCTTCTGCCAGTACTGGTCGAATCGCACGGTCCACAGATCCTGTCCGATCTTGCCGAAGCCGTGCATGTAGCGGTCGCCCACCCGGCCCCAGTTGACGAACTCGATGCCCAGCTTGAAGCTGCCCTGCGTTGCCTTGATGAACTCGGCCTCGTCGATGCCGACGATCTTGTTGAACAGCTGGATCATCGGGATCGTGGCTTCGCCCACGCCCACGATGCCGATCTCATCGGATTCGACGAGTCGGATGTCGTAGCGGCCCTTCATCGTCGTGGCCAGGGCCGCGGCGGTCATCCAGCCGGCGGTTCCCCCACCGACGATCACGACGGTCTTCAACAGGTCGGTCTGCATCTTCTGCACTTCAAATGGAACGGGGGCCGATGGCCCCCGGGGTGATCCGCGCGGGGATGGACGGGGCTGACAGCAGCCACCCCTTCCACCGCGCCTCGCTCCGATCGATCAGAACTTGTAGTTCACACCGACCAGGAACGACTTGCCGAACTTCTTGCGGTTGGTGATGTTGCCGTTCTGCGCATCGTATTCCGCATACTCGGCGTTCGTCAGGTTGTTGCCCTGGGCAAGGATCGAGAAGCCCTTCAGGAAACCCCAGTCGAACTCGTAGGCGGCCTGGACATCGACCTGCGCTTCGCCCTTGACATAGACGAGCTGGGTTTTGTCCTGGTAGTCGGAGATCGAACCCAGATAGCTCGAGCGCTCACGACGGGCCACCGCCAATTGCAGACCGTACTTCTCGAAGTACAGGCGCAGGTTGGTGACCTCCTTCGACAGGCCGGGCAGCGGGATGCTCGGGGTGTTCACGTTCTGGCCCGAGAAGCCCGACGACGGCAGCTTCACCGAGCTGTCGGTGTTCGAGTAGTTGGCCATCACACCAAAGCCGTCGAGCCAGCTGCTGACCATCGAGAACGGCACGTTGACCGACAGCTCCACCCCGCTGATCGTGCCGCCCTTGCCGTTGGTGGGCAGGGTGATCAGACCCAAGGTTCCGCTGTCCGGCGTGCCGCTGCCCGGGGTGACGTACGACGCGAAGTCGAACACCTCGCGGGTCTTCAGGATGTAGGTGTCGAGGTCCTTGTAGAAGCCCGCGATCGAGACGTAGCCCTTCTTGCCGAAGTACTTCTCGTAGGAGAGGTCCAGCGCGTTGGCGCGGAAGGGTTCGAGGTTCGGGTTGCCACCTGAGCCGTTGAAGTAAGACGGGCCATCATCGGACTTGACGCTGAAGTCCACCGTGGCCTTCATGTCTTCCATGTTCGGCCGGGCGATCAAGCGGCCCAGGCCGAGGCGCAGGACGTTGTCGCCACCCAGATCGGCCGCGAGGTTCAAGCTCGGCAGCACGTCGGTGAAGCTGTGGCTGGCCGACACGGCCGAGTAATCGCAGCTGTGGGTGCCGCCATTGCAGCTCGCCTGGTCCACGCGGAAGCCAGTGGCAGATTGGCGGGTGCCGACCAGTTGAACGCCCACGTTGCCTCGCAGCGCAATGCCGCCGATCTCGCTCTCGATGTCGCCCTTCAGGAAGACGGTGCTGACGTTCTCCTTCACGCCCCAGGTCTTGCCGACGATGTCGTGGTCAGACCAGGGATTGAGCTGGAACACCGAGCCGAGCGAGCCCGACGGGTTCCAGTTCAGCGTGGGGATGCCGGTCAGGCCGCCGACGCCGACCGTGGGGTTCGGCATGTCGGCAAAGACGAGCCGGTCCACCACGTTGCCATTGGCGTCCAGCGCGCCGGGCAGCACCAACGCGCCTTCGCGGGTGACGCGGTCCTTGGTGCGGGAGGAGATGTTCAGGCCACCATTGAACGAGACGATCGGGCCCCAGCTGATTTCGCGGCCCAGCGCGAACTTCAGTGCATCGATCTTGTCGGTGGTGGTCGGGTTGGCGTAGTAGCCGTCCTGCACGCCATTGGCGCCGGCCCAGCCCTGCACGTCCGTCAGCTTGATGAGGTTCGGATCGGCGTAGTTCAGACCGGTGCTGTACTTCACGTCAGCCAGGTTGCTGCCATTGAAACCAGTCCAGGAGATCGTGTCTTCGGCGTTGTAGGCGTTGCCAGCGATGCCGGCGGTGGTCTCGAAACGCTCCGAGACCTTCTTGACCTTCGAGTGCGACAGGTCGAAGTTCAGCTTCCAGTCGCCGGCCTTGAAGGTGTTGCCCCAGCCGATGGAGGTGAGCTCGTCTGAGTAGTCCTCGTTGTGGTTGCGGATGACCCCCTTCCAGTTCTCGAAGCTGCCTGCCGTGACGACACCATTGCTGATAGTGGCATCGACCAGCCGGCCGCCCTGATCGTTGGCACCGGCCGACAGGCCGCCGACCGGGCCTTCCAGGCCGCGCTTCATGACCGAGAAGTTGCCCTTGGAATAGAGCACATCGAGCGTGGACTCGAACTCCTTGCTGGGCTTGAACTGCAGCACCGCCAGCGCGGCGTCGCGCTTGAAGTCGGTCGTCTCGATGTCGGTGGTGAAGCCGCCAGGCACCTTCGCGCAGGTGCCGGGTGGCGTCCACGAATCGGGCGCGCCATCCGGCTTGTTGCAGGCGCTGGTGGTGTTGGTCGCGGTGTCATACAGAGGCACCCAACCGCCCCAGGTGTTGAAGTTCGGCCGGCCGCCGCCCTTGTTCTCCTGGTGGGTGTAGCCCAGCGCAATGCCCAGCTTGCGGTCGGCGAACTGATCGATGTAGGACAGCGAGAGCCGGTCACCACTGCCCGTGCCGAAGCCTGGCTTGTTCTCGGCCTTGCTGGTCGATTCGTGGCGGTAGTTCACCACCACGGCGCGTTCGCCGAAGTTGAGTGGGCGCACCGTCTGCATGTCGGTGGTCGACGACAGGCCCTGGCCCATCAGCGAGGCGTCGGGCGTCTTGTAGATGACGATGCTGCCGAGCAGTTCGGCGGGGTATTGGTCGAATTCGACGCTGCGGCTCGACCCGGTCGATGCCTGCTCGCGGCCGTTCAGCAGGCCACCGTTGAAGTCCGGCGCCATGCCCCGCACGCTGATCTGCTGCGCACGGCCGGTCACGGTGCTGCGCTGCGTGGTGACGCCAGGCAGGCGGGAGATCGACTCGGCCACGCTCAGGTCGGGCAGCTTGCCGATGTCTTCGGCCGACACCGCTTCGACGATGGCGTCGGCGTTCTTCTTGATCGCGATCGCGGCCTCGATGCCTTTGCGGATGCCGGTCACGGTCACGGTCTGGACTTGGTCTTCGGCCGCCTTGTCGGCCTTGGCCGGCTCGCTTTGCGCGTAGGCGGCGCCGGTCGTCAGGACCAGCGCCGAGCACGCCGCTGCCACCGGGTGGATCTGGAAGGCGCTGCGCGGCGCATGGCCCTGCCGGCCAGCCTTGCGCTTCTTGTTGGTCATTGTCATGGGGGGACTCCTCAAGCTCTCTTGGAACACACACGCACCACAGCCAACCCGACGGTTCTTCCCTCTCAGACAGAAGCGCCGAATGTGCAGCTTGTAAGAAATTCTGTACTAAAACTAGATTCACACCACCTGAGGCAATCCCTTAGTGGTGCGATCACTGCCCACAAAACGCGCAGTCTCCTGGGAAATTACCTCGAAAACTCCCGCCGCACATCGCGCGCCACCGCCCCAATAGAGGGCGTAGTCGAGATATCACAGTCTTGTAGTGTGACTACATTTCAGCATTTTCGCGACACAAAACGGCGGGTTTTCCCGTGCGAGCGCTTTCAGCGCTTGCCAGGCAAGGGGGCTTGGATCAGGCGAAAAATGAGCGCAGCAGGAAGATCCACCGCGCGAGCCGGCCAGCGCGAGCCATGGGCGCGCGGCAAGAAGACGCGACAGCGCGATAGACGCCCACCGTTCGCGGTGCGCCGGGGATGCGACCACCTCCCGGTGCCCGCAGGGGTCAGCGCATCAGGCGGGCAGCAGCCACGACAGCGCCTGACCCAGGCGCGACCGCCAGGCTCGCTCGTGGTGAGCGGCCCGTGGGAACAGAAGACTGCGGAAGTCCACCCCGGGGCGATAGCCGCGGGCAAAGGCCAACTCGTCGACCCGATGCTGGAAGGGGCCATACAGGCCATCCAGATGGCGATCGCCATGGTCGAAGTACAGACGGTGACGGCCAGCCGCAGGCAGCGATTCGGCCAACCAGCCCAGGCCGGCGGCCGCGATGTCGCGCAAGCGCACGTCGCCCCCATGCCCCAACAGGGCGGGGTTGATCGTCAGCGGCCAATGGGTGGACAGACAACCCGCCGCGCCGAACACATCCGGACGGGCGACCAGGGCATGCAGCGAGGCCAGTGCCCCCATGCTGGCCCCCATCACCGCGGTATCGGCCGGGCCGCGGCGGGTGCGGTATCTCGCATCGATGACCGGCTTCAACTCATCGATCAGAAAGTGCAGATAGCCCTCGGACAGCGACTCGAACGGCCCGCCTGCGGGATGCCCGGCCTCGACGGTCAGGGCGTAGAGCGGCGCGGGCAGGCGCAGCAGCGCCGGCGCCGGCGCGTACTCGGCGTAGCGCAACGGTGTGTTCCAGACCCCGACGACGATCGTGGGCCGCATGCGGCCCGCGAGCATCTGCATCGTCACATGGTGGCCCACCGCCCAGGGATGGCCACCCGCAGCGGTGGCGGGATCGAACAGGTGCTGGCCATCGTGCATGTACAGCACCGCATGCGGCACGGCATCCGGCTCGTCGTAACCCGGCGGCAGCCACACATCGATGCGCCGCGGCGTCACATGGCGCGACGGCCAGGCCCCGAAGGATTCAAAGCGGCCGCTCGCATCGGGGGGTGCGGCCGACCAATCGGCAAACGGGTCGGCCACGCCGACCCATCGCTCACGCCAATCGAGCAGGCGGTCTCGAACTCGCGCCCGCCAGGGCCGCAATGCACCGCCCGCCATGGTGTTCAGCGACGCTGGCGCGCGCCGGCGCCATGGCGGCCAGGCTCCATCAGCAACCCGTTTGTTGCTCGATGGACGCCGCAGCGCCGATCAACGCCACGAGCGTGTCGGTGATCAGCGCCGTCGGGATGCCCTCGTTGTAGGCGCGGAACCGCCCCTTCGCTTCGAAGCGGGCGCGGAATGCGGACGAGAAGAAGCGCTCTTCCATGCGCGGAACGATACCGCCTCCGATGTAGATGCCGCCGCGCGCACCCAGGATCAGGGCCACGCTGCCGGCGAATCCGCCAAGAAGTGAACAGAAAGTGTCGAGGCTTCGGCTGGCCGCCTCGTCGCTGCGCGCCAGGCCACGCTCCATGATCTGCTCTGCCGTCCAGGGCTCGGCCACCGGATGACCCAGGACCGCCGCCACCGACCGATGCAGCACCGGCAGGCCGATACCGGAGAGCAGGCGCTCGGCCGAGACATGCTCAAACTCGCCGCGGGTGACACGCAGCACCTCGGATTCGAAGTCATCCCCTGGCGCCAGCGTGCTGTGGCCACCCTCCCCCGGCAAGGCCTGCCAGCCTTGCGGCGTCTGCACGACAGCGCCTACACCCAAGCCCGTACCCGGGCCGATGACGGCCAGCGTGCCGCGCGCCTGCGGCAGCTCGCCATGCGGCCGCAACTGGCCCGCGCCGAGGTGAGGCAGCGCGAGGGCCAGCGCTTCGAAATCGTTCAGCACCTGCAAGCCCTGCAATTCCAGATCGGCTTGCAGGGCCTGGCGCGAGAAGGCCCAGTGGCTGTTGGTGAACGAGATGCGATCACCCACCACCGCCGTGGCCACGGCAATGGCGGCATGCCGAGGACGGCGGTAAGCGTCGCCCAATGTCGCCGCCAAATCGCGCAGGTAGTCACGCGCCGCATCCACTGGGGCCGGGTACTCCGGCACCGCCAGCTTGCGAACATGCTGCACCGAGGCACCGGGCCCATCGATCCAGCCGAACCTGGCATTGGTGCCGCCGATATCGGCCACCAGACGCGGATAGGACGACGACGCGTCCGACGCGGCGATGCCGGCGCTCATGCGAGCACCCCCACCCGAGAGGCACCGCAGCGCGCACGGAGCGCGCGGCTCATCGAATCCTGGGCGTCACGGCCCGCACGAAGTTGTTTTTGCATGTTGAGGGCCTTCCAGCCAAGGTGTCACGACGATCGCCACAGCCCTCCCCGGGCCTGCGCATCGCCAAAAATTCAAAGGTAGCGAAACTACATTGTCTTCGCAAGCGAGAGATTCCGACTTCACCTATGAAAGATCAAAACTTGCGTAGTCAGAATACAGAACCACTTTCTCAGAATGTCGCCAATCGGCCAGCTGGGCGTCAATAGCAAAGCCGCTACCATGGCAAGTTATGACCCGAGCAGACTTGATGGGCAAGTTGCTGGCGTTCGTGGCGCGGTTGATCACCGGCGCCCAGGGACACTGGAAGGGCTGCCCGCCCGAGGCGCTGCAGCGCATCTATTTCGCCAACCACCAGAGCCACCTCGACTGGGTTCTGATCTGGGCGGCCTTGCCGAGCGAATTGCGTGCCCACACCCGGCCCATCGCCGCCAAAGACTACTGGACGGCCTCGCCGTTCAAGCATTGGCTGACGCGCGAGGTGTTCAACGCCGTCTACGTGAACCGACAGCGCACCGACGACCAGGACCCGCTGGAGCCGCTGGTGCAGGCACTGCAGTCAGGCGATTCGCTGGTGATCTTTCCCGAGGGCACCCGCAGCCATCGCGGTGAGCCGATGCCCTTCAAGAGCGGCCTCTATCACCTGGCACAGCAGTTCCCGAATGTGCAGCTCGTGCCGGCGTGGATCGACAACGTCCAGCGGGTGATGCCCAAGGGCGAGGTGGTGCCGGTGCCGATCCTGTGCACGGTGACGTTCGGCGCGCCCATCGCACTGCAGCCCGGCGAGGACAAGCGCGACTTTCTCGCCCGGGCACGCGATGCGGTGATCGCCTTGCGCCCGTTGGTGCTGTGAGGTCGCCATGTTGAAAACCTTGCGCAACCTCGATTCCGAGCAGCAGATCGGCCTGCTGTTCATCATCCTGTTCGGCGTGCTGATGGCCGTCACGCTGGGCTCCTTGCTGGTCAGCCTGCGTGATCGACCGTCGGCCTGGATCAAGCGCTACGAAAGCTTCACGCGCGATCTGCGCGCGGTGTGGATCGGCGCGGTGGTGTTCTGGCTCGCCTGGATCTCAGGCCCCATCGGCGCGACGCTGCTGTTCGGGACCTTCTCGTTCCTCGCGCTGCGCGAGTTCATCACGCTCAGCCCCACCCGGCGCAGCGACCACCGCAGTCTGCTCGTCGCCTTCTTCGTGGTGCTGCCGATGCAGTATGTGCTGGTGGGCAATCAGAACTTCGACCTGTTCTCGGTGTTCATCCCGGTCTATGTGTTCCTGGCCATCCCGGTGATCAGCGCACTGGCCGGCGACCCGGAGCGCTTCCTGGAACGCAACGCCACCATCCAGTGGGGCATCATGGTGTGCGTCTATGGGCTGTCGCATGCCCCGGCCCTGCTGCTGCTGAACTTCCCCCGCGTCGAAACAGGACGAGGTGCTTTCCTGGTGTTTTTTCTCGTGGTGGTGGCGGCGGTTGCACAGATCGTGCAAGAGGCGTCCAGTCGTTGGCTGCGGCACCGGCCGCTCGCGCGGCAGATCAGCCGGTCGTTCTCGGCCCGTGCGTGGGCCATCGGCACGGTGACGGGCGGCCTGGTGGGCGGCTTGCTGTTCTGGATCACGCCCTTCAAGCTGCCGCAGGCCATCGCCATGGCGCTGATCGCGGGCGGAGCCGGCACACTCGGCGAATTCGTGATGAAGGCGTTGAAGAAGGATGCTGGCGTGGCCTACTGGGGCAACCAGGCGGCCGTCACCGGCGCCGTCGGCCTGCTGGACCGTGTCGCCCCGCTGGCCTTCGCGGCCCCCGTGTTCTTTCACTCGGTGCGTTGGTACTTCAATCTGTCGCCATGACCCCCCTGCGCCGCCACGCACGCTGGGCCCGCGCGCCACGCCAGGGCCATCAGTCTTGACGCGCGTACTTGGCATCGACCCCGGCCTGCAATGCACCGGCTTCGGCGTGGTGGAACGTGAAGGCACGCGGCTGCACTACGTGGCCAGCGGCACCATCCGCACCACCGCTTCAGGCATCGCGCAGGGCGACCTGCCGGGCCGGCTGAAGATCATCTTCGATGGTGTGCGCGAAGTGGCCCAGCGCTACCAACCCACCGACGCCTCCGTCGAGATCGTCTTCGTCAACGTCAACCCGCAAAGCACGCTGCTGCTCGGCCAGGCCCGCGGGGCTGCGATCACGGCGCTGGTCACCTCAGGGCTGCCCGTGGCCGAATACACCGCGCTGCAGATGAAGAAGTCCGTGGTCGGCCACGGGCATGCCGCCAAGTCGCAAATCCAGGAGATGGTGATGCGCTTGCTGAATCTGCCGGGCCTGCCCGGCAAGGACGCGGCCGACGCGCTGGGCCTGGCCATCACCCATGCCCACGCGGGCGGATCGTTTGCCGCGATGGCGCAGGCCACTTCGCTGAACCGCCGCACCCATGCCCAGTTCCGCAAGGGCCGCACCTACTGAACCGCCACGAGGAGACCCCCATGCCCCATCCCGTCACCACCGAATGGATCGATCTGGACAGCGCCGACGGCCGCTTCTCCGGCTACCTGGCCCTGCCGCCGGCCCGGCGCGGGCCGGGCCTGCTTCTGCTGCAGGAGATCTTCGGCGTGAACGAGCACATCCGGGGCGTGGTCGAGCAGTACGCACTGGCCGGCTTCGTGGTGCTGGCGCCAGACCTGTTCTGGCGCAAAGGCGCCCGCATCGAACTGGGCTACGACGGCACCGACGCACAGCGCGCCTACCAGCTCATGGGCACGATCACGCACGAGCGTGTCGTGGGGGACATGCAAGCCGCGCTGACGGCGCTGCGCCAGCGCCCCGAATGCAGCGGACGCACGGGGGCGATCGGCTATTGCATGGGTGGTCGGCTGGCCTACACCGCGGCGGCCTGCTGCAGTGTGGACGCGGCCGTTGCCTACTACGGCGGGGGCATCCAGAACCAGTTGCACCTGGTCCCGCAGATCGAGTGCCCGATCCAGTTCCACTACGCCGAACGGGACGACCACATCCCGCTGGTGGCAGTGGACGCGGTGCGCCAGGCGTTGGTGGAGAAGGACGCCGAGGTCTATGTGTACCCCGACGCCTTGCACGGCTTCAACTGCTGGAGCCGGGCCAGCTACGGCCCCGGCCCCGCCGCACTGGCCCACGGCCGCAGCCTGGCCTTCCTCGCCGAGCGGCTGTTCTGACCGGCCGCACGGCGGCGCCTGCAATGTTGCGGAGCGCCGCGGCCGGCGCTCCGCCTCCTGAGGCCGCTCAGGGCGCCGGACGCAGCGACACCGAGTCGACGTTCATCAGGCCGTTGTCGCCGTCATCCCAGCGCAGCACGAGGTGCGAGGTCTTGCCGGACACCTCGAACGTGCCCGCAGGCAGATCGGCCCACTGGTTCCAGCCGCCGGTGGGGCTGAAGCGCAGTTGGCCAACCTTGGCGCCGCCCACATACAGGCTCAGCGTCCGCGCGTCGCCGTAGCCGTTGGCGTAGCGCACCGAGACCGCGTAGCGCTTGGCCGGCGCGTTGCGACGGTGGATGGTGAAGTCCATCGACGCGCCGGGAACGCGTGGCCCCTCGACGAAACCGCGACCGGAGTAGCCGGCGTGTTCATTGGCCACCATGGGGCCGTTGCTGTTGAAGGCGTCCTCGGCCTCGAGCAGACTGGGGCTCGGGCATCCGTTCACGTCGCTGGCACCGGCCTCATCGGCGCAGTCGTCCGCCGAATCGACCACGCCGTCGTCGTCGCGGTCACCATCGACACCCCCCTTGAGCTGGATCTCGACCGTGTGGTTGCCCTGCAGGCTGGTCGGCAGGCGGGCTTCGTGGGCGACGCCGTCGAGCTTGAACGAGGCGATCGTCTGGCCCGCGCCGCTCAACTTGATCGTCAGGTTGGCTTGGCGATAGCGCACGTTCGTGGCGGTGATGTTGCCCCAGCCCACCGGCAAGATGGGATCGAAGGCCAGGCCCTTGGTGTCAGGGCGCAGCCCGAAGACATTGGTGAAGAACATCCTCAGGTAAGCGCTGGCGGACCAGGTCTGATCGCGCTCGGATCCCCAATGGAATCCGCCCTGCCAACCGCCGTCGACGATCCCTGTGTGGCGGTTGTAGATCTCGAAGAAGCCGCTGTGGTTGCTGCCCAGCTTGGCCAGGCGGGCCACTTCTTTCGCGAACAGGTCCTGGCGCTTCACCCGCGCTGCGGCATCGGCCCAGTAGCCCTGGACCACCGGCCAAACGATGGCATTGTGGCGGCCGGGCTTCTGCGGCGAATAGCGCGGCAGGTCGGGCGACACGTCGACGATGCCCCAGGGATCGACCGTCGTGTGGCTGACGACTTGCGCGGCACGCTTGGCATTGGCGATGCCGAAGATCACCGCGAACGACACGCCCGTGCCTTCCTGGTGATCGTCGACGATGCCATCCAGGCCGTCGCCCTGGTGCAAGAGGAAGCCGTAGCTGGAACGGTGCGGTTGCCAGAGCCGATCGTTGATGTTCTTCTTCAAGGAATCGGCCATGGCGTCGTAGCCATCGATGTCCGCCTGCGGCGCCCCGGTGGCACGCGCCATCGCCGCCAGGCTTCGGTACGCGGAGTAGTAGACCGCGTTGGTGCTGAGCACCATCTCCTCGGACGTGGCCGGGTAGTCGCCGGCACCGACGCCGCGCGACTCGTTGTCGTCGGCCGGCGGGCTGGGGTAGGCCGAGATGCCGTCGTTGAAGAACGAGGGGCCCTTGAACAGGCCAAGCCGGCTGTCGTAGTTGGCCGCACGCCGTGCTGCCATCGTGTTGACCGCCGCCTGGTAGGCATGGGCAAGAAAGCCTTCGTCACCCCGCAACAGGTAGTGGTTCCAGGCGGCGCTGATCCAGATCACCTGATCCCACCATTGGCCGTCCTGCTGCACGATGAGCTGGCCATCGGGGCGGCGGTCGACCACCGCCCACAGCGTGTTGCTCGCGAGTTCAGGCTCCATCAGGCTGATCGCGTTCCAGCTGTTGACGGACGCATCGCGGGTCCAGACATCCGGGTAGCCACCGCCGGCGCGGATGCGCATCGGCGGCGAGCCGGTCAGCAGGCCCGAGTCCAGGTCCTGCGGCAACGCCGGCTTCTGGTTGATGGTGAACACGTTCTCGAGCGCGCGTTGGTACGCGCGGCCGAAAAGCAGCTCGCTCTTGGGGTTGGCAAACTGCAGTTGGGGTTGGGCCGCGTGGGCCGATGTGGCTGCAGCGGCCACTGCCGCCAGACAGACGTGGACGAGCCGCGCGCGGCTCAGGCATGCGCGATGGATCATGATGGCCTCTCTCTCCTCGGTTGGATCTCGGTTATGCGCAAATTGTGATGCGCGAGAGATCACGGCACCCGCGGTGGCCCTGCGTGGAAAAAGGGGAAGCTGCACCTGTTTGGCAACGAGCTGATTCAGGGTGCAACTGAACCCCTCTTCGGCGCGCTCGATCGCGGCCATGCTGCCGCCCTGCCTATCGGAAAGCGCCTCGGACAGCACGGCATGCCAGCACGCGCGCGCCAGGTGCTGGCGGTATCGGCGGCCGTCGCCATGACCTCATGGCTGGCACCCACCGCGCGCCAGCCCGAGACCTCAACCTGGCGCGGTCACCGCGGCGGCGTGTCGCCCGGCCCGCGCGCCAGCACGGACTGGGGCGCGAGTTCAGCCTGCCACAACTCCAGGTGCAGGGATCGCCCGGGCGTCTGCTCGACCTCGGTCGATGCGAGTCGCCGGGGCGCGCCATCCAGCGCCTGCAGCAGCGGCCCTTCGAGCGGGCCTTCGCCGACGATCAGCACCGGCTGCGGATACTCCGAGGGGCGCAACGGCGACATCAGCTCGAAGTGGTTGTGTGGCGCACGGGGGTCTTGCCGGAAAGCCAGCCATTGCGGCGGTTTCGCGCGCCAGGCGTAGGCGCCGTTGGCCAGCACCGCGCGTTCGCTGCCGAGGACCGTGGGCGATTGGCCCTGGGCGGTCTGGTCACGCCAGTAGGCATCGGCCGCCGGGCGCAACTGGCTGAAGGCTTCTTCCCAGCCCCGCATCCGGGCCCACACGTCCAGCTGCCGTGGCAACGGCCGGTGCAGCGCCTGCGCCACGTCACTGGCCAAGGTGAGCGCGCCGATCAGCGCCGCCTGCAGCGCCAGCACCGCGTACCAGCCGCGCAGCCGACGGTGCGGCCGCTCGGCCTGCACCCACAGCGCGAGGGCCAGCACGCCGCCGATCAAGGCCGGTGCCGTCCAGTTGACCTGCGCGCGCGCATGCAGCGATTGGGCAGCGCCGATCAGCAGCAGCGGACCACTCAGCCAGGCCGCGGCCCACCAGGCTTCGCGGCGGGTGGCGACGCTTCGGCTGGTGCTCGCCGTCGGCGCGCTCGATGAATCCGTGGAAAGCGCAGCCTCGCCGCGTCGTGTCCAGGGCCATGCCAGCGCCCACACGGCCACCAGCGGCCCCAACAGCAGCAACAAGCCGCCGACATAGCTGGCCAGTGTCACGCCCATCGGCGTCGCTTGAGCACCCACGGTGATCTCGGCGGTGTGGCGCAAGGTCGGCCAATCGTGCGCCGCGTTCCACATCAGGTTGGGCGCCACGCACACCAAGGCCACGCTCGCGGCCATCGCCAGCCCGGGCACTGCGCCGATCGCGCGGGTGGCCCGACGCCGCACGGTGGCCATCAGGCCGATCGCCGATACGGCGAAGGCCGCCATCGTGTACTTGGACATCACACCCAGGCCCACCCACAGGCCCAGCAGCAACCAGTCACTCCAGCGGCCGTCCCGCCACGCACGCCACAAGGCCAGCGATGCCAGTGCCCAGGCGAGCAGAAGCGGCGCGTCGGTGGTGGCGGCCAGGCCCAGCAGCCCGGCCACCGGCGACGCGATGAACAGCAGGGCGGCCAGCCGGCCGGCGCGATAGGGCCGCGCGTGCTCGTGCGGGGTCACGTCGGCCAGCACCTCCGACACCCAGCGGTAGAGCACCCAAGCCGTGAGCGGGTAGCACACCATCGCCAGGGCCTTGACGCCCAGCAGACCATCGCCCAGCAACTGGGTCGAAGCGGCGATCAGCGCCGCGATCATGGGCGGCTTGGAGTAATAGCCCCAATCCAGCGCCTTGGACCAGGCCCAGTACTGCGCCTCGTCCACGTGCAGGCCTGCGTTCACATGCACCACCACCCAGGCGCGCGCGACGGTCAGGCCGATCAGCACCAGCACCAAGGCCAGGAAAGAGCTGTGTTCCTGCCCCCATTCGAACGCCCAGGGCGATCGATCGGATCGATGCGGGCAGCGGCCCGCCGTTGTGCAGCGTGACGGCATGAAAGTCGTTCCTTTCTTGTTCTCCCCGGCCGTGTCGCGTCACGACACGGCGCGCTCCTCGCCACCCAGCGCCTTGTAGAGCGCCAGGCGGTTCAGCAATTCCCCCAGGCGAGCCAACACCAGCGCCTGATCGGCGGCGGCCAACGAGCGCTCGCTGTCGAGCAGCTCGATCAGGTTGGCGGTGCCAGCCTCGTAGCGCATGCGCGTCAGGCGGGCCCGCTCCTTCTCGCCCGCCTGCAGGGCCTGCTGTGCGGTCACCTGATCACGCCAGGTGGCCTGCGACACCAGGGCGTCGGCGGTTTCGCGGAAAGCGGTCTGGATCGCCTTCTCGTACTGGGCCACCGCGATCTCGCGGGTCACCTCGGCTGCCTTGATGTTGGCCTGATTGCGGCCCGCATCGAAGATCGACATGGCGGCGCTGGCGCCCAAGGTCCAGGCGAAGGTGCCCGATTCGACGAGGCCACGCAGCGTGTCGCTGACCACACCGGCGCTGCCGCTGAGCGTGATCCGCGGGAACATCGCGGCGCGAGCGGCGCCGATGTTGGCGTTCGCAGCGATCAGGGCCTGCTCGGCCTGGATGACATCCGGCCGCGCCAGCAGCCAGTCGGACAAGGCACCCACCGGCACGGCGGCCAGCGCCTCCCCGTTCAACGGCGCCTCGGCGGACGGCAGCCATGACGCCGGCACGGCCTGACCAACGACCAAGGTCAGCGCGTTCGCGTCGACCGCGGTCTGCCGCTGCAGCTGCGCCACCGTGGCCTGCGCCTGGGCCAGCAGGCCCCGGGCCCCGTGCAGATCGACATCGGACGCGGCGCCGACACTCACTCGGAGCTCGGTCAGTTTGAGCGTCTGCTCGCGCCCGGCCAGCGTCTGGCGGGCGAGCGCAAGTTGCTCCTGATCGGCCGCGAGCGTGAACCAGGTGGACGCGACCTGGGTCACCAGCGCGAGCCGCGCCGCCCGGGCGCCCGCCTCGGTGCCCAGCAAGCTGGCGGCCGCACTGTCGCTCACGTTGCGCAGTCTTCCGAACAGATCGAGCTCATAGCTCGTCACCTGCAGACCGGCCTGGAAGGTGTTGGTCTGGTCGCCCGTGCTGGTGTTCGGCGCACGGGTGCCGTTGACCGCCGCGGCCACCGTCGGCCAGCGATCGGCGTCGGCCAGACGCAGTTGGGCGCGCGAGCGCTCGACGTTCAGCATCGCCACCCGCAGATCGCGGTTGTTGGCGAGCGCTTGGTCGACGATCTGGCGCAGGCGCTCGTCGCGCAGCAACTCACGCACCGCCGGCAGTGCCGCATCCGGGGTGGCGGCATCGGTCGGCAGGGCCGCCGGCACCGGGGAGGCGGGGCGTTGGTAGTCCGGCGCGAGGTTGATGCACCCGGCCAGTAGGCCCGCGCTCAGGAACAACGGCAGGGCGCCGACCAGTCGATTCACAACAGGCATGCGGGTCATCAATGGCCCTCCAGCTTCTTCTTCAGTTCTTCTTCATCGCCGGCCAAGGCCGTGGAGGAAATCGAGGTGGCGTGGTGCAGCACGTGGCCGCCCGGGAAGATGCGGCGGATCACGACGAAGAACACCGGCACCAGCAGCACAGCCAGCACCGTGGCAGTCACCATGCCGCCCATCACGCCGGTGCCGATCGCACGCTGGCTGGCCGAGCCGGCACCGCTGGCGATCGCCAACGGCAGCACGCCGAGGATGAAGGCGAACGAGGTCATCAAGATCGGCCGGAAGCGCAGGTGGCAAGCCTCCAGCGTCGCCAGCAGCAGGCTCTTGCCCTCGGCCTGCAGGTCTTTCGCGAACTCGATGATCAGGATCGCGTTCTTCGCCGACAGGCCGATGATGGTGATCAGGCCCACCTTGAAGTAGACGTCGTTGGGCATGTCGCGCAGCATCACGCCCGCCAACGAACCCACCACGCCCAAGGGCACCACCAGCAGCACCGCCACCGGAATGCTCCAGCTTTCGTACAGCGCAGACAGGCACAGGAACACGGCCAACATCGAGAACGCGAGCAGGATGGTCGCCTGCGCACCCGAGAGCTTCTCTTCACGCGACTGGCCGGTCCATTCGAAGCCGAAGCCAGGTGGCAGCTGGGCCGCGAGCCGCTCCATTTCGGCCATGGCTTCACCGGTCGACACGCCCTGCGGCGAATCGCCCGCGATCTTCATCGCCGGGTAGCCGTTGTAGCGAACCGTCTGCAGCGGCCCTTCGACCCAGCGTGTGGAGGCAAAGGCCGACACCGGCACCTGCTGACCCTTGCTGTTGGGCACGTAGAGCTTGAGGATGTCCTCCGGCTGCATGCGCGCCGCGGCCTCGGCCTGAACGATGACCCGTTGCAGGCGGCCTGCATTGGGGAAGTCGTTCACGTAGGTCGAGCCCAGCGAGGTGGCCAACACCGAACCGATGGTGTCGAAGCTCACGCCGAGCGCGGCAGCCTTTTCGCGGTCGATGTCCAGTTGCAGCTGCGGCGCGTCTTCCAGGCCGTCCGGACGCACGCCCTGCAGCAGCTTGCTCTGCGAGGCCATGCCGAGTAGTTGGTTGCGTGCAGCCAGCAGCGCCGCGTGGCCAAGGCCTGCACGGTCTTGCAGACGGAAGTTGAATCCGGTGGCTGTGCCGAGCTCAGGGATGGGCGGCGGCGAGAGCGGGAAGATGAACGCGTCGCGGATGCCCATCAGCGCCCCGAAGGCGCGGCCGGCGAGCGCCTGCGCGCTGTGCTCTTTGCCTTTGCGCTCCTCCCACGGCTTGAGCGGGACGAAGGCGAGGCCCGCGTTCTGGCCAGAGCCGGAGAACGAGAAGCCCAGCACGCCCACGACCTTGTCGACCTCGGGCTGCGCCAGGAAGAAGTTCTCCACCTGCTGCATCACCGATTCCGTCCGCGACTGCGACGCGCCAGGCGGCAACTGCACGTTGACGATCAGGTAACCCTGGTCTTCGTTCGGCAGGAACGACGTCGGCAGCTTCTGGTACATCAGGACCACCGCGCCGATGATCACGGCATACAGCGCCAGGAACCACGCGGCGCGCGGCAGGATCCGCGCGACGATCGATTCGTAGCCCTTGGCCGTGCGCTTGAAGCCGCGGTTGAACCAGCCGAAGAAGCCCTTCTTGTCGTGGTGCCCGGCAGGCACCGGCTTGAGCAGCGTGGCGCACAGCGCGGGGGTGAGCGACAGCGCCATCAGGGCTGAGAACAGCATCGAGGCCGCCATGGACAGCGAGAACTGGCGATAGATGTTGCCGACCGACCCGCTGAAGAAGGCCATCGGCACGAACACCGAGACCAGCACCACGGTGATGCCGATGATGGCCCCGGTGATCTGGCCCATCGCCTTGATCGTGGCTTCGCGGGGGCTTAAGCCCTCCTCGGCCATGATGCGTTCGACGTTCTCCACCACCACGATCGCGTCGTCCACCAAGATGCCGATGGCCAGCACCATGCCGAACAACGTGAGCACGTTGATCGAGAAGCCGAGGGTCAGCATCACCGCGAAGGTACCGGTGAGCGCGACCGGAACGACGATGGTCGGGATCAGGGTGTAGCGGATGTTTTGCAGGAACACCAGCATCACGACGAACACCAGCGCGATCGCCTCGATCAAGGTCTTGACCACCTCTTCGATCGAGATGCGGACGAACTTCGAGCTGTCGTACGGGATGTCGTAGCTCACGCCCTCGGGCATGTACTGCTGCAGCTCGGCCAGGCGCTTCTTGATCGCGTCGGCCGTGGCCAGGGCGTTTCCGCTGGGCGCCAGTTGAACGCCGATGCCGGTGGCCGTGGCGCCGTTGAGGCGGGCCGAGCTGGCATAGGCCTGGCCGCCGAGTTCCAGCCGCGCCACGTCTTTCAGCCGCACGGTCGAGCCGTCGGTGTTGCTGCGGACGATGATGTTGCCGAACTGCTCGATCGAGCCCAGCTGGCCGTTGACGGTGATCGTGGCGTACATCGTCTGGCCGGCAGCGGCGGGCAGGCCGCCGATGGTGCCGGCCGAGATCTGCAGGTTCTGCGCGCGGATGGCGTTGTTGACGTCCGCCGTCGAGAGCCCATAGCCCACCAGCTTGGCCGGATCGACCCAGACGCGCATGGCGCGCTCGGTGCCGAACAGCTGCGCCTGGCCCACGCCGGACACCCGCAGCAACTCGGGCACGATGTTGCGCGCCGCATAGTCGCCCAGCGCCACCGGGTCGTAGGCGGGGTTCTTCGACGTCATCATCACGAACAGCAGGAAGTTCGAGCGCGACTTGTCGATGCGCACGCCCTGCTGCGTCACCGCCGCCGGCAATCTTGGCGTGGCGCGGCTCAGGCGGTTCTGCACCTCGATCTGGGCGATCGAGACATCGGTGCCTGGTTCGAAGGTGACGGTGATGCTGCCGGTGCCGCTGGCATCGGCGCTCGACTCCATGTAGATGAGGTTCGGCGCGCCATTGAGCTCTTGCTCGATGACCGACAACACCGAGTCCTCGAGCACCTTGGCCGAGGCACCGGGGTACGCGGTGGTGATGACGATGGCGGGGGGGGCGACGCTCGGGTACTGCGCCACCGGCAGCCGCGTGATCGCAGCGGCCCCGATGACGACGATGAACATCGCAATGACCCACGCAAAGATGGGTCGATCAATGAAGAAACGCGAATTCATGGGGTGATGCGCTCCGGCTTCAACGGCTGGCGGCCGAGGCTGCGGCGGCCGGCGCGGCGGAGGCGGGTGCCGACGCAGGCGACCACGGCACCGGTTGCACCGGCGCCTTGGGCCGGATCTTCTGGAAGCCGTCCACGACCACCTGCTCGCCCGACTTCAGCCCACCGAGCACCACCCACTGGCTGCCCTGGGTGCCGCCCAGCTGCACCGTGCGCTGGGCCACCTGGTGGTCAGCGCCGACCACCAGCACCGTGTCGCCCGCCGCTCCGCGGGTGACGGCCTGCTGAGGCAGCAGCATGGCGCCGCCCGCTTGTGCCTGATCGAGCTTGACCTTGACGTACAGGCCCGGCAGCAATTCGCCCTTCGGATTGGGAACCTCGGCACGCAGCAGCACCTGGCCGCTGGTCGGGTCGACACTCAGGTCGGCGAACAGCAGTTTTGCCGGCAGCGGATATTCGGTGCCGTCGTCGAGAACGACACGTGCCTGCGCGCCCTTCGCCGATTGAAGCTTGCCCTCGTCGAAGGCGCGCTTGAGCCGCATCGCCTCGGACGCCGATTGGGTGATGTTCACGTACAGCTTGTCGGTCTGCTGGATCGTGGCCAGCAAGGTCGCTTCGGCCTGGCTGACCAGCGCCCCTTCGGTGACCTGGGCTCGTCCGATGCGACCGGCGATGGGCGCGAGCACCGCGGCGTATTCCACGTTCAGCCGGGCCTGCGCCACAGCCGCCTTGGCGGCCGCGGTGTCGGCCAGCGCCTGCTTGTGGGCGGCCTGCGTGGCAACCCAATCCTGTTGGCTGATGGCCTTGGCCTCGGCCAGCGGCCGGTTGCGCTCCAACAGCGCGGCCGCCTGGGCCAGCCCCGCCTCGGCCCTGGCTTGGGTGGCGAGGGCGCTCTCGAGAGCGGCACGGTAGACCGAATCGTCGATCTGGAACAGGCTTTGCCCGGCCTTCACGACGCTGCCCTCTTCGAACGCGCGCTTCTTGACCACGCCCGTCACCCGCGCGCGGACTTGGGCCGTGCGCCACGCCTCAAGCCGCCCCGGCAGCTCGCTGGCGATGGTGACCGCGGTGGGCTGCACGGTGACCACACCGACCGGCGTGGGTGGCATTTGTCCGCCCGGCCCGCCCTGGCCCTCCGCATTGCCGCACGCGGCCAGAAAAGCGGCTGAGGCGACGGCCAGCACAGCGGGAAGGCGACCAGAGGTGGCGGAGCGAACGAGCTGCTTGGGAAGGTCCATTTGATTCCTGGGGCGACGAGGCCGGGATGACGTTGTTCTGGAGGACGACGAACTGCGGGAGCGGGGTTCGACAGCGGCCGAAGTCATCGACGCGCGCGCGACGACCCCACGGACCCACAACGCCCGTAGGGCGGAGGCAGAGCCCCATCGACAGGTGGCGCAGTATACATACAATCATGTATGTATGTTGCTTGGAGCCACCGCCAGCGGTTCCTCCCTCAATGCTGGCCCAGGCGAAATTTGCCTGGGCAAGCAATTCCCCGCTTGGCCAGGGTTATTCCTGAGACTGGCGGCCACCGACAATCGAGGCCTCTCATGGTTCGACGCACCAAGGCCGACGCACAGGCCACCCGACATCAGATCCTGGACGCAGCCGAGGCCGAATTCCTCGCGCGTGGCGTGGCGCACACGCGCCTGCAAGACGTGGCCGCCGCCGCAGGCGTGACCCGCGGCGCCATCTACTGGCACTTCCAGGACAAGGCCGAGTTGTTCAACGCGATGATGGATCGCGCCTTTCTGCCATGCGAGTGCGCCGCAGAGCGGGCGCAGCAGGTGGCGGGCGATGACCCGATGGCCCTGCTGACAGAGATGGCAATGAGCCCGCTGCGGGCGTTGGCGGAGAGCGAACAGGTGCAGCGCGTGTTCCGCATCGCGATGCACCAGACGGAATACACCGCCGAGCTGGCCCCGGTGCAGGCGCGCTACATGGAAGGCACGTCAGAGTTCCAGCAACAGCTGGTGGATGCGATGACCCGCGCCGAAGCGCAAGGCCAGCTGCGCCCCGGCCTGCCCCTGCCCCTCATCGCTACGGGCCTGTTCGCGCTGGTCGACGGCCTGATGCACCACTGGACCTTGCGGCCCGGCGGCTTCGATCTGGTCGCGTGCGGCGAGGTCGCGGTGCGAAGCTACATCCTGGGCTTGCGAGCCGTGGCCACGGAAACGACCTCGGCATCGCGCCCGGCGGCCGCTCCCAGCCCCGCGGGCTGAGCGGCGTCGCCCGGCGCCCTGCGCCTACAGCAGCAGGGCCAGCCGCTCCAGCACCACCACAGCCAAAGCACCCAGCCCCGCGAGGATCGTCCACTTGACGATCACCAGGCCGCGGCGTCGCCACACCGGATCGCGGGTGGCCACATACGTGGCCAGACACAGGATGCCGGCGAGCAGCAGCAGGCCAAACAGCAATCGGAAGATCATCATGCGCCAGCGGCCGGCCGGCCGCCCTCAGAAGCTGATGCGCATTATGTCGAGCACCCCATCACCAGGCCGGCGCCAGCTCGGTGAAGCCCGACGGGGCCCGGGTCTCGTCTTCGAAGGTGACGTACTCGTAGGCACCGGCATCGGACAGCAGGGCCCGCAGAAGCTTGTTGTTCAGCGCATGACCCCCGCGGAACGAGGTGTAGGCCGCCAGCAGCGGCGCCCCGGCGATGTAGAGATCGCCGATCGCATCGAGGATCTTGTGCTTGGCGATCTCATCGTCATAGCGCAGGCCGTCGCTGTTGAGCACCCGGTAGTCGTCAATGACGATGGCGTTGTCCATGCTGCCGCCCAGCGTCAGGCCACGCGAGCGCATCGCCTCGACATCCTTGGTGAAACCGAAGGTGCGGGCACGGGCGATCTCCTGCTTGTAGCGGCCCGAGCCCATGTCGAAGGTGACTTCCTGGCCCGTGGCATCGACCGCCGGGTGGTTGAAGTCAATCTGGAAGGTGAGCTTGAAGCCATGGTGCGGCTCCAGCCGGGCCCAGATCAGCCGAGCGCCCTCGCCTTCGCGCACCTCCACCGTCTTGGTGACCTTGAGGAAGCGCTTGGGGGCGTTCTGCAGCTCGATGCCTGCGCTTTGCAGCAGGAAGACAAAACTGGCGGACGAGCCATCGAGGATGGGCACCTCGTCGGCGGTGATGTCCACGTACAGGTTGTCCAACCCCAGGCCGGCACAGGCCGACATCAGGTGCTCGATCGTCTGCACCTTGGGCCCGCCAGGCTGCCCGCCGGGCGAGATGGTCGAGGCCATGCGGGTTTCGCTGACCGAGTCGAAACGCACCGGGATGTCGACCGGCACCGGCAAGTCGACGCGGCGAAAGACGATGCCGGTGTTCGGCGCGGCAGGCCGCAGCGTCATTTCGACGCGCTGGCCACTGTGCAGGCCCACGCCGACGGCGCGCGTGAGGGACTTCAGGGTGCGTTGCTTGAGCATGGGAACAGCCTTCCCCTTCGGGAAGCAGCCTGTCCGGGATGGGGCCTGATTGTCCGTCAGGGTCGGGAGCCCCGCTGTAAAGGAAGGTCAAGCGTGACGCGGGTGCCACGGCCGGCCGCGCTGTCGATCGTCACCCGGCCGTCCAGACGAGCGGCGCGCTGCACCAGGTGCCGCAGGCCGCGGCCCGAATCACGGTCGATCAGGTCGGCGTCGAAGCCGCACCCGTCGTCCTCGATCTGAACCTGCACATGGTCGCCCGCCAGCCGGGTGGCGATGCGCACGGTGCGGGCCTGCGCATGCTTGAGCACGTTGGTCAGCACCTCTTGAACGATGCGCAAGACCTGCAGCGCATCAGGCGGGTTCAGCCAGGGCACCGGCGGCAGGTCGTCGACCTCCCATTGCATGCGCAGCCCCGCCCCTTCCAGCCGACGCCCCAGACGGTGGCGCAGCGAGGCCAGCAAGGTCACGAGGTCGTTTTCGATCGGCTCCAGCGAATCGATCACCAGGCGCAGGTCGTCCACGCATTCGCGCAGCAGCGCGGCCACGGCATCCTGTTGCAGGTTGCCCTGCTCGGCCAGCACCAGGGTCGACATCAGTGTGGAGCCCAGGCCATCGTGCATGTCGCGCATCAAGCGCTGGCGTTCCAGCAAGAGCGCCTGCTCGCGCTCGACGAGTCGCAGCCGTTCGTGGTTCGCACGCAGCTCGGCCTCGCGCGCGGCCAGGCGCGCTTCGAGGCTCTGGTTGATGCGCTCGGCCCGCTCGATGGCCTCGGCATAGCGCTGCTGCACCGCGAAGAGAAACGACAGCAGCACCAGCACGGTGGCAAACGGCAGCAGGTACACGGATTCGATCGGCACGAGGCCCGCGATCATCAGCAGGTCGTGTGCGCCCAGCAGATCCGAGAGCCACAGTGTCACCACGATCACCCGGAACTCGATCGCCCCGCCGCGCCAGGCCACTGTCGTCAGCCAGGCGGTGACCATCAACGCGACCACGCCGTTGACGACGTGCTGCTGGACGAGCGAGGTCAGCGGTGACCAGTCGAACGGCATCGTCAAGGCCGACATCGCCACGACGAAGACCACCAGCGCCCGCTCGACGCGCGGGTAGCGCCGCGAATCGAAACGGAAGGCGAACAGGTAGATCAGCATCATCACCCACGACAGCGAGGCGTTCGTGGCCCACCAGAACCAGGTGTAGGCGACCGGATCGGCCGGCATGTCGATGAAGTAGTGCAGGCTGCGAAGCGTCCACACCACCGAGCTGAAGAAGAACAGCAGGTAGGCGCGCGCGCGGCGCCGCCTCAGCCAATAGACCAGCGCAAACAGGCCGAGCGCCAAGAAGGTGAGCGAGCCAACCTCCGGCACCGTGAGCTGCAGCGCGCGGCGCCAGCTGTCGCGGGTGGCCAGCGCCTCGCGCGGGCCGACATCGATGTGCGAGACGCGGTGCTGGCCGGTGTCGTAACGCACCAGGCCGATGGCCACCGACACGGTGGTGCCGGCCGGCGGCGCAGCGCCCAGGTCGACGAAGACCGGGCGGTTCCACTGCTCGCGCCAGCGGTCCGAGCCGTCCCACCACAGCTTCCACTGGCCCTCTTCAAAGCGGATGACCTGGGCCGCCCCGCCGGTGATGCGCGGCACGTACAGCGCCAACGCCCCCTCGACCCCCTGGGGCACCACATAGTCGACGCGGTACCACCAGACCCGCATCGGCCGCGGCTGCGCCTGGGCCGGCAGATCGCGACGGCGGGCCTCCACCAGCGGCAGCATCACCGTGCTCCAGGCCCCGGCGTCGGTGGGCAGCGGCGCGTCGATCTGCGGTCGCGGGCGGCCATCGGCACGCATCTGGCCCTCGGTGAAAGCGCGTGAATGCAGCCAGGCTTGATCGAAGTGCTGCACCGTGGTCGCCGGCATCGGCAGGCTGGACCGGGCCAGCAGCCCCAGCCCCGCGGCCAGCAAGGCGACCACGACCACCAGCCAGGACAGCCGCATGCGCCAGCTGCGTGTCTGCTCGGCCCGGACATCGGCCTCGCCCGACACGCCGCCGGCACCCAGTTCAGTCACGCACCAGCCCGAGTTTGCGGGCTTCGTAGATCGCCTCGGTCTTCGAGTGCACCTGCAGCTTGCGGTAGCTGCGCTTGACGTAAGTCATCACCGTGTGGCGAGACACGCCGAGCATGCGGGCGATCTCCTCGAAGCTGAAGCCCTTGGCCGAATAGGTGAGCACCTGCCGCTCTTGCGGCGAGAGCAGCGCATCACCGTCCAGCGCGGGCGCCGGCTCCGGCGCCAGGCGCTGGAGCAGTCGCCGCGCGATGACGGGGCTGATCGGGCTGCCGCCGGCGTGCAGCGTGCGCACCTGGTCGGCCAGGTCGGCCGGTTGGGCGTCTTTCAGCAGGTAGCCCGTGGCGCCGGCCTCGAGCGAGGCCATCACATGCGGCTCGTCGCCGAAGACGGTGACCACCATCACATCGGTGTTCGGCAACTGGCCGTGCGCGTAGCGGATGAGTTCGATGCCGCTGCCGCTCGGCAGGCCCAGGTCGACCAGCAGCACATCGGGTTTCAATTCACGCAGCAGCAGCAGACCCTGCGGCAGGTCGGAAGCGGTGCCGACGAGCCGCAGGTCGGGCGCGCTGCCGACCATCGCCGCAAATGCGGCGCGGAATCGCTCGTCGTCTTCCACGATCAGGACAGAGACCGGGTCCATCGTGGCGGGGTACTCGGTGAACTACAGAGAACCGGAGCTTACTCGCCCCACGGCAGCATCAGCGCCAGGTACAGCAGTTGGTCGAACTCAGGCCGGAAGCGCTGCACGATGTCGTCCGGATCCGGGCACAGGACATCGTCGGTGATCAGGCCGAACTGGACCCCACCCGCGTACGAGAGGATGCTCACGCCCACGCCGATGTCGCCGCTCTGCGGCACCCAGAACATCACCTGCTTGACGGTGCGGCCGCAGAACTGCAGCGGCTCGCGCGGGCCCGGCACGTTGGTCATCACCGCCGTGGCCTTCTTGGCGAACAGGTTCAGCAGCGCCGCCTGCATCGGCTTGATGAGCAGACCGGCCACGGCCAGCAGCGCGAACGCCATCACCGGTTGGTAGCCGCCCTTGAGCTCGTTCATCCGGGCACGCACGGCCGCCAGACGCTCGATCGGGTTGGCGATGCCCACCGGCAACACCAGGGGTACCAGGCCGAAGCGGTTGCCCAGCTTCCAGGCCTGGTCCAGCGGCCGCAGGTTCACCGGCACCATCGCCCGGATCTCCTTGCCGGCCGGGTCGTCGCCATGGGCGCGCAGGTAGTCGCCGATGGCGCCAGCCACGCAGGTGAGCAAGATGTCGTTGATCGAGGCGCCGAAGGCCTGGCCGATGGCCTTCACCTCCTCCAGCGGCAAGGGCTCGCCCCAGGCGACACGCTTGCCCGGGGTGGCCTTGCCCTTGAGCAGGGTGTGCGAGTCGTCGGGCATCAGCGCCATCGCCGCCGCGTCGCTGATGAGCTGATAGCCGGCTCGGGCGACGTCCATGCCACCGGCCAGCGGCTGCACCGGGTTGGCCATCAGCTCGACGGACTTCGCCATGCCGTCACCGTACAGGCCGATCGCCTTGATGGTGAGGTCGGTCACCGGCTTGAGCAGCACATCGGCGAACCAGTCGAACTCGGCGTCGGGATCGTCGTCGCGCTTCTTGTGGCGCTCGGGCGGCGGCTTGCCGCCGTCGGTGATCGAGAGCATCACCGAAATCAGCGAAATGCCATCGCCAATGCAGTGGTGGATGCGGGTGATGAGGGCGCTGCGGCCGGTCTCAATCTCTTCGATCAGGCGGATTTCCCACAGCGGGCGGGAAGGATCCAAGGCTTGGCCGGTCAGCTCGCCCACCCGCTCTTTCAGCGCATCCAGCGGCGCCTGGCCGGGACGGGGCTGCAGCGTGTCCGCCACCACATGCTGCGTCAGATCGAAGCTGCCGTCTTCCACCCAGCTGGCACCCATGGCGTCTTCGACGACCTTTTGCCGGAACCGGTCGTACTTGAGCAGGCTGCCCTCGATGCGGTCGCGCAGGTCCTGGAGGCTGAGGGCCGGCTCGACGATCCAGACGCCGACGATCATCATCAGGTTGGCGTCGGTGTCCATCCGCAGCCAGGCGGTGTCGACTCGCGACATGCGTTCGGTGGTCACCGTCGGGCTGGCAGACATGGGAAGCTCCCTCTAACTGATGGACTGAGGCTTGTCGCAGACACGATGCTGGTTAACATCCCAGCCCGTCAATTCTGCTTTACCTTTACCCCAGGAGGCATCGCCATGGCAGACCTGAAAGCGCGGTTCGAGACCGCTGTCGCCGAGAGCAAACAGTTGCCGGAAAAGCCGGACAACATGACCCTGCTGAAGATCTATTCGTTGTACAAGCAGGCCACCGCGGGCGACGTCGAAGGCAAGCGCCCCGGCTTCACCGACATGGTCGGCCGCGCCAAGTGGGACGCCTGGAACGAGCTGAAAGGCAAGTCGGCCGACGAGGCGATGCAGGACTACATCGACCTGATCGAGTCCCTGAAGTAAGAACAAAGCCGGGCGAATGCCCGGCTTTGTCATTCAGCCGGCCTGGAAAGGCCGGCTTCAAGGCGCTCCGAAGGAGCCGCCGTAACGCCAGTGGCGTGCGCGGATCCGGCTTTGCCGGTCCGCTGCGCGAGCCCCCTCGGGGGGCGTGGGCGCTAAAGCTTCGTGATCTTCAACCAGTTGAGGTTCCAGCCGCCCGCCAAGGCCTTGATGGCGATCTGCTGCTGCCCCGCCTGCAGCGTCACGTTGTGCGAGATGGTGGTCCAGGTCTGCCAGCCGCCGGTCCGGGGCACGCCCAGCGAACCGTAGACCTGCGTGCCACCGGCGCGTTCCAACTGCAACGTGCCCCCGCCGTTGAGGCTCGACACGCGGTACTCGACCTTGTAGGTGCCGGAGCTCGGCAGGTTGACATCCCAGACGATCCAGTCGTTCGGGTCGATCCAGCCCACATTCAGGCCGCCTTCCGAGCAGGCTTCAGTGGCCACGCCCATCATGTTGGCCCAGCTCTCGGCCTGGATGGTGGTCGAGAACGCGCCCGAAGTCTTCTGGTAGACCCGCACATAGTCGACATACATCTTGGCGGGCAGTTTCGACTCGTCGATGTTGAAGCCGGGCCAGTTGCCGCCCACCGCCATGTTCAGCAGGATGAAGAAGTCCTTGTGGAACTCGTCAGTGCCGCCGGCGTTGTTGGTGATGTCGATGACGTGGTACTGGCGACCATCGATGAACCAGCGGATGAAGTTGGCGTCCCACTCGACCGAATAGACGTGGTAGTTGGTCACGCCACCCGCGTTGGTGTGACCGCCATACGAGGCGTAGCTGCCGTTGTCGGCCTGCCAGTGCACGGTGCCGTAGATGTCGGCCTCGGTGTTGACGTGCTCCATGATGTCGATCTCACCAGAGGCGGGCCAGCCCACCTGGGTGATGTTGCTGCCCAGCATCCAGAAGGCTGGCCAAGTGCCCATCGACGAAGGCATCGCGATGCGGGCTTCGATGCGGCCGTACTTCCAGCTTTTCTTGCCCTGGGTCTTCATCCGCGTCGAGGTGTAGCGGAAGCCACCGTAGTCCTGGCGCTTGGCGGTGATGACCAAGGCACCGTTCTCGATGGTCGCGTTCTCTCGGCGGTAGTACTGCAGCTCGTTGTTGCCCCAGCCACCCGAGCCGTTGCCGGTCTCGAAGACCCAATCGGGGCCGATGCTGCCGTTGAACTCGTCCTGCCACACCAGTTGCCAGCTCTGGGCCAAGGCGAATGGTGCGGCGCACAGGCCCCACAGCAACAGGAATAGCGCTCTGACTCTCCTCATCTCTGTCTCCATGTGTCGTCTTTCGCGAAAGCCCGCCGTGGGGCCACCCGGCCGAGATGACTGGCGCCCATCCCTCATGTTGTTCAGTCCCGGCCGCGCGACGATCCTAGCGCTGAGAGGCGTGATGTGAAAGCGCTTTCCCCCTAGGCAAACCACGTAAGGGTGAGCCATGAAAAACGGGCGCCTGAGGCGCCCGTTCGGTGTGCAGTGAGCTCAAAAAGGCCGGCGGTCACCGGCCACGGGGCTCACTGGCTGATCTTCAGCCAATTGAGGTTCCAGCCCCCCGAGATCGCCTTGATGGCGATCTGCTGCGGCCCGGCGGGCAGCGCGACGGTGTGGCTGATGGTGCTCCACGTCTGCCAGCCGCCCGTGCTGGGCACATCGAGCGCGCCGTAGATCGGCGAACCGCCGGCCTTTTCCAGCTGCAGCTTGCCGCCTCCGGCCTGGCTGGCGACCCGGTACTCGACCTTGTAGTTGCCCGCAGCCGGCAGATCCACGTTCCAGACGATCCAGTCGGCCGCATCGATCCAGCCCACGTCCTGGCCACCTTCGGCACAGGTTTCGGTGGCGATGCCCGACATGTCGGCATACGACTCCGCCTCGATGGTGGTCGAGAACGCGCCTTGCAGTGCGCCGCCCATCTTGAAGGTGGCCGCCTTCTTGGCACTGTTGGTGCCTGCCTTCTTCACGAAGAGCAGGCCGTCCTTCTGGCGGATGTACTGCCCCGGCAGGCTGTAGGCCTCGAACGAGTTGGAGGTGGCATTGGACAGGCCGTTGCGCTTGTAGAAGGTCGCCGTCTCCTTGAACGATTGCGAGCCGTCGCTCGCATCGAGCCAGAGTTCGCCATTGCGCTGGTGCAGGTAGCGATCCGGGAAGTTCTGCGACTGGAACGACACGCCGGCACCGGCCAGGCCGGGCACCAGCTTCCAGTTGCCGTCCTGGTAGGGCGAAACGTTGCTGGCCTTGTCGACTTGTCCGCGGCTGTTCTGGTGGCGAATCACCTTGCTCGTGCCTTCGAGGGCCCACGAGTTGTAGCTGCCGGTGTCGTCACCCTTTTGGTAGACGCGGACATAGTCCACGTACATCTTGGCCGGCAGCTTCGACTCATCGATGTTGAAGCCGGGCCAGTTGCCGCCCACGGCCATGTTCAGCAGGATGAAGAAGTCCTTGTGGAACTCTTCTGTGCTACCGGTGCCGTTGGTGATGTCCATCACGTGGTACTGCACGCCATCGAGGAACCAGCGGATCGCATTGGCATCCCACTCGACGGAGTAGACGTGGTAGTTCTGCGGCGTGGTGTTGGTGCTGCCGCCATACGAGGCGTGGCTGCCATCGGCCGCGGCCCAGTGCGGGGTGCCGTAGATCGTGGCCTCGGAGTTGATGTGCTCCATGACGTCGATCTCACCCGAGGCGGGCCAGCCCACCTGCGTGATGTTGCTGCCCAGCATCCAGAACGCCGGCCACAGACCCGAGCCGAGCGGCACCGATATGCGGGCTTCGATGCGGCCGTACTTCCAGCTCTTCTTGCCCTGGGTCTTCATCCGCGTCGAGGTGTAGCGGGCGCCGCCAAAGTCTTCCCGCTTGGCGGTGATGACCAGGGCGCCGTTCTCGACGGTGGCGTTCTCGCGCCGGTAGTACTCCAGCTCGTTGTTGCCCCAGCCCCCCGCGCCGGTCTCGAAGACCCAATCCGGGCCGATGCTGCCCTCGAACTCGTCCTGCCACACGAGATTCCAGCCCTGCGCGAAGCCGAGCGTGGAGGTGAACAGGAAGGCGAAGAACAGGAAAAGGTGTCGAACTCTCCTCACGATGATGCTCCTTGGTCTTGTGGGAAACCGCCTCGGCCTGGCCGCGGCATGCCGGGCAGCGTAGCCGCCCCGGCGAACAAAGGTGTTGCTGAACGTTTGCCGCGCGTCCAGCCGCACCGGAAGCAAAAAGGGGCGCCGTGCGGCGCCCGTTCGAACCGACCCTCAGGCCGCCTGCCGGCGGTCAGTACTTGCGGCTGATCTTGAACCAGTTCAGGCTGGAGCTGCCGCTCTGCCCCTTGACGCCGATGTACTGCTCGCCAGCGTCCAGCGCCACGCTGTGCGACACCGTCGTCCACACCTGGCCGCCGCCCGTGTTCGGCACGTCGACCTGCCCGTAGACCGGGTTGCCGCCACCCTTTTCGAGCTGCAGCTTGCCGCCATCGACCGAGCTGGCCACCCGGTATTCGACCAGGTAGGTACCCGCGCTCGGCAGGTTGATCTTCCAGGCCATCCAATCGCCCGCATCGATCGAGCTGACATCCTGCCCGCCTTCGGAGCAGGGCTCGTCGACGATGCCCGAGAAATACTCGCGGGTCTCGGCCTCGACCGTGGTGGCGAAGGCCGCTGCCAGTGGCGCACCGGGCAGGAAGGTGGACGCCTTCTTCGCCGCGTCGTTGCCGGCCTTCTTCACGTAGAGCAGGCCATCTTTCTGGCGGATGTACTGGCCAGGAAGGTCGAACGACTCGAAGGACTTGCCCCACTCATCGCTGAGGCCCGGTCGCTTGTAGAAGGTGGCGGCGCTCTTGAACGCGGCGCTGTTGTCGCTCTGCTCGAGCACCAGCTCGCCATCGCGGTGGCGCAGGAAGTAGCCGGGCTGATTCTCAGACTGGAACGAAACGCCCGCGCCGGCCAGGCCGGGGATCATCGTCCAGTTGGCATCGGCATAGGGCTTCACCTTGGCTGGCTTGGCCAACTCGGCACGCCCCTTCTTGTGGCGGATGACCTTGGTGCTGTCGTCGAGCGCCCAGCTGTTGGTCAGGCCACTTTCGTCGCCGGGCTTCTGGTAGACGCGGACATAGTCGACATACATCTTCGCCGGCAGCTTGGATTCGTCGATGACGAAGCCGGGCCAATTGCCGCCCACCGCCAGGTTGAGCAGCAGGAAGAAGTCTTCATGGAACTCGGCCGTGCCGCCCACGCCATCGGTGATATCAATGACGTGGTACTGCGTGCCGTCGACGAACCAGCGGATCGCGGTGGGATCCCACTCGATCGAGTAGACGTGGTAATCCTGCGGCGTGGTGGTGGTGTTGCCGCCGTAGGAGGCGTAGCTGCCATCCGGCGCCGACCAGTGCACCGTCCCGTAGACCTTGTCTTCGGTGTTCACGTGCTCGAGGATGTCGATCTCGCCAGAAGCCGGCCAGCCCACGCGGGTGATGTTGCTGCCCAGCGCCCAGAAGGCCGGCCACAGGCCGGACCCCAGCGGTACCTTGATGCGCGCCTCGATGCGGCCGTACTTGAAGCTTTGCTTGCCCTGCGTCTTCATCCGCGACGAGGTATAGCGATAGCCGTTGAAATCCTCGCGCTTGGCGGTGATGACGAGGTTGCCCCCTTCGACGGTGGCGTTCTCTCGGCGGTAGTACTCCAGCTCGTTGTTGCCCCATCCGCCGGCACCGTTGCCGATCTCGAACACCCAATCGGGGTTGATGCTGCCCTCGAATTCGTCCTGCCAGACCAGTTGCCAATCGGCGGCCCAGCCCACCTGGGCGGCCACCAGGCCGGCCGCCAGGGCCAGCATGTTCCGAAGCTTCTTCATAGATCGACCCACACCTTGCTCCTCGTCGATGGATGCCCCGAACGGCAAACGGCGCCATCGAGGCGCAACCCGTGATGGACGACGGCCTCTTCGGGCTGCCCGGGGTGCGGTCGCATCCTAGATTGAAAGCGCTTTCACTCTCAACCTCGGGACTGCCCTAGAACTTGCAAGCAAATGTGACCACCCAAGTGGCAAGCGGCCTCCCATGGCAGGAGGCCCGGTGCGGGTGCCAGAGGCGCGTGCCGAGCCGTCAGAGGCTGCGCGTTTTTCGGCGGTGCGCGAACGCGGCACCCAGGCGACCCGGATCGAGGCGCAAAGCACAGCCACAGCGCGGGCTATGGCGAGCATTTGCAACCGAGAGCGAGGGCATATCGAGGTTCAGACGGGTATCGGCAAAAGTCTCAGTCGCTCAGGCCTTCTTGGCCTTGGCCTCTTCCTTGGCCAGCGCATCATCGAGCTGGCGGCCCACCTCGGCCTGGATCTGCCCGGCGAAGGCGGCCATCAACAGGCCCAGCTTGGCGTGCACTTCGAAGTGCTCGCCGGTGACGATCATCGACCCCGACACACCCGACCGCTTGAAATGCACCGTGTCGCTGGTTTCGCCCTCGAGCACGCTGCACTCCATCTCGAACTTCTTCTCGACGTGCTCAGCCCACTTCCAGGCGACCTTGCGCGCTTTATCGAGGCCCAGGGTGTGGTCGCGGCGAATCTTGATATCTGGCATGGTTGGTTTGATTCAATGCCCCAGTGGCCGGCTTGTGGCGGCCTCGGCGGCGGGGCTCAGATTGTGCAGCGCCGCGTCGCGCTCGGCACGCGGCAGTGCCGCCAATCGCTGGACAGCGGCATAGAAACGG
Source organism: Ideonella lacteola (assembly GCF_038066555.1). Taxonomy (NCBI): domain Bacteria; kingdom Pseudomonadati; phylum Pseudomonadota; class Betaproteobacteria; order Burkholderiales; family Sphaerotilaceae; genus Ideonella; species Ideonella lacteola. The sequence continues at coordinate 9,185 of NZ_JBBUTG010000006.1, read as the reverse complement.
GGAAAGTCACGCCCTTCCCGCTCGAACAGTGCGACGAACGCCGGCACCCCATCGAGGTAGGCGCCCTGCATGCTCAGCGAGGCATTGTTGGCGTTGGAAAAAAACGCGTCGTAGCCGGCGTAGCCATTCCAAGCCTCGGCCTTCAAGCGGGCATGGTCCGCCCGCATCTGCGCCATCAACTGTGCCTTGCGCTCGCGCTTGGTGGACTCGTCCAGCTCGGAGCGATACAGCGCATCCAGCGCCGCGCGGGTGGCCTGCGTGAGCTGCCGGAAACCTTGGCGACGCTGCTCGACTTGCCGCACCTGGGCGCGCATCGCGTCGCTGCCGTGGGCGTCCAGCCAGCGATCACCCCCCAGGCGCTCGACGGCGGTGGCGAACGACTCGTTGAACGCGGTGTCGCCCTCGGCATAGGCCACCTGGTGGGCCAGCTCATGAAAGATGAGGCGGGCCAGTTCGGCCTCATGCCATTGAATGAAGGTGTTGAGCAGCGGATCGCCGCCCAACCATTCCATCTTTCCCAGCGTCGAATACGCCGGGACCGGGTAGACGGTGACTTCGAGCCCCTGGGCCCTCAGCGCCTCGCCCTCGGCGTTGGCCGCCCCCTCGTCGTAGTAGCCCCGGTAGCCCACACAGCCCACCACCGGGTAGCACCAGGTCTGCAACTTGAGCGAGAGCTCGGGGGCGGCTGCCACGTTCCACACCGCCGCGGTGCGGTGCAGATCCGCGTAGCTGCGGTAGCTGCGGTTGTCCGGCAGGTGCAGCTCGCTGACGGCGAAGTCGCGTATGCGCTGGGTGAGCGCCAGTTTGGCCTTGACGGGCTCGGCCGTCGTGGGCTCGTTCAGCCAGTCGGCCACGGGCCGCGCGCTGTTGAGCACGCTGAGGTGCCCGGCCACCGATTGGCTGAGGTAGCCGATCGAGCTGCAACCACTGGTCAGGCACAAGGTACCGGCCGCCAAGGCCAGCAGACCTGCCACACCCGCCGCTCCAGCCATCAACCAGCTCCGCAGGCGCATGGCCTCACAGCGCCGCCACCTCGACGAGGCAGTCGTAGAAGGCCGGCGCCTCGCCCAGGTCGGTGAGCTGCTGATGCGTCAGTTCGTTGACGTTGGTGCCATTGCGCCCCAGCTTGCGCCACCACACGCCCAGGCCGTTCACCACCCCCGGGCGGGCGCGCTGGTTGACGCGCAAGGTGCAGTGGTAGAGGCCCCGATCGTTGAACACCTTCACCACCTGGCCATCGGACAGTTGACGCGCCGCGGCATCGTCGGGGTGGATCTCGACAATCGGCTCGGCCTCGATGTCGCGCAGACTCTTGACGTTGACGAAGGTTGAATTGAGGAAGTGGCGCGCCGGTGGCGAGATCATCGCCAGCGGATAACGCGCCGCCAACGCGGGTGCGGTGACACGGCTCTCATAGTTGGGCACGTGATCGGGCAAGGGCACGCCCGGGGCCTGGGCGATGGCACGGCCGCTCGGCGTGGGAAAGCCGCCCTCGGCAAACGGCGCCTCGGGAAGCGGCAGCTTGAACCAGCCGTGGCGGCGCAGTTGCTCGCGATCCACGCTGTCGTCGAAGGCGGCGCGGGCCATGGCCTCGTCGCTGTCGGCAAAGCACGGCTCGGTGAAGCCCATGCGAGCGGCCAGGAGGCGGAAGATTTCGCTGTTCGATTTGGCCTGCCCGCGGGGCGCGACCGCCGGCTCGTTGAGCAGCACGTAGGTGTGACCGTAGCTGGTGTGCGCATCCCAGTGTTCCAGCTGGGTGGTGGCCGGCAGCACGTAGTCGGCATGGTCAGCCGTGTCAGTGAGGAAATGCTCGAGGACGACGGTGAACAGGTCTTCACGCCGGAAGCCCGCGGTCACCTTGGGCGATTCCGGCGCCACGGCAACCGGGTTGCTGTTGTAGACCACCACCGCCTCGATCTTCGGACCGAAGGCGGGCGACGACTCGCGCAGCAGATCGTCCCCGATGGTGCTCATGTTGATGGTGCGCGGGCGACGGCCGCCGAGCAAATCCGGGCGCTCCAGCGCCGCGGTGTTCTTGACCGCCTTGTTCCAGCCCGAAGCCGACAGCAACATGCCGCCAGCTCGGTGACGCCAGGCCCCCGTCAGGCAAGGCAGCAGCGCGATCAGGCGTACCGCATTGCCGCCGCCGCGCACGCGCTGCATGCCGTAGTTCAGCCGAATGGCGGCAGGCCGTGTGGTGCCGTAGTCGCGCGCCAGGCCGCGCACCTCGTCGGCGGTGATGCCGCACTCGGCCGCCACCCGCTCGGGCGCCCACTGCAGCGCTCGCTCGCGCAGCGCGGGCCAACCCTCGACATGCCGCTCGAGGTAATCGTGATCCAGCCAATCATTCGCGATCAGCTCGTGCATCACACCGAGCGCCAACGCGCCATCGGTACCCGGCATCAGCGCGATGTGCTGGTGGCACTTCTCCGCCGTCTCGGTCTTGCGCGGGTCGATGGCGATGAGCTTCGCCCCGTTGCGCTTGGCGGCCTGCGCGAACGTCCAGAAGTGCAGGTTCGAGGCAATGGAATTGCTACCCCATATGACGATCAGCTGGCTCTCGGCGAAATGCTCCAGGTGCATACCTACTTTGCCGCCGTAGGTCATTTGCAGCGCCTCTCCACCCGCCGCGGCGCAGATCGTGCGATTGAGCAGCGAAGCACCCAGGCGGTGGAAGAAGCGTGCCGCCATGCCCTCGCCCTGCACCAAACCCATCGTGCCGGCATAGCTGTAAGGCAGCACCGCCTCGGGGTGGCGAGCGGCGATCTCAGCCAACTTCTTGGCGATGTCGTCGAGCGCCTCGTCCCAGCCCACGGGCTGGAACTGCCCTGCGCCCTTCGGCCCCACGCGCTTCAACGGTGTCAGCACCCGTTCCGGGTGGTCAACCCGCTCAGCGTAGCGGGAGACCTTGGTGCACAGGGCCCCGTGGGTGGGCGGATGCTCGGGATCACCTTGGACCCGGACGATCTTGTCACCCTCCACGGTGACGCGCATGGCACAGGTATCGGGGCAATCGTGCGGACAGGCGGCGCGGACGATGCGGACGGCGGGGCTGGCGACGGCGGACATCCGAGCATGATGGCACAGCGCCCCTGCCCCTGGCGGGGCTGCGCCCATGCGCGCCGACGGCCCGGAAATGCCGCGGGTAACATCCGCCGCACCCCAGTCTCGCGACGCTCGGCCGCGCCGGCGTCGCGCCGTACCTTCTCCGCCGCCATGTCCCTCATCGACACCCTGCAGGCCGACGCCGACAGCATCGCCACCCTGCGCCGCGACATCCACGCCCACCCGGAACTGTGCTTCCAGGAAGTGCGCACCGCCGATCTGATCGCCCGCCAACTGAGCGACTGGGGCATTCCCATCCACCGCGGCTTCGGCAAGACCGGCGTCGTGGGCATCATCCAGAACGGCAACAGCCAACGGTCGATCGGCTTGCGGGCCGACATGGACGCCCTGCCGATGACCGAGCACAACCGTTTCGCGCACGCCAGCAAGCATCCCGGCAAGATGCACGCGTGCGGCCACGACGGCCATGTCGCGATGCTGCTGGGCGCCGCACGACACCTGGCCCAACACCGCGACTTCGACGGCACGGTCTACCTCATCTTCCAGCCCGCCGAGGAAGGCGGCGGCGGCGCGCGCGAGATGATCAAAGACGGTCTGTTCGACAAATTCCCGATGGACGCCGTGTTCGGCATGCACAACTGGCCAGGCTTTGAAGCGGGCCAGTTCGCCGTCTGCGACGGGCCGGCGATGGCATCCAGCAACGAGTTCAAAGTGACGATCAAGGGCAAAGGCGCGCATGCCGCCCTGCCCCACCTCGGGCTCGACCCCGTGCCGGTGGCCTGCCAGATGGTCCAGGCCTTCCAGACCATCATCACCCGCAACAAGAAGCCGATCGACACCGCCGTGATCTCGGTGACGATGATCCACACCGGCGAAGCCACCAACGTCATACCCGACACCTGCGTGGTCGAAGGCACCGTGCGCACCTTCACCCTCGATGTGCTCGACATGATCGAGCAGCGCATGAAGGACATCGCCGAACACACCGCCGCCGCCTTCGGCTGCGCCGCTGCTTTCGAGTTCCACCGCAACTACCCGCCCACAGTGAACCACGCCCGGGAAGCCCAGTTCCTGCGCAGCGTGATGCGCGAACTCGTTGGCGAAGCCAACACACTCGAGTTCGAACCGGCCATGACCGCCGAGGATTTCAGCTACTTCCTTCTCGAAAAACCAGGTGCCTACTTCGTCATCGGCAACGGCGACGGCAGCCACCGCATCAGCGGCCACGGCATGGGCCCGTGCACCTTGCACAACCCGAACTACGACTTCAACGACGCGCTGATCACGCCGGGGGCGGCGTTGTGGGTGAGGCTAGCCGAGAAGTGGCTGGCGTGAAGGGCCCGGCGAGCGGACTCCGCTCTGCCTGAGCCTCATCGTCAAAAAGCCTGAGCCTCATCGTCAAAAAACTTCACGCTTTGCTCGTTCCAGGCGTAGCCGTCTCTTGTTATGGCCCCCGACTGAACAATTCGAGGAGTTGCATTGGCCGAACTGTGCGTAGACTAGCGCTCACGGCGCGTTTTCCAAAGAGCGTCCGACAAGTGGAGGGAACGATCGGGCTTGAGCTTCGGTGCGGCGCCAGTCTGCGTTGTCGGTCATCGACGGCATGGCGCACATGTCCAGCGTCAGCCTGTCCCACCGATGACCACGTTTCTATATTCCTCGATTGTCGACGGCCAGGACATCGCCTTCGACCCGTCCACCGACCACCTGAACTTCAACGACGCTGGCCTCTCGGCGTCGGCGTTCGTCCCGACGATCGATGAGACGGGCACCCGGGTCACTTTTGTCGGCGAGACGAAGAGTTTTACGTTGATCGGCTGTTCGCTCTCGTCGCTGAACACCACCAACGTCCAGTTCGCCGACGGTTCGATGCTGGTCAATGCGAGCCTGGCCAACCAGTACAGCAGTGCCTTGATCGCGTCGGTCCATGATGACTTGATGGTGGGCAGCCATGCCTACATGAGCTTGCAATTCGTCAATGCCGATGCCGACGGACAGCAATACGACGCACCGGCGAGCGAGCCGAGCGTCTCAGCTGACGGGCGTTTCGTCGTCTTCAATGCGCAGAACGACCTGTTGGGCGATGGCGGTCCCACGGGTTTCGACCTGATCTACGTGAAGGACCTTGTCGATGGCTCGGTCTCGTTGGTGTCGAGCAGGCCGGACGGCAGCCTGGGCGGCGGCTACAACGCGGAGATATCGGCGAACGGGCGGTACGTGGTGTTCGAAAGCGGCGACTCCCACCTCGTCGCCAACGACACCAACGGGGTCCGGGACGTTTTCGTGAAAGACCTGCACACCGGCTTGGTGACTCGGGTTAGCACCAGCAGCAGTGGGGCCCAGGCGACGGGCGAAGACCCGTACACGCCGATCAACGCCTCCATCTCGGCCGATGGCCGCTACGTCGTGTTTACTAGCGGTGCCACCAACCTGGTGAGCAACGACACGAACGGCGTGAATGACGTGTTCCTGAAGGACACGCTGACTGGCCAGCTCACGCGCATATCGACGACGAGCAGTGGGAGCCAGGCCACCGGCGGCTACAACAAGAAAGGCTTCTTCGACGCAGAGATCTCCGCGGACGGTCGCTTCGTCGTCTTTGCCAGCGACACTCAGGACCTGGTGGGCGGTGACACCGACGGCTATTTCGACATCTACCTGAAGAACCTGCAGACCGGCGCCGTCACCTGCGTCAGCGATGACTGGCAGGGCGAAGCGCAGGCCTACGACCAGTTGCACCCCACCATCTCCGCCGATGGCCGGTATGTCGCCTTCGGTGGCGCTTCGAACCTGCTGCCCGACGACGTCATGGGGGATGTCGTCTATGTCCGCGACATGACGACCGGCACATTGAGCTCCGCCGGCACGTTCTTCCAGAACTACGTCCAGTACATCTCCCTCTCAGGCGATGGCCGCTATGTCGTGTTCCAGTCTGACGCGGTGCTGACCGAAGACGACACGAACGATCACGAAGACATCTACGTCAAGGACATGGTCTCCGGCACCACGGCGCTCGTGTCGAAGAACGCCGCGGGCGTCGCATCGAATGGGATGAACATGATGTGTTCGCTCTCGGATGACGGCAGCACGATCGTTTTCCGCGGCGACGGTTCGAACCTCGTGCCGGGTGATGAGAACAGCACGGCATCCAGCTTCGTGGTCAGCAATCCGCTCTTCTCGCGCGAGCTCAGCGGCGGTGCCGGCAATGACACCTACCTGATCGACAACGCTAATGACCAAGTCGTCGAGCTCGCGGATCAAGGGCTGGACACGGTCCGCAGCACGGTGTCGCTGACCTTGGCGGCAAATGTGGAGCAGCTCGTCCTCGTCGGCAACGGTAGCGTCGACGGCACCGGCAATTCGCTGGGCAACCGCATCACTGGCAACGCGGCCGTCAACGTCCTCGACGGCGGCACCGGAGCGGACACGCTGGCCGGCGGCCTGGGCAATGACATCTACGTAGTCGACGACATAGGCGATCGGGTCGTCGAATCGACCGATGGCGCCACTGACACCACCTACTCGACGGCAGCCACCCACACGATGGGTGACAACGTCGAGGTGCTCGAGTTGCTCGGCAGCGCCAACATCGCTGGCATCGGCAACGCCGGCGACAACACCATCATCGGCAACGCCGGCGACAACGTTCTCGATGGCGGCAGCGGCGTGGACGCCGTGAGCTACGCGGGCGCGACCACGGGTGTCACCGTCGACCTGGACCAGTCTACGGCGCAGGCCACAGGCGGTGCGGGGCAGGACACGCTTAGCCGGTTCGAAGCCGTGATCGGAAGCGCACAAGCCGATTCACTGGCAGGCACCGCCGGGGCGAACACGCTCGACGGAGGTGCAGGCGCGGACACGCTTGAAGGCCGTGGCGGCAATGACATCTATATCGTGGACGCCGCGGGCGACCTGACCATCGAGGTCGCCAACGGGGGCCACGATCGTGTCGTGTCGTCTGTCGAGTTCACGCTACAGGACGAAGTCGAGGACCTCACCCTCATCGGCTCGGCGGCCATCAACGGCACGGGCAATGCTTTGGCCAATGCCATCGTGGGCAACGTCGGACAGAACGTGATCAACGGCGGCGCCGGCTTGGACACCATGACGGGCGGCGCGGGCAGCGACACCTACATCGTCGACAACGTCGGTGACAGCGTGATCGAACTGGCAGGCGGTGGCCTGGATGCTGTGCAGGCGTCCGTCACCTTCGCGCTGCAAGGCGAATTGGAGAGGCTGACGCTGACCGGCTCGGGCGCCATCGACGGCATCGGCAACGCGCTGGCCAATGCCATCACCGGCAATTCGGCCGCCAATGTCATCGACGGCGCCGCCGGGGTGGACACGATGACCGGAGGCGCGGGCAATGACACCTATATCGCCGACAACACCAGCGACAAAACGATCGAAGTGGCCGACGGTGGCACGGATCTCGTGCAATCCTTCGCCAGCTTCGTGCTGCAAGCCGAGATCGAGAACCTCACCCTGCTCGGCGCGGTCGCCATCAACGGCACCGGCAATTCACTGGCCAACGCCATAGTCGGCAACATGGCCGGCAACGTGCTCGACGGCGGCGCAGGTGCCGACACGATGACTGGCGGCGCCGGCAACGACACCTACCTCGTCGACGCCGGCGACAAGACGATCGAAGTCGTTGGCGGCGGCACTGATTCGGTTAGGTCGTCCATCAGCTGGTCCCTGGTTGCCGAGGTCGAGAACCTCACCCTCACCGGCTTGGCCACCATCAACGGCACCGGCAACTCGCTGGCCAACGCCATCGCAGGGAACGCGGCCGGCAACGTGCTCGACGGCGGCGCAGGCGCCGACACGATGACCGGCGGCGCCGGCAACGACACCTACGTCGTCGACAACGCCGGCGACAAGACGATCGAGGTCGCGGGGGGCGACACCGACTCAGTTCAATCGTCCATTAGCTGGGCACTGGCCGCCGAGGTCGAGAACCTCACCCTCACCGGCAGCGCCACCATCAACGCCACCGGCAACTTGCTGGCCAACGCGCTCACCGGCAACTCGGCCAACAACTACCTCAATGGCGCAGGCGGCGCCGACACGATGTCCGGCGGCGCCGGCAACGACACCTACATCGTCGACAACTTAGGTGACAGGACGATCGAGGTAGCTGGCGGCGGCACCGATTCGGTTCAGTCGTCCGTCAGTTGGTCGCTGGCCGCCGAGGTCGAGAAGCTCACGCTCACCGGCTCGTCCGCCATCAACGCCATCGGCAACTCGCTGGCCAACACACTCACCGGCAACTCGGCCATCAACGTCCTCAATGGCAGCACCGGCGCCGACACCATGGCCGGCGGCAACGGCAACGACACCTACGTCGTCGACAACGCCGGCGACGAGACCATCGAGTTCGCCGACGGCGGCACCGACTCGGTCAAGTCGTCCGTCAGCTGGTCGCTAGCCGCCGAGGTCGAGAACCTCACCCTCACCGGCACGTCGGGCATCAACGGCACGGGCAACTCGCTGGCGAACACGCTCACCGGCAACTCGGCCAGCAACGTCCTCAATGGCAGCACCGGCGCTGACGCCATGACCGGCGACGCCGGCAACGACACCTACGTCGTCGACAACACCGGCGACAAGACCATCGAAGTCGCTGGCGGTGGCAATGACCTCGTCGAATCGTCCATCAGCTTCACGCTGCAGGCCGAGGTAGAAAACCTCACGCTGACCGGAACCTCCACCATCAACGGCACCGGCAACGCTCTGGTCAACACCATCCTCGGCAACTCAGCCGCCAACGTGCTCAACGGCGGCGCCGGTGCCGACTCATTGACCGGTGGGGCGGGCAACGACACCTACATCATCGACATCAGCGGCGACCGCGTCGTCGAACTGGCCAACGGGGGCCACGACCTGGTGAGGTCGTCGGTGTCCTGCGCGCTGGCCACAGAGGTGGAAGACCTGACACTGACGGGCACCGCGACCTCGGCCACCGGCAACACGAGCGCCAACGTGCTGGTGGGCAACGGGTCTGCCAACGTGATCGACGGCAAGGCCGGCGCCGACCGGATGACCGGCGGCGCAGGCGCCGACATCTTCGCATTCACCACCGCCCTCGCCTCAGACCTGATCACCGACTTCACCAG